>JBBRBM010000123.1:0-18719 GCA_038205745.1 Verrucomicrobiota bacterium | reverse complement strand
CCGTTCGTGCCCACTGAGGCCGGGCGCGTGGCAGGCACGACGTCCTTGATCCCGGCGCGGCGTGCGAGCAATGCCAGCCGCAGCAATGTTTCCCATTTCACGTCCTTGTCCGCCTGCACCAGCAGCGTGAGCGGCCGCCGCGAGGCATTCGCCACATCGAAGAGACGTTGCTTCAACTGGTCTTCCGGCGTGACCTGGTTGTCGAAGTAAAATGTCCCGCTCGCGTCCACGGCCACGACCAGTGTGTCGCCCGCAACACCGGGAAGTTCATCCGCGTCCGGCAAATGAATCGGCACGCCCGGCGTGAACACGATCGCTGAATTCAACAACACGAAAATCAGCAGCAAAAAAAACACGCCGACGTACGCGCCGAGATCCGGCTGGCCGCGAAAGATTTGCTTGTTCCTCGGGAAACGCATTGGAATTTACGATTTGCGATTCACGATTGACGCGTCGCCTGCAAAACCCGCATCGCCGGCGGCGGGCCGCTCGTAAATCGTCATTCGTAAATCGTAAATCACGGCGCCTTCACCTCAGTCACGATGCTTACGATTTCCGACGCCGCCTTTTCCATGTCGAGCACGATGGAGTTCACGCGGCCGACCAAATAATTGTATCCCGCGTAACACGGGATCGCGACGGCGATGCCGCCCGCCGTGGAGATGAGCGCTTTCCAGATTCCACCCGCGAGTTGCTCCATGTGAGCGTGCGGTCCGGCCAGTTGCAGCGCACTGAAGATGTCGAGAAAGCCGAGGACCGTTCCAAGAAGTCCAAGCAGCGGAGCAATCTGCGCCAGCGTGGCGAGCACGTTCAGCTTTTCCTCGAGTCGCGGCACCTCCATGAGCCCCGCCTCCTCGATGGCCTCGCGCACGCCATCACGGCCACGCTCGCGGTTCAGGATCGCGACCTTCACCAGGCGCGCAACCGGGCCCGGCGTCGCGTCGCAAATCGAGAGCGCCTCCACGATGTTGTCGCGCTTGAGCACATTGCGCACGCCGCTGAGAAACTCCATCGAGTTAATCTGCGCGCGATGGTAATGCAGCATTCGTTCGGCAAAAA
This sequence comes from Verrucomicrobiota bacterium, assembly GCA_038205745.1. GTDB lineage: Bacteria > Verrucomicrobiota > Verrucomicrobiia > Limisphaerales > SIBH01 > JANNGC01. Next base: position 17,660 of record JBBRBM010000123.1, on the reverse strand, counting down.
CCAGCAGCGCGACCGAGCTTGTCGCGATCAACACCCAGATCATCAGCCCGCCATGCGCGATGAGTTGCGGCAACGCGTTCGAAGTCGTTGCCGTCACGCCGGCTGCCGCGAGGATTGGTAACACCAACATCGGACGTTTATAGGAGTTCGCAGTTCAAGGTTCAAAGTTCAAAGTTCGCATTCGCGGTTTGAAGTTCTGGGTTTCGGGTTGCCTCCCGAACTTTCAACTCGAAACTCGAAACTCGAAACCCGAAGCTTCCGCGCATGGAAAGACCCGACCAGCTTCGCGAACTCTTCCGGCGCAGAACGCCCGCGTCGAAGTCGTCGATCTCGTTCACTTCCCCTTCAGCCTCGCGCAAGTGCCCGGCATGAGCGCGGACGATGACTTCAACGCTTACGTGAAGACGAACGAAGTGAATTTCAACCGCCCGGATACGGGCTGCGTCGTGAAAGATCACAACGATTCGAAACACATTTGAGAACCTCCGATGAAACGTTCAGCCCCCAAGACTTGGCAAAAAGAAATCGAGCGCGTCCTCATCACCGAGGAACAGATCGCCCGGCGCGTTCGACAACTCACGCGGAAACTCCAGCACGACTTCGCGGGACGCGATCTCGTCGTCGTCTCACTGCTCAACGGCACGGTGATGTTTCTCGCTGATTTGATCCGTCACCTGTCACTGCCGTTGCGCCTGGATTTCATCGGCGTGTCGAGCTACGGCACCGGCACACTCTCGCGCGAACTGGTTTTCACCAAACAACTGCGTCTCGATGTCAAAGGCCGCGACGTGCTCGTGGTCGATGACATTCTCGACACCGGCAAAACCTTGCAGAGCGTCTGCAAAATCCTGCGCGGACACAAACCGCGCCGGCTGAAGATTTGCGTGTTCCTCGAAAAGAAAGCGCGCCGCGAAGTGAAAGTCAGCGCCGACTACGTGGGATTCCAAATCCCCGATCTCTTCGTCGTCGGCTACGGGCTCGATTACGCCGAGCGCTTTCGCAATCTCCCGTTCGTCGGCGTGCTGCGGCCCGAGTGTTACCAAAATCCCGAGGCGGAGAAATGAACCCGCTGCTCCTCACAGTCCCAACGCAAATCACCACGAAGCGCCTGCTTCTGCGCGCCGTCACCGCAGCCGATGCACAAGCCATCAATGACGCCATTCGCGAGTCGTTTGCCGAGTTGCATCCGTGGTTGCCGTGGGCGGGCAAGTGTCCAACGCTCGAAGCGACCAGCGAGTTCTGCGTGCAGGCTGAAGTGGATTATTCCGTCCGTCGTGAGTTCCCGATGGTGATGCTCCGCCGCGAAGACCAGAGGCTGCTTGGCGGTACGGGCCTCGTGCGCGGCGACTGGACTGTGCCGAAATTTGAAGTCGGCTATTGGCTTCGAACCGACGCTTGGGGCAACGGCTACGTCACGGAAGCAGTTCATGCGGTCGTTCAATTGGCGCGTCGCAACCTGAAAATTCGCCGGCTCGAAATCCGTACCGACTCTCGCAACAAACGCAGCGCGCGCGTCGCCGAGCGCGCCGGCTTCAAGCTCGAAGGCAAACTCCATCACGACGGACGCGATAACCGCAATCGACTGCGCGACACACTGCTGTTCGCGCGCACATTTTAGCCATGAACGTCCGCGTCCATTTCTATTCGTATTTCAAAGACCTCACCGGCTGCGCCGAGGCGACCGAAGAAGTGGCCGCCAACGCAACGCTGCGCGAACTCTACGAGCAACTCGTCACGCGCTTTCCGAAACTCGCCGCCATGCGCAACTCCACGCTCATCGCCGTGGGCGTCGATTACCAAACGCGTGACTACGCTTTGAAACCCGGCGACGAAGTCTCGCTCTTCCCTCCGGTGCAAGGAGGCTGATGCGACTGCGGATTGCGGAACGATGATTGCGGAATGAAGAGACTGCTTACGATCACCCCCTCGCCGATCGACGAAGCGAATCTCGTCGCGACTCGCTCCATGTCCCACGGCATGGGGGCGGCGATTTATTTCTCCGGAGTCGTTCGCGGCAGCGAGGACGGCGCAGCCATCTCCGCGATCGAATACGAGGCGTTTCAAAAAATGGTCGAACACCAGTTCCATCTTCTCTTCGACGAAATCGAGAAGCGCTGGACGATCGAATCGGTGCGGCTCATTCATCGCGTCGGCGTGGTGCAAGTGAATGAAGCTTCGCTGTGGGTGGAAATCATCGCGCCCCATCGCGGCGAAGCGTTCGCCGCCTGCCAGTGGCTCATCGACGAAATGAAACGCGTCGTGCCGATCTGGAAGAAGATCGTTCCGGCGGGCTGACAATAGTGGGGCAGACGTCTCGTCTGCCACCGTCCACTGGCCGTCCCGGCTGGTGGCCTTGCAGGCAAGAGGCAGACGGAACGTCTGCCCCACTACGGAAGGCTCCCTGAAAATTTTATTGACGCCACGGCAACTGTCATACTGTCCTATGACAGTTAATGATGCTCCAAGTTGATTTCAAGTCGGGCAAGCCGGTTTACCTGCAACTGGTGGACCAGATCCGTTACGCCGCTGCTTCAGGCGCGCTGCGCACGGGCGAGCCCCTCCCATCGATCCGGCCGCTCGCCGAGGAGTTGCGCGTGAACCGCAACACGGTGGCGAAGGCTTACGCCGAGTTGGAGAGCCAGGGCATCATCGAAACGGTTGCCGGCAAAGGCTGCTTCCTCAAAGAGTCCGATTCGCAGCTCACCAAACGCGCCCGACAGAATGTGCTGTTGAAGGAGATCGATGAAGCCATCGTGGCGGCGCACCACTTGGGCGTGGACGAGGCAACCTTCCTCAAACTCGTTCGCGAGCGGTTCGATTTTTTCGAAGAGAAACTAAAGGCGAATTCGTCGATGAGGCCTTCGAACTCGGAGATCAAATGCGTGGAGACGAACACCGTGCGGCGTCCCGGCGCGCCGGATTGATACGCGCCAATCACCGTTTCGATGAATTCGCGCCGCACGATGGGATCAAGGCCCGACGTCGGTTCGTCGAGCACGAGCAACTCGGGCTCGGGACAGATCGCGGAGATGAGCGCGAGTTGCGTGCGCTGGCCTTTCGAGAGCGCGCTCGTCTTCTGCGCGGGATCTGTTCGCGGGAGGCAGCAGCTCTACCGCGGTGAAGAGTGATGGCACCGTCTGGCAATGGAACTTCTTCACATCAAAGACAAACATCACCGTCGCATCGGAAATCCAACCCACACTCGTTGCCGGATTGAGCAACGGTGTCGTGAGTGTGGATGCCAGCCGCGACTTCCAAGTCGCGGTCGCCAGCGACCGGTCGCTTGTGGCCTGGGGGCCGATGTCACAAGCGCTAATGCGAACGGGCACACGCTCGCCATTCGTTCAAACCAACTCGTTTGTTGAACTGAATTCCGAATCCGTTTGGCGCGACGCGGCGAGCGTGTGGATTGATCGTCAGTTAATCGTCGGAATGAAACGCGACGGCTCGCTTTGGATGTGGCGACCCCATTTCGACTGGTCGCAACGGGAAGCACCCGTGCGTTATCAGGTGAAGAGACTCGGACACCATTCCGACTGGCTCGCGGTCGAGAGCGAACCGAACGATGTAATTACGCTGGCAGCCGACGGCAGCATCTGGCGCTTGCCAAACGGCGATGGGACGCCTTTCGCTTTTCAACTTCCATCACGCCGTCCGGAGAAACTTGCGGTGATCGGTAAGTAATTAAAATCCGTCGGAGTGAAGTTGCGGCGTTTCATTGCGTCGAACTCACCATGCGCACGCCATCGCCAGATCAAATCACTCGTCGCACTTCCTTGAAGCGCGCCTCCTTTGCTGTCGCAGGATTTTCTCTTGCGGCGCATCTCACCCCGCTCTTCGCCGCGCCGGAGAAGCGGCGGTTCAAGATCGGCGCGTGCGAGTGGTCGTTGCGCAAAGCTGATCCAACGTGCTTCGACGTGGCGAAGCAAATCGGTCTCGACGGGGTGCAAGTGAACATGGGCAACGCCGCGAATGGCATGTGGCTGCGGCGTCCCGATGTGCAGCGCAATTACATCGAGGCGGCGAAACGCACCGGGCTGGAGATCGCGTCGCTGGCGATGGGCGACTTGAACAACGTGGGTCTGAAGTCGGAACCGCGGGCCGCGATCTGGCTTCACGATTCCATCGACGTGATGAAAGCGCTCGGCGTGAACATCGTGCTCGTGGCGCAGTTCTTTAAGGGCGATTTGAAAGGCGACAAGATCGGCACGGATCGCACGGTGGATTTGTTGAAGGAACTTGCGCCGCGCGCGGAGAATGCCGGCGTGGTCCTTGGCCTCGAGAATTATCTCAGTGCGGAAGAGAACCTCGACATCCTCGACCGCGTGAAATCACCCGCGGTGCAGGTTTATTACGACGTCGGAAATTCGACGGACAAGGGCTACGACATCTACCGCGAGATTCGGATGCTGAAGGGGCGCATCTGCGAACTTCACGCGAAGGACGGCGGCTTCATGCTCGGGCAAGGGCGGATTGACTTCGCGAAAGTGCGCGAGGCGGTCGATGAGAATGGGTTCACAGGCTGGATTCAAATTGAAGCGGCCGCGCCGAAGGATCTCGTGATGGACTACAAAGCTCATCTCGGACTCTTGCGGAAGCATTTCGACTAAACCTTCACCGCTTCATGTGATGGGCGCCGCAAGATTTGACCGTCTTTTCACAGTGCAAGTGAAGACCACGCTGCAAATCGGCGTCTGAGTTGACCCAGTTTCCCGGAGTGCATGGTGCGCCCGTGAACCGATCGCAATTTTGGAATCAGAGTCACGACCACTGATGGATACAAATGCCGCGCCACGTTCGCAGACGAAGTGGGTGCGAATGGCCGTGCATGGGCTCGCCGTCGCCGCAGCAGCCTTCTTGTTCGGATGCACTGCCGCGCAGCATCGGCGGGCCGCGGATCGCGAGGTTTATGGAATCGTGGCGCAGGCTGAGCATGAAATTTTTGGGAAGACGAACGCATTCAGCATCGACACGCCTTACTCACAGCGCGAACCGAAGGAGGTCTTGCCGCAGGAATTGATCAATGATCGGCAGCGCAGCGCGGTCCGGAAACTTTCGCTCGAAGATGCGCTGGAGATCGCGGCAACGAAAAGCCGGCGTTACCAGACGGAGAAGGAAAAGCTTTACCTGACGGCGCTCACGTTGACTGGTGCGCGGTATGAGTTCAGTCCGCAATTTTTCGCCGGCACGAAAGGGCAGTATCTGCATGGCTACAGAGTTGAAGCGAGAGGTGACTCTGGGATCGGCACAGACGCGTTTGGTCAACGCCCTGAAGTACACAGCGAGAACAGCGGCACGCTGAACAGCGGCGTGGGCTTGAGTCAGTTCTTCGCGACAGGCGGACGGCTGAGCGCCGCTCTGGCGAATGACGTTTTGCGTTATTACACCGGCAAGCCGCGGCAGGAAATCATCTCGCTCGTGACGGTGAACTTCACGCAACCGCTCTTGCGCGGATTTGGCCGGAACAACCCGACGGTCGAAGCTCTCACGCAAGCCGAACGGAACGTGATCTACGCAATTCGCAGTTACAGCCATTTTCAAAATCAGTTCGCCATCGAGATCACGCGGGACTACTTCGACCTGCTCGCGCAGCAGGTGGTAATTCGAAATCGCTACACCAACTACCTCAGCCGCGTGCAGGCGTCGGATCGTCTCAATGCGCGGGCCAAGGATCGCGAGCAGATCGCGGCGGTGGACCAGGCGCAGCAGGCGCAGCTCACGGCGCGAAACAATTACGTGAATGCGCTCGCGTCGTACCAGACCTCGCTCGACCAATTCAAAATCAAGTTGAGCGTGCCACTCGGTGAACGATTCGCGCTCGATCCGGCGCCGCTCGATCGGTTGCAGACGACGGGGCTGATCGAAGTGCCGCTCGATCCCGACCGCGCGTTCAAAAGCGCCGTCGCGCACCAGATGCTGGTGCTGAACGCCATCGATCAATTCGAGGACATCAAGCGCAAGATTCTCGTCTCGAAGGATCAACTGCGCGCCGATCTCCGGCTCTTCAGCGACGCCTCGCTGCAATCTGAAGGCACGCAGGATTACACGACGTTCGATGCCAGAAAGGTGCGCGCAGGTGTCGGCCTCGAACTTGATTTGCCGATTGATCGCCTGCGTCAGCGGAACAATTACCGCGCCACGCTTGTGTCGTTCGAAGCGGAGATACGCGCGCTCACCCTGACGCTCGACAATTTGAAGGACGACATTCGGGGCGGCCTCCGCACCCTGAATTTGCGGCGTGAGAATTTCACCATTCAACGCAACGCGCTGGAACTGGCGAACCGACGCGTGGCCAGCGCCAGCATGTTGCTCGAGGCAGGCCGCGCGGAAGTGCGCGACTTGATCGAAGCGCAGGATGCGCAGATCGCGGCCCAGAATGCGGTGACGGCCGCGATCGTCAGTTATCAGGAAGCACGACTGCAACTGATGCTCGATATCGGCGCGCTGCGAACCTCAGAGCCGGAATTCTGGCTTAAGGACCACGTCGCGGCGTATTTCGGTGAACCATTGCAGGCGGCGAAACCGCGACCGCAGCAGGATACGGTGCTTCCACCGGAAAGGTATTTGATCAATTGATGAAACTCCTGAAATGGATTCTGAACACACCGCGACGCCGGCCGATAGTGAGCAGCATCGTCGCGCTGGTGGTGATTGGCCTCGTGATCGCCCTCGCCGCGCGACCGAAGGGCTCCAAGGAGAAGTATAATTTTTTCGACGTCAAACGGAGCGACGTCCTGATCTCCATCGTGGAAGGCGGCACCGTGGAAGCCGTGGATGAAGAAGTCATTCGCAGCGAAGTGGAAGGAATGGCCCGCATCATTTTCATCGTGCCGGAGGGAGCCACGGTGAAGATGGGCGACCTGCTGATCGAATTGGATTCCTCCGCAGTTCAGGACACGGTCAACGCGCAGCAGATCGCCGTCGAGCGCGCGCAGTTCTTGCTCTTGCAGTCCGAGCAGGCATTCGAGATCGGCAAGAGCACGGTGGACAGCGAAGTACAAGCAGCCGAGTTGAAACTCGAGTTCGCCAGGACGGATGTGGAGAAATATCTCAAGGGTGAAGAAGCGCAATTGTTGCGCAATGCGCAGATCGAGATCACCAACGTGATGGAGAATTTGCAGATCAATGAGGAGCGGCTCGCATGGACGGAAGCTCTCCACAAAAAGGGTTTCGAAACCAAAGGCAATCTCGATAAGGACCGTCTCGCCGTCTCGCAGTTCCGGCTGAAACTCGAGCAGGCGAACAAAGCGTTGTGGATGCTCGAGACGTTCGATGCGCCCAAGAAAAAACGGGAACTCGAGGCCGCGATGCAGGAGGCCAAGGAATCGCTCGAACGCGTGAAACTACAGGGCGACCGCAAGATCGCGCAGTGGAATGCAGACGTGGCGGCGCAAAAGATCACGCTCGAGCTCAGCAAAACGAAGTTGGAGCGCGACATGCGCCAGCTTGCCGCGACAAAGATTTACGCGCCTCAGGACGGATTGGTTGTTTACGCCGGCGGAGGAGGGCGGTTCAGCAGTGAATCGATGATCGAGGAAGGCGCCATGGTTCGCTATCGTCAGGAGATCATCAAGCTGCCCGACGTGAGCGCGATGAAGTTGCAGGTGAAAGTTCACGAGTCGCACGTCAACCAGATCACGCGCGGCCAGTTGGCGTTCGTGGTCCTGGACTCAATGCCGGACAGACGCTTTGGCGGCGTGGTGAATCGCGTAGCTCCCCTGCCTGATTCGAGCACGCGCTGGAGCAACCCGAATCTGAAGGTGTACGCGACGGAAATTCTGGTCACGGATGATCTTCCCAATGTGAAACCCGGTGTCTCAGCGCGCGCGGAAATTCTCATCACGAACCTCGAAGATGTGATCGCGCTTCCATTGCAGACCGTGTCGACACGCGGCGGAAAGCCCGTTGTGTTCGTCGGTGATCCTCCGCGGGCGGTGGCTGTCACCGTGGGCCGTTACAACATGAAGGTCATTGAAATCACCTCCGGCGTGAAACCCGGTGATCGCGTGTTGCTGTCGCCGCCGTTTGATCCCAACGAGAAAGATCTCGCCGGCTCGGTTGTCGCGCCGGGCGAGACGCCAGACGCACCGGACTCGAACAAGGTTCAAAGGGCCTTCGCTCGCGCCGCGGCGGACGAGCATCAACCGCGCGACGGCGGATTTTCAGCACGGCACAAGTTGAACACAAACGGGGTGAGCGGCGGACGCCGCCCGGCCGGAGTCCTCTCCAGCCAGCCCGCGGTCGATGCATTGCGCAAAGCGGTGCGGGGTGACAAGCGCCCCGAACCCAGTGTTCCTGCAGGCCGTCCGGAACCGGTTCGTTCCGAAAAACCGGCGACGCGCTCGTGAGCCAGTCGCAGCCCATCATCCGGCTCGAAAAGATCGAGAAGCATTACGCGCTCGGCAGCGAGATTGTCGTGCGCGCATTGTGTGGTGTTGATCTGGAAATTGGTCACGGCGATTACGTCGCGATCATGGGGCCATCTGGTTCGGGCAAGTCGACGATGCTGAACTTGCTGGGCTGTCTCGATCGTCCGACGAGCGGGCGATATTTCCTTGGCGGCACTGATGTTTCAAAGATGCCCGACGACGAACTGTCGGAAGCGCGTGGCAAACGGATCGGGTTCATCTTCCAGTCTTACAACCTCATCGCGCAGCTCACTGTCATCGAGAACATCCAGGTGCCACTGATGTACCAGGGCGCCGATCTCGTCGCGCATCACGACCGTTGTGTGCAATTGGCGAAGCTCGTCGGGCTCGGTGATCGCCTTGACCACCGGCCATTTCAGCTTTCAGGCGGGCAACAGCAGCGTGTCGCCGTGGCCCGCTCGTTGGTGAACGATCCGTTGATGATTCTCGCCGATGAACCCACGGGCAATCTCGACAGCAAGACCGGCACTGAAGTGCTCGAGTTGATTGGCGACCTGAATCGCCAGGGCAAAACAATCGTGCTCGTCACCCACGACGACAAAGTCGCGGCACGTGCCCATCGCGTCATCCACATGCGCGATGGATTGATCGATCGCGAGGTTCGCAATGCGCCGCGCACACTGGCCGCCGTCGCATGAAAATTTTCACTTCATCACTAACGACGACGATGCGGCTCGGGCTCAAGAGCCTGATGCTGCACAAGCTTCGCTCCGCGCTGACGATGCTCGGCATCATCTTCGGCGTTTGCTCCGTCATCGCGATGCTGGCGATCGGTGAAGGCGCGTCGTACGAAGCACAGCAAGCCATCCAGAAACTCGGGCGCGACAACATCATTCTCCGCTCCGTGAAGCCGCCCGACGAAGCGAAGCAGGCGGGCAGCGGTCGCAGTTCGAGCGTTGAATACGGCCTGACCTACAATGACGGTGCGCGCATCCAGAGCACCATTCCCGGTGTGGAGCGCGTGCTGCCGGTTCGCATCATCCGCGAGACGGTGCGCTTCTCCGATCGCGCGGCGTCCTGCCAGGTGATCGGCACGCTGCCCTTCTACACCGAGATCGTGAATCTCGATCTCGTGCGCGGCCGCTTTCTCAGCGAGACGGACGAGATGAATCAAAACAACGTCTGCGTGATCAGCGCTTCGCTCGCGTCGAAGCTGTTTCCGTATCAAGATCCGCTCGAACAATCGGTGAAGATCGACGCGTTCTACTATCGCGTCATTGGCCTCGCTCGCGAGAAGGACACCGCCGAGCAACGGCCGCAATCCGGCCAAATGGAAGGCGAACCGTTGGACAACAACATTTACATCTGCCTCTCCACCGTGCGGTCCCGTTTCGGCGAAACCATCATACGCCGGTCCGCCGGCGGCTTCGAAGTGGAAAGAGTCCAGTTGCACCAGATCACCGTGAAGATGAAGGGACTGGAGGCGGTGGAGTCCGGCGACAACGAAATCAAAGCCTTGCTCGCGCGCTTTCATAAGCAGAATGACTACGAAGCCATCGTGCCGCTCCAACTGCTGCGCCAGGCGGAGCAAACCAAATACATCTTCAACATCGTGCTCGGTTCGATCGCGGCGATTTCACTCATCGTCGGCGGCATCGGCATCATGAACATCATGCTTGCCACGGTGACGGAGCGGACGCGAGAGATCGGCGTGCGCCGTGCGCTCGGCGCCAAACGCCGCGACATCACGCTTCAGTTTCTCGTGGAGACGGTGATCCTCAGCGTCGGCGGCGGTTTGATTGGCGTCATGTTAGGCGTCGTCGCGCCCATGATGGTGTCGCAACTCACGACGATGAAGACGATCGTGACGCCATTGTCAGTGCTGCTGGCGTTTGGAATTTCCGGACTCGTCGGAATTATCTTCGGCCTTTACCCGGCGAAGGCCGCGGCACGGCTTGATCCCATCGAGGCGCTCCGTCACGAATGACGGAAGCCCGTCGCGGCGCTTACTTACGCTCCTTGAGCGGCACGTAACGGTCGAGCGTGGGGCCCACGTAGATCTGGCGCGGACGATAGATGCGCGTGGGCTCTTCCATGACCTCTTTGTAGTTCGCGATCCAACCGGGCATGCGTCCGATGGCAAAGATCACGGTGAACATTTCCAGGGGAATCCCCAGCGCCCGCATGATGATGCCACTGTAAAAGTCCACGTTCGGGTAAAGCTTGCGCTCGACGAAGTAGGAATCCTTGAGCGCGGCTTCCTCGAGCTTCTTGGCGATGTCGAGCAGCGGATCGTTGAAATGCAGTTTATCGAGCACTTCATCGCAAGCCTTCTTGATGATCTTCGCGCGCGGATCATGGTTCTTGTAAACGCGATGGCCGAAGCCCATGAGCTTCTTGCCGCTGTTCTTATCCTTGGCGGCATTGATGAATTTCGAGCCGTCGTCACCGGAGCGATGAATGTCTTCGAGCATCTCGAGCACGGCCTGGTTCGCACCGCCGTGGAGCGGCCCCCACAACGCGCAAACGCCCGCCGCCGCACTGGCAAACAGATTTGCCTTGCTCGACGCCACCATGCGAACCGTGGAGGTCGAACAGTTCTGCTCGTGATCCGCATGCAGCAGGAAAATCAGGTCGAGCGCCTTCACCACTTCCGGCTTCAAATCGTATTCGCCGTACGGCACCGAGAAGAGCATGTGCAGGAAGTTCGCCGTGTACTTGAATTCCGGCTTGGGATAATTGATCGGCAGGCCTCGCGATTTTCGAAAGGCGAAGGCCGCGATGGTGCGCACTTGCGAGAGCAGTCGCGCCACTTCCACCTTGAAATGATCTTTTCCCTCCGACGTCAGCAACTCCGGGTAAAAGCAGCTGGCCGCATTGATCATCGAGGAAAGGATCGCCATCGGATGCGCCGAGGTGGGGAATCCCTCGAAGTGATGTTTCATCGCTTCGTGCAGCAGCTCGTTTTCGGTGAGCAGATCGGAGAACGTCCGCAGTTCTGCGCTGGTGGGCAGCTTGCCCCAGATCAGCAGATACGCCACTTCGATGAACGTGGACTTCTCCGCCAGATCCTCAATGGGGATGCCCCGGTAGCGCAAGATCCCCAGCTCGCCGTCGATGAACGTGATCTTGCTTTGGCACGAGCCCGTGTTGCCGTAGCCGTCATCGATCGTGATGTAGCCGGTCTGGGCGCGCAACGAACTGATGTCGATGGCGCGCTCCTTTTCGGAACCTTCGATCGTAGGAAGCTTAAATGTTTTGCCGTCCAGTTTTAGTTCAGCGCTATTGTCCACAGTTCAAAACTCCCGTCCGTCCCACTTCCTGTCCAAGATAAGGTCGATGGATTGTATTCCGCCCCGGCCCACAACAGCACGGATGAAAACAGAAACTCAATCAGTCAACGGCATCAAGTTCTCCGCACTGCGCAAGCTTGGCAATCTCATTTGCAATACATCGTGAGAAAACAGCCCCGAGAACGATTGCCTACAGGTCAACGGCCACAACTTCATGGTCGAGAATCGACGGCACGATTATTTCCAGGAAATCCCCAGTCCGCCGCACGCGCACCGTCTTCTCCGCCGCGAGCAAGCGAGCACGTTTGGGCCTCCAACTCGTCGGCAAGCGAAGACGCACGCGCTGTTCGCCGACCGGAATGAACTCGCGCACCGGACCTTTCATCATCATCGGGTTGGTGAGATTCACGAGATGCACTGTCACCGAGTTCTTTTGGCGCCACACCGTCAAATCGATCACGCCCGGGCCAGTGACCTCGACGACGGGCAACTCATTCGTCGCCCACTCGACCGCGTTGCGGAGCAACTTGAAGTGATCCACGCACAGCACTTCCCAGAACGTGCGATCAATGTCCCAAGGGAAATAAACGACGCGAGCGCCCAATCCCGATTGGCTGCGAGACGGCAAGGTGGCTGCGAGTTCGAACTGCCGCAGAAAAACCTGCGCCACGCCTTGTGCCTCGGTTCGCGGAAAAACTTTCTCCATCGGCAAGTCGGGATAACTCGGAATGAGCGTGAGCGGCATCGCACCGAACGCCTGGCGCGGTGTCACTTCCACGCGCGACACGCCGTGGATAATTCGTGGTGCATCCTCCAATCCGCGCAGCAGCGGATGATGCTTCGTCGCTTCGTGCTCGCAACGAAGATACGCGTTCTGCATTCGCGACTCGGTGCGGCCCGCGTAATCCACGCCGAACAACTCCGCTAGCCCGAAGTTCTGCCGCTTCACGCCCCACTCGTCGTAAAGGCTCGTCTCATGCGTGGCAATGATGCGGCCACCGCGCTGTACAAAGGCCTTGAGTTGTTTGCACTGCTCATCCGAAAGGGCCGCGATGTTCGGCAGGATCAACGTCCTGAACGCACTGAGATGTTCCGCATCGAGCAAACGATCGTGGACCATCTCGAACGGAATCCGCGCCTCGATCAGCGCCTGATACCAGCCGTCGATGTGATCCTCGACCTTGCCGCGATAAAACCAGCCGGTCTGCTGCGAGTAAACAATCGCGACGCGCGCGAGCGGGCGTTCGTTGCGCAGATACTTCTCCCAACTCGCGTAGCGCCGATATAACTGCTCGACGGGTTTCAGCCACCGCTCGTCGTGAAGCTTGCCGGAGAATTTCGTGAACCACGGACGCAGGTCATTCGCCACGCCATCAGCGGCCCAGAGTTGAAACTCCGCCGCGTTCTGGACGGAGTCTTTCCAGCGATACGGCTCTTCGAGTCCCATGCTGAAGACGCCGACGATCGGCTTGCGTCCCATCGTGGCGCGAAATTCCTTGGCGTTCTTCCCGTTCGCCCACGGCACCGTGACACCACGTCGCGCCTGTCGATCCGCGATCAGTGTCGGCGCCAGTTCGCCAATGCGTTTCATGTCGAGCGTGCTGGTCGCGCCGCCGCCCGTGTTTGGGATCACACATGAGTCGGGATTGATCGCGCGCACTTCGCGATCCCAGAGCTGCCAGAGATCGAACAACCGTTGTTGGCGCCAAAGGATGTAAGCACGCCGCGTCGGATTTTGCGGATCAACCGCACGCGGAAGTTCAAGACCGGTCACCGCTTTGAAGTTCTTCTGGCAGTGCTCGCAATAACATTGTCCTGACCCATCCCAGCGATTGATGAAAATGCCGTCCACTCCGTAGCGCGACATGATCTCGCGCTTCACCTCCGTCATGAACTCGAAGTTGTAAGGCCCAAGTCCGCACGTCACCCACATTTCGGGCGACCCCCAATGCCGCCGCGGTTTTCCATCGGCCTCGACCGCAATCCAATCAGGATGCGCCGCCTGCACATCATCGTAAGTCGCGTGCGGATCAGTGCGCGCGATCACAACCATACCGAGCTTCCGGCAACCGGTGACGAGTTCGCCAAAGACATCGCGCTCACCGAGCCACGCGCTGCGATGATGAAATGGCACCTTCGTGGGATAATACGCGACGCAACCGCCCGCGCTGAGGCAGACCGCATCGGACTTCGTGCGCTTGAAGTAATCGAGCCAGAACTTCGGATCGAACTTCCCCGGATCGTCTTCCACCAACGTGAGCTGCGCCCAACGCATAGGCCGATCGATCCACGATGGCACTGGCGCCGCGGCAAATGCCCGCCGCACATCGAAACCTCCGACCGTGGCGCCGGCGATCGCAAGCATTGAACTCTGGAGAAACCGGCGGCGGGTTGTGGAAACGGTCATGCTCATACGCACTTGGGTGTGTGCGTAGCTTGGAGGAATGGCTCGTAACTCCAAGACAAGAATGTTGGCCAAACAACTTCCATTTGGCGGGGGGCAGGCGCGCTTTTCCCCTCACCCCGGCCCTCTCCCCTGGGGAGAGGGAGAAACGAATTCCGCGGACTGGACAAGTTGGAGCGTTCTGATTTGCCGCAGCGGTTCTTCACGAATAACCAGAATGCGGGGACAGCACTGCGCGCCCGCGAATTACAAACGACCGCCGCCTGCTGTTCCCTCTCCCTGAGGGAGAGGGTCAGGGTGAGGGGGAGGCGCCGTTGCGATGGTCCACATCGATGCGCAGAAGAATGCGCGGCGGCTTGCCTGAATCGCGGCTCAAATCCTCAGCCGCCTCTTACTCCACGATCATCGTCGCAAACTTTCCATTCTTGGAAATGCGTGACGAGGTTCGCACTCGCCGGTTGTTTCAACGTGACGAGGTAATCGATCCAGTCCGTGAACTCCTGCGTCGTAAGCCCGGCGTTCAAGCCTTCAGGCATCAACGAAATCTCACTCGTGTACTGAGTGCTGATGTCGCGTGTGGCGATGCGGACACGCTTTCCATCTCCGCAAACCACCTCCACGAAATCAGGCGTCGCTTGTTTGATCACGCCTTGAAATTCATCGCCGGCCTTCGTCTCCAACACGGTTGTGCTGTAGCCGACGGCGATGTTCGTCGAGGGCGAGAGGATCGCCTCGATGATTTCGCGGCGCCCGAACTTGTCACCGATCGCGAAAAGATCCGGGCCCGGCTTCGAAGCGCTGGCATCGATCGAATGGCAGCGCGTGCATGCGAATCGTTGCTCATCGGCGAACAAGGCTTTGCCCCGAACCGGATCGCCGATCTTCAGCAGCGCCGTTTTGAGATACTCGGCTTTCGGCAGCCCACTCTGCGCGAGCGCGGCACAACCCATCGCGAGCATCGCAAGCAGCAAGAATCTCGGCAGCAGGAGTGCCATTCGGGTCAAGGTTCACGAACGGACCGGGACGTTGCGAATCGATTCATTAGTGGGGCAGGCGCCCTCGCCCGGTGAAACCGCAGGCGAGGGCGCCTGCGGGACTTTGCCAGCCGTGGGCGGCTGACCCACTACGACGGGCGTGTCCAGTTGTGCCTCGTACAAACACGATTGCCACGCGCACCCGTTCCGCGTTGACTCCAGCGCATGAAACTCCGCCTGCTCGCCATTGCCGCCGCTCTGTCCATCGTCCTCGCCTCGCGGGCAGCCGA
Organism: Verrucomicrobiota bacterium; assembly: GCA_038205745.1. GTDB lineage: Bacteria > Verrucomicrobiota > Verrucomicrobiia > Limisphaerales > SIBH01 > JANNGC01. Next base: position 2,330 of record JBBRBM010000123.1, on the reverse strand, counting down.
TTCGAAGGAAGGCCAAAGTCCCGCCGACCATTTGCCGCCGCACATCACGCAGGCGACATGGTTTGGCGAACGCGCTGATTGGTCGCACGACGGCAAACGGATTTTGTTTCTCACCAAGACTTTCGGCGACGCGATGGAACTCGATGTCGCGACGAAGCGCGTTCGCAACCTCGCAGCGCACTACCCGCATCACGGCTACACGCGCGCGTTGTATCTCGCGAATGGCGACATCGTTTTGTCCGGCCCGGCGCAGTTCGATCCCAAGCGCATCGGTGACGCGCGCGTGCAATGCTGGCTTTACCTGCTCGACAAAAGCGGCACCAAACCCGCCGTGGCGCTCGGCACGAAGTGCAGCGAAGGTCCCGCCGTCTCACGCAAGCGCATGCACCTCGCGTGGACGCATGTTGCCGCCGAGTATCCCGACGAAATCGCCACGGGCAGCTCGCGCATGTCAGAGGCGGACCTTGTTTACGAAGGAGGTCAGCCCAAGCTCGCGAACCAGAAATTGATTATCGACAGCCGCGACCTGCCGTTCAAATGCACGCTGGAGACACAGAATTACCGTCCGCCGGAGGAACGCGAGTTGACCTTCAGCGCTTACGGCCATCAGGGCACCGACGTCTGCGGCATCGATCTCGTGACGAAGAAAGTCACGAACTACTCCGACGCGCCCGGCCAATACGACGAGCCCGAGGGAATTTTTCCCGATGGCAAATTCACGCTCGTGGAATGCGACAAACAAAACTTAAAAGGCCCGGGCAACGTGGATCTCTGGAAACTGAAACTCGACGGCAGCCACCACTATGAGCGGCTCACGTTCTTCAGCGATTATCCCGGCTACAAAGCTTCAAACCCGGTCGTCAGCGATGACGGCAAGTTCATCGCGTTCCAAATGGCAACGTCGCGTGAAGCGGCTGGCGTCGGCCACGGGATTTTCATTTACGACATCGAAAAGGCGAAAAGTTCCCGATGAAGAAATGGAGTTGAAAGAGCTTCACGCCATGCTCGTGGAAACAACCGGCATCGTGGAGAAACAAATCACCGCCGGAAAATCACTCGCCGAAATCAAAGCCGCCGGCTTGGATGACAAATGGAAGAACTGGTCCGCGCCGACGCTCAACGCGGATCGATGGGTCGAAATCATTTACGGCAGTCTGAGCCTTGGGAAGTCTGGTCGCCGTTGATCAGCGGCGCAATGCGATTGCCCAGAAGGAACTCCGGGCGCATTGAGTTGGCGAGGGAGTTTTTGAGTGAACGAGCGGGGGAGGCAGTGCGTTTGAAAGAAAGTGCATCTCGGCGTACGGTGGGCAGCAAAGGAGATTCGTATGAGCAGGCGAAAGATCATGTTGTTCCCCATCGTCATCGCAATCGGCGTGGCGCTGTTTCAATATTTCGGTGCGGAGAAGGTGAAGAACCCCGAGACCGGGCGGACCGCGCGCGTCGCACTTTCTTCGCAGCAGGAGGAAACGCTCGGTCTGCAGAGCTATCGCGAAGTGTTGTCGCAGTCCGAAGTGATCCAAAGCGGACCCGAGCACGACATGGTGGTGCGAGTGGCGGAACGACTCGCGCGCGCGAGCGGTGATGCAGCGAAAGATTTCAAGTGGGAGGTGAGCCTCGTTCGCAGTCCGCAGGTGAATGCGTTTTGTTTGCCCGGCGGAAAGATTGCGGTGTTCACCGGCATCATTCCTTACGCCAGGAACGAGGACGGGCTGGCCGCCGTGATGGGACATGAAATGGCGCATGCCGTTGCGCGTCATGGATCGCAGCGCTTGCTTCGCAGCAGCCTCGCGCAAACCTTGCTCACCGGCGCCAGCTTCTCGCTCAGCGACATGGATTATAGCCAACGCCAGAGTGTGATGGCGGCTCTCGGAGCGGGCGCACAATTCGGCGTGCTTCTCCCTTTTAGCCGCGAGCATGAATTGGAAGCAGACCAGATCGGCCTGCTTTACATGGCGCGTGCCGGTTACGATCCGCGCCAGGCGATCACGTTCTGGCAACGCATGAGCACCGCCACTGGGCAGCAACCTCCCGAGTTCGCTTCCACGCATCCCGCGAACAGCACGCGCATCCAGCAGCTCGAACAATTCCTCCCCAAGGCAATTGCCGAATACGATCGCCGCAATGAAGGAGTTGGCGCGCCCGGAAAATGACAACATGGGCGTGCTGTCGCGCCTCGGTTACCCGTATGTGCGGGTGTAAGACAAAAATCTGAGAAGAGTCAGTTTCCCGCCTTTTTTTGATGGAAATTGTCTAGTGACTAGACAGTATTCCCCGATGAATGATTCATTCCTGTCCAAACGCACCGCTCTGCTACAACAAATGGCCGCTCT
>JBBRBM010000122.1:0-18792 GCA_038205745.1 Verrucomicrobiota bacterium | reverse complement strand
GCCCTGCCGGCTCCGTCTCATACTCCGCCGCGCTGACCTCCCAGCACTCATCCAGGCCCAACAATCGTTCAAATGCTTTTTCAGGTATCATCCCAACATCCTATCCCATCTCCTCCAGCCACTGGAAACAGCGCGCAACCGTAAGTCTTCTCCATGGGAGGCTTGTCCGTCGGCGCGTAAAGCCAGTTCGCCCTGCCGCCGCTGTCAATTAGCGTCGTCTCGGCGGCGCGCACGGTGAGCGTGAGCAGAGAAAGGAAGGTGAGAATGCGATGCTTCATGGGAATTCAGTTATCCACCACGCACCGAAACCCGACCGTGGCGCAGCGGTCGAGGCCGGGCCAGGTCAGCAGACACTTGGCCCCGAATGACACTTCCTGCGGGCCACCGTCCATATACCAAGACCAACTTCCTTTCCGCGCCTGGTAGAACGAGCCGCCACGCAGAATGGCAAAACGGTTCACGCCGTCCGCGCGCTCACTCTCCGTCCACTCCCATGTGTTACCGCACAAGTCATAGATGCCAAACGGCGAGCGACCGGCGGGAAATTGCTTCACCGAGGTGGTGGTGGCGCCGAAGCCGTTGCAGAAGTCGTCCTGCGGTTTCGGGGTTTGGGTGCCCCAAGGATATGGCCGCCCATCGGTGCCCTGCGCGGCGAACTGCCACTCCTCTTCCGTCGGCAGCCGCTTGCCAGCCCATTTGGCGTAGGCCCGCGCATCGTTGAGGTCCACATAGACTACGGGATGATCCACTTGCCCGGCCGGAGGCAAACCGTTGCGCCAGTGCTTGAGGAAGTTCGCCGTCTCCTTCGGCTGGTAACCGGATGCTTTCAGGAATTCCGCAAACTGCGCGTTCGTTACTGGAGTCAGATCCATCGCATAGGGCGCGAGGACGATGTCGCTGTCCCGGGTGGCAAACGTGTGGAGTTTGGAAAAGCCCTTGATTTTATCGGGCGTGGATTCATACCAGCCGCACTCGCGGATGCGAAACCGCACGCTGCATTTGAACGGGCCGCCGGGAATCGCCGCCATGTCCTTGGGTGCTTGAGTGCGTGCATAGGCTCGCGTCGGCACCACGCGCTTGAGCTTCGTCTGGACGCTGGCCGGGAACGATGCATCCCAGTTGGCCGCCTGATCGGAAGCGCGCTGGCGACCAAGGAACGCCGTAAAGTCGGCCCCCAACTTCTCGCGCCGTGCCGCGACGAAACACCCGATGCCACGCGGACGGATCGTGGTCTTTGCGGATTTCCCCTCCAGGCCGGAAACCAAATCCCAGAGCTGTTCGCCGGGTTTCAATTCGACTGCCGCCGGCCCCCCTTGTACTTCACGGGTGGAGCGATTGACCAGCGTCCACAGCCGGACGTCATCGCTTTCCCAGAGACTCGCGTAAAGTTCGGTGTCATTCGTCGGCACGAGCGGAGTCCAGCGTTCGCCGGAGAACAGCGCGGTGAAACGCCGCTGGATGGGCAGCATGGACCGCAGGATGGATTTCTCCCGCTCGCTGTAGCCAACCCAGGTGCCAAACACATTGTCCCAGATCATCGTGCCGGTGCCGTTCATGAACGCGGTTTGAAACTGGGGCGTGCGGTCATGACTCCAGCGCGAGACATGATGGATCTGATGGCGGCGCTCGAACCACTTGTTACGCACCACGCCCGGAGCCTCGCTGTCCACAAAGCCCTGGCCCCACTCCATGTGGTGATCCGCGATACGTTCCATCGGCAAAGCAATTTCACCTTCGAGCACTACTCCGGACCGCACGGCATCGAGTTTCGTCCGAAAATCAGCCGCACCCTGCTTCATCGTATCGAGAAAGATGCCGTCCACACCCAGGGCTGCCACGATCTCGCACAACGCATCCACGTCGTTCTTCGCCTCGCGGCGGGTGTGAATGTCCCAGGGATTGTAGTCGATGTAGGCACGAACTCCGGCACGATGCAGTTCATCCACAAACTCGCGCAGTCCCTTCATCCCGCCTGGCTGGTCGCGGTAGAAGTCATACTGGTTGCGGTCGTCGAGTCCGATTCGGGGATAGGCGTGCCAGAGCACGACGCTGTCATACCCGCCAAAATCGCGCTGGCTGGACGCGAGCCACTCCTTGATGCGGTAGCGCCCGGCGGCGGCATCGTAGAACCGCTCGTCCCCGAGCATGAGAAAGCAACAGGCGTAGCTTCCCGGCACCCAGGCGAAGTCGGGTCGGCGATAGAGTAAATCAGAGTAGTTCAACTCGCGGCGTTGCTTCGCGCGCCAAGCGGCGAGTTGCTCGCGGAACACCGGCCAGAGGGTTGGATCCTTGGGCGCGGGGATAATGTTCTCCTCCGGCTTGAACTGCACACCGCTGGACTCCGCGCCCCCGAGGCGCAGCCCCAGCGTGGCAGCGGACGCGGCGGCGAGGCTAGTGGTTAGGAAACGGCGTCGGTTCATGTTCATGGCGGGCTCTTTCAGGCGCGGGTGCGGTTAAGGGTTGGCTTTGACGAACTCGATCCAGTTCACATCCACCTCGTCCACGTCCTTGCCGGCTTGCTCAACGCGCAGGAGATGACGACCCGAAGCCTCGAGCAGCGTCTTGCCTAGGGATCTCATGAAGCCCACCAGCTCTTTCGAGGTGCAGGGCTTCATTGGATTCCAGTCCGTTATCCCATCGGGCGTCGGGTGGGTAGTATTTCGAGTCCATCCGAGCACGTCATAAACCACCTGCTTGGGCTGGCCTTCGGGCGTGATGGCCAGGCAGAGCGGCCATTGGTGCTGCCGCCTTCCTTGAAGTAATAGCGTTGCCTTGCTCATGGTTCGCTGTGAGTCGTTCCTATCTATGGTTTCAGTGGCGAGGGGTTGGGTTCGGCCAGGACGCGCAGCCGTCCGGTGTTTACAGGTGGTGTCCGCATGTGAATCAGGATACGGCTGAGACCGGCATTCGGAGAATCCCACGCCTGACGCGGTCGCGAGACATCCTCGACCTCGATCCGCGCGCCCTTCCCCTCAGTGATGCGCAGACGCAGCGTTTCACCCTGCTGGCGGAGGATGGCGCCATCGGCCGTCACGGTCACTTGCGCGCGGGTCAGCCATTGCCAGGTGACGTTTGCGGCTTTTGCACCGGTCGTCCACTCATCGTCGATGGCAACCGATCGGTTGGGGTGGAGTTTGAATCGGCGGTGTGCGCTGGCGACTTGATCGCGGACAACGGGTGAGAGATCAACGATGAAGCCGGGCGCACCCTCGCCATCGGCCATCGGATGAATGTCGGCCTTGGCCTCGACGCGTGGCGGGGCGTTGTCGACTCGCAGCAAGTTGTGACTCTCCGGACCGCAGCGGAAAATGCTCCAGCGTTTGCTGTCCTGTTTCGTGCTGAACAGCTCGGCATTGGCGATGCCGTTGGCCCTCGCGTGCGGATAGCTCTCTCGCCCAAGATCGACAGCCCAGCGCAGGCCATTGGCTTCGAGGATAAATGAACCGATATCCATGTGCGCATGCGAGTCATCGGCGCAGCCCGCTTTGATGCCGACGAACGTGGCGCGTGGATCGCCCCACGCGGAGCGCATCACCGCCTGCGGCTGGGAGCCGCCAGCGCTCCACCAGGTCAGCGCGCGCTGCGATGGAGGTAACGTGGCGAGCGATGGCTCACGCCAGAGCAGCGCCAGAGCCATCATGCGGCTGCCATCGTCGCGTGAAGTGCCGGCTGTGACAGCTTCCGCCAGCGATTTAAGCCGGGTGAGGTCGCGCTGGGTCAGATCAGCACGCCGTAGCTCGCGCGCGAACCAGAACATGATCGGCTCAAGGCCGATGCCAGAACCGTTGTCGGCAAAATTGAAGAGCGCGCCGCTCGGAGCGGTCATTTGCAGTGTGTAGTCGGCGGTTTGGAGGAAGCCCGGAGCGCGTTCGAGATCGCAGGTCGTGCCGAAGGTTGTGCGCAACGCTTCGGCCATCAGCGCATAGAACGTGGTGCCGTAAGCCCAGTAGTCAGGCCCCTCCGAGTAAGCCCCGGTGGGCGCGTAATAGTCGCGCGGCATCTCGAAGTCGCTCAGGGACGTGTAATTGTCGAAGAACTCATTTTGCATCTTCATGTGGTCCGCCACGAAACTGGCGGCCAGGTCTTCCAGGGCGAAGAACCAGAGCACCAGCGTGCCCTTGGGCTCATTGAGCGTATGACCGCCCACCAATTTGATGGCGGTGTGGATGCTCTGCGGGTTGATGCCCTTGCGGCCTTTCAGTTCGAGGACGCGGGCCGGGCCATTGACGGTTTCACCCACAGACAGCACGGAGGCGTCGGAGAGATAGCGTTGTTTCGGCTTCACTGGATTCGCTTCGGCTCCGAACAGCGCCCGCGTCGGCGGGAGCACTGAGGCAGCGGTGATGGCTGCGGCAGAGGTTTTGACGAACTGACGGCGGGTAATCGAGTCAGCGGGTTTCATGGTCTGGGCGATCTTTATGGGGCCGTTCTGGGGGAGAGAGAAAGGACTGACTTGTCAACAATCAGGATCGGAGAGTCGTAGATTGGGATTTGTCGAAAGACTACTCCGTCGCCGCCGCGCGACCAGTTCGCCTTGGGTATGGAGTACACCTCGCCCGTGCGCAGGTCGGCATAAACCGGCTCGTTGAATGCGCCGCGCACCAAGGTGAAGTCGAGCGGTGTGGTGGCATTGGAATCCGCAGGCATGGCGCCGCTGAGCCAGATCGTGACGGCTTGCCTGCCGGTTTCCTTCTGCCGGTAGGCGTAAAGCGCCACCTTGTTGGTTCCGTTCAGCGTGAACGGATAATCGGCCAAGCGGAGCAAGGAGTCGTCAAAGATGGCGAAGACGTTCTGCGCGGCGAAGTAAGCGGGCTTGGCGTAAGCCACGGTCTGATCTTCGCGCGACGCGAGCAGCCCTTTGTAGTTCATATCCAGTTTCCCGCCCCAGTGGTAGTGCAGGTCGATCATCGTGAACAAGTTGAAGGGCACGTCCTTGCCGTGATGGGCGAGCATCCGGCGCAGGTTCCACTTCGCCTGAATGGTTTCAGTCATGGGCAATTTCTTGAGCGCAAAGTTTTCCTGAAACTTGGAGGTCGCGCCCGTCTCGCCCTGGCGCACGGCGATGGGCTGGCCGTGCTTGGCGATGATCGCGCGAAGCTGGTCAATGTTGCGGGTGTCGTCGGGATTGTTCGGATAACTATGCACCGTGATGGCATCGATGAGCGCCAGCTTGCCCTGCTGGTGGACCCGCGCGAGGAACGACTCGGCGTAGGGCACCTTGTGGGCAAGGGCGAGCGCGTAGATTCGCGCTTTGGGCTGCTCACCCCGGATGACCTCCGCCGTGCGAATAAAGAATTCCGCATACTCCTCGGCGGGACTCGGACCGAGGTCCGGTTCATTCCAGACTTCCCACTCGTTCACCCGGTCCTGATAGCGACGCACCACCGCGCGGACCCAGTTGTCCCATGCGGCAAGTGCCTGGGGAGATTTCGGGAGGGCGCCGCCCAACCCGGTGCCACCGCCGTCTGGATAAAGTTTGTTGCCGTAGGAAACTTCCAGCCAAGGCTGCACGCCTTGCGCCACAGAATCATTGACAGCCTCATCAAGCCACGTGAAGTCATAGACGCCCGGCGTCTGCTCGCACTTGGCCCAGCCGGCCTGCAGGCGGATGGCCTTCGCACCGAGGGGTCCGAGGAATTTCTTGTAGTTCGCATAGACGCCAAAATCGCGGTCGAGCGTCTCGCCGCCGATGGACCAACTGGACGAAGAGATCTCTTTTGCCGCGCGCGGTTTGATTTTACCCAGGCGCTGGAATCCAGGACCGGGCAGGTTCGTTGTTTGAGCTTCCCCTACCGCACAACTGACTGCCAGCAGAGCGAGGATCAACCCGATTGGATGCTTTGGATTATTCATGGCTTTTTGGTTTCCTGGGAAAGGGCGACAGCCGCTCCAACTGCGAGCACAATACCGCAGCCTTCGATCAGACCAATGCGCTCCCCGAGGAAAATCAGCGCCAGCGCGATGGTGACCATCGGCTGCACGGCCGCCGCCAGCGTCGTGACGATGGCAGCCTTGCCCTCGTAGCGATACGCGGCGAACGCGGCGATGACGCCAAAGCCATTCAGCGCGCCGGCGGCGAGTCCGGACCAGAGCATGGCGACGGACATATTCCAGTTGAGCGGCTTGGTGGCGACAATCCAAAGCGCGATGGGAATGAACGCGGCGCACCACGCCAGATACGACAGCTCGGCAGAGACATGGTTGGTGGAAACTTTCTGCGTGGCGCTGAAGACGCCCCAGCAGACCATCGCTATGAAGGAATACACCATCCACGGCGTGAGACTGACACGGCGCAGCAACTCCAGCGGGTGGCCGAGATTCTTCGCCTCGCCACTCAGCAGCACAATGGCGGCAACGGCGATGACAATGCCGAGGCCTTGCATGATGTTGAGCCGCTCCTTGAACCAGAAGTACGCGATGACGATGGTGACGAGCGGATAGACATTCGTGAGCGGCACAGCAATGGCCGTGTCCGCGCCTTTCTCCAGCGCGAGGTAGAAGGCGATGTTCCCCGCCGCAGCAATCAGCCCCGAGACAAAGCCCCAGAACAGTCCGAGGGGTTTATTCGTGCCGGTGCGCACGTTCTTGGAAAGGCACGCGACGATGACCGACGGGATAAGCGCGAACGTGAAAAGAATCTGCGTCATCCAGCCCGTGAGTTCCCGACTTGGTCCCTTGGACAACACTCCCCAGATGCCCCAGCAGACCGCCGCCGTGATGGCGTATAGAAGCCAGGGCGGCAGGAACGTTCGTCGAACAGCAGGCGTGTTCATGTGCCTCTCATGCGATCGTCGTGACTTTGGTCGCCCGCTCGAACCGGCCCGCCTCGCGCCCGGCCAGCGCACCGAGGGCGAGCGAAATCATCTGCACGGGCAGCATCTCTACGACCGGGCGCAGGCGGGCAGGAACTTCAGGCAATCGGAAAGCTCCCTGTGGTGCGGCCCCGCCGACGATCTCCGCGCGACCGCCGACCGCGCGAACATCCCGGACCAGTGCCTCATTCAGCGGCGCGGTTGAAGAATCGCCGGCAAAGACCAGCACGAACACCCCGTCACTGATCATTTCGAATGGCCCGTGCCGGAACGCGGGGCTGCTCATGCCTTCCGCGTGGAAGTGCGCGGACTCTTTCAGAATCAGCCCGCCTGTGCCCGCAGCGGCGAGCGAACCGCCGCGCCCGGTAATGAACAAATCGCGCACTCCTTTGAGTTCGCCGACGAGTTGTTGAGCGTGCTGGCGCCAGTCTGCCAGATAATCCTGCGCCGCCGGCGCGGCTTGCTCCAACTCGCGGACGATTGCCCCCAGGTCGTCACCGCAGAGCGCGCCGCCCAGCCACTCCAGGGCAACGAGCGTGGCGAGGTAGGTCTTGCAGGAGACGGAGAACTCAGGCCCTGCGCGCATCAGCACGACCGCATTGGCACGCACCGCCAGCGGCGAATCCGCTGTGTTCGTCACGCCGATGACGAAAGGACGCGCTGCTCGCTGCTGGAGCAGGTCCAGGAGTTGCACGATCTCCACGCTCCGCCCGGACTGCGACACGACTACGACCATGGTGCGGTCATCGAGCAAGTTGGCCTGGGTGTGAATCAATTCGCCGGTCTCCACCATCATGGCGGTGTAACCGGCCTGCACCAATCGAAGCTGTGACGGATGCAGCGCATGCAGTGACGAGCCCATGCCGGTGAGGACGATCTTCGCGTAACTCGCCGCGCGGTGCTCCCACTTTGGTGCTCCGCTCAGGCCAGCGACGGTGTCGGCGAGCGCCTGCGGCTGGGCAAGCAGATCACGCAGGTAGGCGCCTTCGATGATGGATGGGGGTTCAAGATTCATGGAGTGTAAAGCGAGCGTGTTTTTCGCTGAGGTGTGCCGGGGATTGATGGCGGCGTGGCCGAAAGTTGCAGCGTCCACAGCTTCTCGGCGGGACCGTCCAACACAAGACCAACGCGGAACGGCGGGTAGCCCACGCAATAGCCGCGATACAGGATCTGATTCCATCCGGGGCGCAGGGTGAGGGTTCTGATCGCGATGGGGTGATGGTGATCGTCGCCCTTGGAGTAATCGGCGGGCTGAAACGGCACGAGTTCGCCGTTGAGGAACCAGCGCAGGTAAGTCTGTTGGTGACTTAGGAACTGGAACTTCAGCTCGGTCGCGTCCGGCACATGGACCCAGGTCGCGCCGTACCAGACTTGCGCGCCGCCGCCGAGTCTCACGCGAGGGTCAAGCTCGGCGGTGCTGGCCGACTTCCAACGGACCGGCCCCGGATCAGGCCAGTAGCCTTGGACCATTTCCCCGGTGAAGGTGGCGTTCGTGTCCACCTTGCCGTCGTCGGGCGGATACTTCGCGGCTTCACAAAAGTCGCGCACGGCTTGTTTCATATCTTTCTTCGTGCCGGCGATGAGTCCGCTCGGATCGGCTTTGAACTGCGCTGCGCCAGGACCGCCGAAGGGACCACAGGTCAGCCAGTGGCGCACCAGCACGCCACGGTCGAGGCCTTGAAACTCGGCGGGCGCCCACGAGCCGGGATAGAGGCGGGCCTCGGTGGGTTCGTCGTAAGTTTCGCGGCTGGCGGAGCCGTCGCGGTTGGCCCACCAGAATTTGTTGTGGCCGCCGAACGTGGCCTCGAAGTTCACCAGCGTGCGAAAGCCGCCGGCGAATGGCTGGTTCAGCCGTGGAATGGCGGCGCGCGGAATCGCGGCCACGATGACGAAACCCTGGCCATCGGCATCAATGGCATGGGCCAGTTGCGCGCCGGGAACCGGACCGACGTGCGCGAACCGGGTCTGGCCCACGGGCGTGCGATACACCTGCGGGCTGGCCGTGCCCGCACGGTTCCACTCGGGATGGAAACCAACCGCCACAGGCTGCGCCTGCCCGCTCGGGTCGCGGAAGATGCCGAAGACGAAACGCGCATCGCCGGGACGGCCTTCGTTCGGGCCTTTCGGTTTCGCGTTGACGTCGCCTTGAAGGTAGAAGCTCAGCGTGTCCGCGAGTTGATCGTGAGTGAAGACCCGCTCCAAGGGCGGCAAAGGTTTTGGCTCGAACTTCGTCGCGCGTCGCGCGCGCCAGCGCAGGAGAAGTTGTTCGGGACGGTAGAGGCAGCGCACTTCCACGGTGTGGTCCTTGTCGGATTGAAAGACCACCGGCTCGCTCGCTTCCCAGCCACGCATCGATCCATCCATCGCGACGTCGCCGAGCGCGGGAGCGAAGCGCGCGACCTTGGCCACGCCCGCGCCCCCGCGCAGGCTCAACGCCAGCTCGGGTGGCGAGGCCGTCTGGGCGGCGGTGATGCTGACCGTCTTCGGCAGCGTGGTCAGCGGTCGCACGGGATTCTCGGTGAGTGACCAACCCTCCGCCTCGTAAAGCATGGGCGTGTATTTCCCCATGGCGAAGTAGATCCGGCCGTTCGACTGGTTTGGGAAAATGGAGCCGCCAAAGAATTCGCCCGGCAGCGCATAGACGCCAATCGCGTCCGGTTTGAAACGCCGGCCATCCGGAAAAATCGTGTCCACATAAAGGCCGTCCTCGGTGTAGAGCAGCACTCCGCAACGGGACTGATCCACGATGCTCAGCAGCCCGTTGATGGGACGGCGCACTTTCATGGCGCCGTACATTTCGCCGGGCTTGGCGAGGCCTTGGAGCGCGCTGCGACCGGTGCGCCATTTCAATCGCCAGCCGCCCGCGCCGTCGGAAACGTAGCGGGTGATTTTGTGCTGCGCGCCCTCGTTCGCGCTGAAGTTCCGGCCGCCGCGCGCTTGCACGTAAAAGCCATCGGTCATGGAGCCATCCGCGCCGAACCAGTCGCTGTTGAAGTTCTCGGCGAGTTCGTTGCCGCCGTGGACAGCATCCGCTTTCCCGGCGCTGCGCGCGGCAAAGACCGGATCGGTGAGCAGCTTTTTCCACTCCTTGAAAATGGGATTGCCGTGCGGGTCGAAACCGCTGGGCGCCAGCCGCCACACGTCCTGACTGCCTTGGGCGGGCGCGAGGAGCGAGAGGTCGTCGAGCCAGTTCTGGCCGTGATACGCGATCACTCCGGCGGGCGTCCCAGTGGGCGTGATCTCCGCTTCGTCCACATGGCCGTTGCCATTGGCATCGTGCCAGAGACCGGCGGGCCAGCCTTTGGCCTTGTTCGCCTTCAACACAGCGGCGGAGAGGAGCAGCCGGTCGCCATCGAAGCGGTAGATGTTGAACGAGCGGCGGCAGGCGAGATAGGCGCGACCCTGCCAGCGGATGAATTGCGCGCGATCCATCCCGGGCGTGCGCGGCTCGTTGTCCTCATAAGGCCACACCGCATCCACGGTCCACTGGCCGGTGGCGTAGTTTACGCGGAAACGCGTGAGCCAGCCTTCGTGGCCGGGAATATAGATGTGCTCGGGATGTTGAGGATCATTGCCGTATCCGTCGTTGGCCTTGGTCTGCAAACTGAGAAAGTCGCGGAGCAACTTGCCGTCGGCGCTCCATTCCGTCACCCGATTCGGCCCAGCCTGCTCGACCACGATGAGGCGGTCCTGCCCCTGAGCATCCGACCAGGTGGCCAGTTTCGCCGGGGACATGAACGTCTCCGCGTCGTAGCGCCCCGGCTGCTGGGCGGCGAGCCGGCCATACGTGCGCAACACTTTTCCCGCGCGGTCGAGTTGGAAAACTTTATTGGCCGCCGAGTCGCTCAAATAGAATCGCCCGTGACTGTCCACTTCGATGTCGGCTGGTTGGATGGTAGCCGGCACGTTGAACAAGCGTGTCCAAGCGCCCGAAGGCAGCCCGTTGGTGAGTGGCATCGCGCTCACGGAGAAGCCGGCGCGATCCGCGTGCAGCGCGTGGAGCGCTCCGCCTTGCACGGCCAGACCGCGCGGTCCGGCCAGCGAAAGTTCCGCGAGCACGGAGCCGTTGCCGCCATCGTGGACGGTGATCTTGTCGGTGAGATTCGTGGTCTCCGCGTCGCCATTCCTCGGTCGGCCTGAAGCAATCCTCCCCTGCTGGGCGACGAATACGATCGTCTGTCCCGACGCGGCAGCACGCGCGCAAGCCATCGCCGTGACCCATCCTGCGGGCAGATACGAGTTGGCGCGATTGGCACCGTGGCTGGTGCCGAAAGATTTTCCGTCCGCGCGATAAACAAACTTGGGACCGCCATCCGTCGAGAACGCCCAGACCGATTCGCCATCGGTGGTCACGCTGGTGCCGCCGGCCGCCCCGCCGGAACCGAACGCGCGCACGAACTGGTCATAGCCCACAGGCTTGTTCAAGTCGATCAGCGGAGTGTTCAGCCCGTTCTCCAGGTACTGGTAGTAGAACACGGCCACGCCGTTCGGCCCGACCGCCACATCGCGGAGCGGCGAGCCGACCGGATCGCCGCCGAACGGCTCCGGCTTCTGCCACTGCTCCCGCGAAGGCAGCCATGCCGAGGCCCCGCCCGCGAACTTCGGCGTGACACTGTGCCACTCCTGGTCCACCCGCCATTGGCGCGCGGGCATGTAGATGCCTTTGACCGCGAAATCCCCCGGAGGCACTGGCATGAAGTTGTCATCCAGCCCATCCCACCGCTCCGAAAACTTCCCGCCGTTTTCCGCCGTCACCGTGCGCGCCACGCCCGCCGCGAACTGGCTGATGATCCAGTCCGGATTCATCGGATCGACGATGGCCAGCGTGACCCGATACGTCTGCGGCAGCGGCCCCGTCATCGGGAGTTGATAGCTGACGGGAACTCCGGCTTCGGGCCGGTTCGGAGGCGCCTGCGCCCTGGCGCAAATAACGGCGAGCAGCGAAGGAATGAGGCAGGCGATGAACTTCATGGCAAAAAATCCGGTGGGAACGGTGGCCCTTCCTGAGTGTCAGTCAGTTCAGGTTTGCAGGATTTCCTAGTTTCAACAGCCGTCATGGGCAAGCGCTTGTCTGTTCGTTTTGTATGGCACATACTGGAATCCGTCAACCACTCGCTTCAAGTTCTGGCAAAGCGATTGTCTCCAACTCTGGAACATGCCGCTGGAAAGCAAGGCGGCACCCCCCCTGTGCCAGCACCGCCCGGTCTATCGCGCTGTTCTGGGCGTGGCTTGCACAGGGGGAGTCTTTCCACCCGCGGAAGAATCCCAGGCCACGCCAGTGGATTCGCGAATGACCAGCTCGGTTTCCAGGACGGTTTCCGTCCCGCGGCTGGCCTTGCTGCTTAACATCTGCTGTAAAATTTCCAGCGCCAGGGTGCCGAGGCGCTCTCGCGGCATGCGCACCGTCGTTAAAGGCGGGTGGGTGAGCGCGGCGAACGGAATATCATCCGCCCCGACCACCGATACCTCGCCCGGCACGCGCAAGCCGCACTTCAGCAACGCGCGCATCGCACCCATGGCCGTGAGGTCATTGCTGCACAGCAGCGCCGTCGGGAAACTCTTCTCAGTGAGCAACCGCTGCACCGCCCGTTCGCCACTGGCCACATCGTTGTTACCTCCTACGATCTGCGGTTCCAGGCCAAACTCCTTGAGAGCCAACTGCACCGCTTTCCGGTACGCGGCATGCGAGGCGCGATTCTGCGGCCCGGCCACCAGCGCGAACTGCCGGTGCCCCAGATGGTGCAGGTAATGCACGGCCTCGCTGGCACCCTTGGCGTAGTTAAGCCGGATGTTGCTCTTGCGCGGCCCTGGCCCATCCGAATCCAGGAAAACCGACGCCACCCCTTGGTCCGCCAGAAGCTTGGCCGTTTCCGGTTCGACGCGCGAGGTCATCACCGCAACGCCGGGCGACTTGTTCTCTATCATTTTTCGGAAGGCATGGTCCGCGCGCGCCGGATCGTAGTTGGTGGTGCAGAGCAGCACCTCGAAACCTTTCTCCAGCGCCGCCGACTCGAACGCCTTGATGAGGCCCGGGTAAAACGGATTCTCGATGTCCGAGATGATCAGACCGAGGAAATCGCTGTGACCGCGCGCTAGACGCCTGGCGTGGGAGTCCCGGTGGTAATTGAGATCATGCAAGACTCGCAGCACCTTCTCACGAATCTCCTCCGAGACGAACTTGGTGCCGTTGATGACGTGCGACACGGTGGACTCCGCCACGCCGCACCGCTCCGCCACGTCCCGCATCCGGGGTATGAATTTCTTGCTCACGGCACTTGAGCCTAATCACGAATCGTCAAAGCGTGCGACCTTTTCGTGTTGGCGACTGGGCTCCACAGCGTTGAATTTCGTACCCTGGCAGCGAAAACCTCTCAGTCCGCTGAAGGCACGTTTTCCAGATACGCGCCATCCTTGCGCAACTGGGTTTGGGGTTTCCAGACGTCGATGCTCGCCATGTCCATGCCGGCGTTGGGCGCGAGGGCGGCGCAGGTGCCGACGCACTCGCCCACGACCATGCAATGACTCTGCAAGCGCACTGAGGCGTGCCCTTCGTGCGTGGATGCCCTCCGTGTCCTGACCGCAATACTGATCGAGTGCCAGCCGGACGCGTTGTCGCTCCAGGGCAGTTACGTCGGTGAAGGTGACACGAATGAATTCACGACTGGCCGTGTTGCCTTCCTGAATATCCAAACTTTTGCAGTCCTTGCCAGTCAACGCTGGCAAAACCAGTTTCATTGAGGCACTGCCGCACTGGTCGGGGTGATAGAAATTGAACCTCTTGAACGGAATCAGCAAATCGACCACACGACGATTCACCGCTTCCACCCACGATTCGTTTTCGGGCAAAACCTCGGCACATTCCTTCAGCCGTCCCTTTTCAAACGATGCGTTGAACACCAAGATTGAACCGCTCGGCTCGACCGCCGGCTCCAAGTGGCGCATGAATTCCGAACGTGGGTCGTTCCGACCATCGGCAAGGAATTTGCGATGCTCCGGCGTGGCTCCGACTTCACGGACGATGTGCAGCGAAAATTGGAATGGAATTTGTTCGTAGGGCCGCGTGCCATCAAACATCGGAATTGCCGTGCTGAAAGTTTCAAAATCCAAAAAATGCAGCGGGTATTCCAACGTGTTCAGGAAAGTCTCAATCTGCGATCGGTTGGCATGGGGTTTGCCGGAAATTGCAGTCACCCGTTGAATCGTCTGCTTATCGGACAATGGATAATCGTCAGGGATGTCCGCAATTCGCAGCACGCCTCTTTTCAACAAGTCCATTCCTCGTGATTTCGTTTCGCGATAAAGATCCAGAACATTTCGAGCAGGCAGGAATAACCAGCAATGATCATGCAACGAACAGGTGTAGGGGCTGTCGCAGTGATTACCAATTTGGATTTCAGGGCATGTGGCCGAACGAATTATCTCCCCCATTTGGCCGACGTGTTCCTCCGTGTGGCGAGAATTTTCAGCCACTGCGGCGGTCACATCACGCAGGGTAAAGAATTGCTGCGGATCAATTTCGCCGTGCCGGACAAATGCGTTATTGATGTGGCAGAGAACGCACCGTCGGATTTCGATGCCAGCCTCAGTGAACACCCACGCTTGGAAAGCCAAATCAGGAATGTGAATGTCCTTCACACCCGTCGTGCTCTTGACCTCGATAATCTCCCATCCGTGCTCGCCGATCGGATTCAGAATGTCGGCACGGGCAAATCCACCATTTGCGGAAACTGCGGCCTCGAAAATCGGACGCCGCAATAAGAGTGCCTCTTGCGTCAACCGAATGGCTCCCCCGAAATCTGCGGGATCGGTTTTAATCTCAATTCCGTTCGGGAACATCCGCTTGGCGAGCGAACCGACCTCGTGTCCTTGGTCAAACACGGCTTGGAGGGCGGCATCAACATCGGGAAACAGATGTTTCGCGTTGTAGGCACTCCACAGCAGCTTGGAACATTGTTGCTCTTGCAGATATTTGGACTTTGAGATGTAAGGGGTGCGGCTCATGTGGGTAACTCGTCAACGGTCGTTCAATTTCCGAAGCCTCTGGTCGCCATTGCCGACAATCTTTCCGTTGCCGTCCCGCGTTCGATTTTCGCGCTGATCATACATAGCCACAATTTTCCCCTGCCCATCCCGTAGCCAATCGCCGTCCCACTTGCCAATGATTTTGCCCTCGCGGTTTCTGATGTAGTTGTCGTTCACAGATTTTTGTTGTTGAGAAGATTGCGGACGGATGCCGGATGCCAGGTCTTTCCATTCCGTGATGAGATACCTCGCCGATTTAAGCTGTCATCGGGCGGATCAAAACCAGCCACTTGTGGGCACTTCAAAACCAGCCAGTCTGAGGCGGGAGATTCATAGCTGTTTTCTCAGGTTGTTCAAGTGTGGGTTGGCTGCCAGTTAAAATGAGCCGGGGGCGGCTTTCGAGCCCTTAGCTCGCGCCCCCGGCGGTGGAAGGTTCATTTGATTTTTTATTTTTGGTTTCCGGAGGTGGCGGTAACGAGTCCTTGACCCGGTAGCTGCGCCCGGTGATTGCGATGGTGATGGCGTGGTGGAGGAAGCGGTCGAGGATCGCGCCGGCGGTCGGCACGTCGCTCAAGAGTTTGCCCCAGTCTTCCAGCGGACGGTTGCTGGTCATGATCGTCGAGCGGTTCTCGTAGCGGCGCATCAACACTTCGAGCAGATACTCGCCGGATTGTTTGGGCAATGCCTTGAGTCCCATGTCGTCGATGATGGCGAGGTCGGGTTTCAAGTAGCGGCGCAGGGTTTTGTCCTGTTGTTTGAAGGCTTCGTCTTTCATGAAGTCGCGCACCAGATCGAAGATGGAACGGTAGAGGACTTCCTTGCCCTGCTTGATGGCTTCATAGCCGAGCGCCTGCGCCATGTGCGTCTCGCCGACACCGGGCGGCCCGATGAATAGAATGTCCTTTCCCTCGCGCAGGTAATTGCCCGCGGCCAGCTCGAAGATCTGTTTGCGGTTGATGGCGGGGTTGAACTGCCAGTCGAAGTCTTCCAACGTTTTGAGCGCGCGGAAATCAGCGGCCTTGGTGCGACGCTCCAGCATGCGCTGATGGCGCACGTTGAGTTCGTCCTGGAAGATGAGTTCGAGGAACCGAAGCTTCGCACCATTGAACCAGACCCAAACACATTTCTGAATTGGAGCAGCAATTGGTTACTCTGGAGAAGAACGCCTCGAATCGGCTCGAACCGTTGAAAAACTGGTTTTTTGAGGCAAATCAGGCTGAAAAATGGATCTCAGACGAGAACTGGTCAGAAATGAAGTCATTTCTCAAAAAGGTTGGCTCGAACCGCTTTTTACGCGCCGAAACCCTCACTGTATCATTCACAAAACCCTGGCTTTCATTGGCTGAAACCGTCGTCGCTGTTCGCGACACTCCTGACGTGTCTCAGCAATCTTCAAAGTGGTGGAGGCGCCGGGAGTTGAACCCGGGTCCCAAGCAGAATTACCAGCCGCGACTACATGCTTAGCTCGGGGAGAGTTGTCGGCTGTGGGATAGCGCCCGAGCGCGAGACCCACCGCGTAGTCAGCATGAATTTATTTCGGCAAAACAACGCGCCGTCCCCGTTGTCTGCCTAACCTGCTGCAGCGTTCTTCACCTGAGCAGGTGTGCGGTGAGAACGTCGTGGCACTTAGGCCGCGAGAGCCAATTCTTCGTTAGCTTTTATTTTTTGGTTCGATGTTTTACGAGGCCAACGAACCATCCTCGGCATGCCGCCTCTGGCGCATCTTCATGGTCGAAACCAGTACGCCCCCACTGTGCGGAACGGCGCGAGTATCGTCCGTGAGTATGCGCAGGTCAATAGACGGAGCGCGGACGGTCACGTCCACGCAAAGAGATTCTGCTCTTGCGGACGTGACCGTCCGCGCTCCTTTCAAAAATCAAACTGCTCGATATTCTCTTTGTTGAAGATGAACGGCGTGCCCAGAAGAATATTGTCGCCGGCGATCTTCACGTCACCCACGCGCTTCGATTTGAAACTCGTTGCCCCAGCCCTAAGATCGCCCTTCGCCAGCGCGGCTGCAGCTTCGATCGTGAGGTAACCCAGATCCTGCACCTTCCACAGAATCACAGAGTCAGTGACACCCTCTTTCACGTAACGCTTGTTCTCGTTCGGCAAGCCGAGCCCGATCACTTTCACTTTGCCGACTTTGCCGGCCTGCTTCACGGCTTCAGCGGCGCCGGGCACAGCCGGCGAGCAAATATTCATGATCAGCTTCACGTTGGGGTTCGCGTTCATGATCGCGGTCGCTTCGGCGAACGCCTTGTCCTTCAGGTCATCGCAAGGACGCAGTGCGATGCGTTTGATGTTCGGATACTTTTCGGTGTTGCGCTTCTCGATCGCCTTCTGCCACTCGATCATGTTTCCGGCCGTAAGGCTCGCGGTGATGATGGCGTATTCGCCTTCATTGCCCATGAGCCGTGCTGCCTCGTCCATCAACGTGTTGCCGATGCCTTCGGGCGTGGCCTGGTTCACGAAAAAGCTGCGCGCGTCGGCGAGCGCGTCCGCGTCGTAAGTGATGACTTTGATTCCCTTTTGCTGCGCTTTGCGGAGCGCGGTCGAAATACCTTCGCGGTTCTCGCACGCGGCGGCGATTGCATCCACGCCGCGCGTGATCCACGTCTCAACGATCTCGTTTTGCTTCGCGGGATCCGGCTCGGTCGGGCCGTCGTAAAGAAGCTTCACATTCAAATCCTTCGCCGCTTGCTCCGCGCCCTGACGCGCGGCGATGAAATAAGCGTTGCCCTTGCTCTTGGGCATGAAGGCGATCGTGAGTTGCTTGCCACCGGAAGCGCCGCCAGTTTGCGCACCGCTGTCTGATGACGGCGCTGAAGGTTTGCAGCCGATGAGAATGGCCGCCGCGATGATTGCCGTGAGTGCGAAGATGCGTTTCATGTCGATGAACTTGGTTTCGGAGAGAGAATCGCGGATCGCCCGCGCCGCGCCGAGATTTTTTTCAATGCCGCTTCGCCCGCCAAGACCGCGAGCAGCAACGCGCCCGTGAGAATTCCCGCGAGTTCGCTTGGCTGGTCGGAAAGTGTCAGTCCGTTTTTCAACACGGCAAGCGTCGCCACTCCGAGCAGGGTTCCATGCACCGAGCCCACGCCACCAAAGATGCTCGTGCCTCCAAGCACGACGGCGGTGATGGCGAGCAACTCGTAACCGGTGCCAGCATCCGCCTTTGCCTGGCCGACGCGCGCCACGTAAATCAGCGCCGCGAGCGCGGCGAAAATTCCAGAGAGCACATACGCCATTGCGATGCGCCGCTCGACCGGCAGACCGGCGTAACGCGCTCCTTCTGGCGCAAAGCCAATCGCGCGAAACGATCTGCCGAACGTGGTGCGATGAACGAGCAACCACACGAACGCAGCGGCCAGAATGAAAATCGGCATCTGCGCCGGAATGATGCCGCCAAAATATCCTTGGCCCCACGCGAGAAAGTCCGGCGGGAACCCGGTGAAATTATCAACTCCTCGCGTGATCGCTTCCGCCAATCCGCGAAAGAGCGAAAAACTTCCCAGTGTCACGATGAGCGGTGGCAGTCGAAGTCGCGTGATCAACAGCGCATTCATTGAACCCGCTGCCGCTCCGATTGCCAGCGTCGCAAACGCCGCGACCGGCCACGCCATTCCCGCGTCACGCCAAAATTTCCCAAAACAAATCGCGCACAGCCCGAGCAATGATCCGACCGACAAATCAATGCCGCCCGTGAGAATCACCGGTGTCATCACCAGCGCGAGCAGCCCGATCTCGACCGAGAATTTGATGATCTCCAGCGCGTTTCCCTGCGTGGCGAAGTTCGTGCCCGTGCGGGTGAAGATGAGGCACTCGATTACGAGCACCGCGACGAGCAACGCTTCGAATCGCAGCAGTGACTTCAGACTGAATCGTTGACGGTCCGTGTTCATCCCTGGCTTTTCTGTTTCCTTGAGCGCAATCCATCCGCCGCCACCGCGAGCAA
>JBBRBM010000121.1:0-18847 GCA_038205745.1 Verrucomicrobiota bacterium | reverse complement strand
CCGCCAGCCCGCCCAGACGCGGGAGCATAGGACGCGGATTGGATTTGAACTTCAGCCAGGCGCGAGCGCTTACATTTCACGCCTCCAACGCTGCCGCAATCCCCACCTTCCGCCTAGCTGGTTTGGCCGGACGGATACGGTCAAGAAGGATCAACTTCTCGACAGAGACACTCCCTTCGAGCTTGTAAACGGTTGGAGGTTTTTGAGCATCGACGCGGATGATCCCTGGCGTGCTCAACGCTTTTGCCAGATACACGGCTGTGACACCGCCTCGGCTGTAGCCCGCGATTCTCACGGTTACTGCGTTGATTTCCTCAGTGCTGACAATGTGGTCCCCGTTTCGGTCGATTTGAGCAAGAACCCAACGGAGTGCGGCAATCCCGGCAATGGAACTGTAAGCTTGGTAACCTCGGGCCATCAACATGAAATCCGCGTTTCCCTGCCCCATTTTTCCGGCGCCTTGAAACGCAACTTTTATGACTCTTGGACCGAGGCTTGAGCTTTGAGCCGCCGATGACAAGGACGGTGAGGAACGATCGCGAAACTGCTCAGGGCTGCGGAGGCGACTTCTGATGAAACCGTCGTCGATTGAGTAATGCTGCTGCACGAGTTCATCGAGCAAGATGACGAGCTGTCGCCTCCGCACGTCGTGCCCGGAAAATCTGAATCGAGTGGAGGGCATTGTTCCGGCATATAAATTCCTTTGTTGCTGGAATACACGGGCGCTCGATCGAACCCGTCAATGGCTATTTGGGAGAAGTTATTCACCACTCCGAGCGATGCTTCACACGCGTCGCGAAAATTCCAACCCGGCAACGAGAAATTTAGAACGGTGCGGTTGGCATTCATTCGATTTTGGAATGCCACCGGCCCAACGTCGTGAAAGTCGTTGTCAGCGCTTCCGGGCGCGCTCTATATTTTTCCCGGCGCACGATACCGTTCGTCCGAGATGCCGCCAGTGGTTCGAGTAACGAACAGTTGGCGGCGTTTCCTTTTTTGAAACATCTGGGCATTTATGGCTACCGGCGCGAGACGTTGTTGCGGCTCGTGAAGTTCCCGGTATCACCGCTCGAAGGAGCGGAGAAACTCGAGCAGTTGCGCGCGCTGGAAAATGGAATCCAGATCGCCGTCGTGAAGGTGAATTACGACAGCGTGGGCGTGGATGTGCCGGAAGATGTGGCGCGAGTGGAAGTGTTGTTGAATTTGGAACTCAGGAAAACAGGAACGAAATCTGTTTCGTGAGTTCCTGATTTCCAAATTTTCGATGAAATACATTTTTGTCACAGGCGGTGTGGTGAGTTCATTGGGCAAGGGCCTGCTGGCCGCGGCTCTCGGCACGTTACTCGAGAACCGCGGGCTCAAAGTCACGCTGCAAAAGTTCGACCCGTATCTCAACGTCGATCCCGGCACGATGTCGCCGTATCAACACGGCGAAGTTTATGTGCTCGACGACGGCGCGGAGACGGATCTCGACCTCGGCCACTACGAGCGCTTCACCAATGTTCATCTTACACGGATGAACAACCTCACGAGCGGTCAGGTTTACCAGACCGTGCTGAACAACGAGCGCGAGGGAAAATATCTTGGCAAGACCGTGCAGGTGATTCCGCACGTCACCGACGAAATTCAGGCGCGCATTTATCAGCTCGCCGAGCAGTCCAAGGCGGACATCGTCATCACCGAGATCGGCGGCACGACCGGCGACATCGAAGGCTTGCCGTTCCTTGAAGCGATCCGCGAGTTCGCGCTCGATGTCGGACCCAACAACGCGATTTTCATCCACGTCACTTACGTCCCCTTCATCAAGGCCGCGGGCGAGTTGAAGACGAAGCCGACGCAGCAATCCGTCGCCAAGCTGCGCGAAATCGGTATCGCGCCGCACATTCTTGTCTGCCGCTGCGAGAAGCCGCTGGACAAGGAACTGCGGCAGAAGATGTCGATGTTCTGCAACGTGCCCTTCGAGGCCGTCATCGAAGAGAAGGATGTCGATCACTCGATCTACGAAGTGCCGCTGATGTTGCAACGCGAGCGCATGGACGATCTCGTGTGCCGTTTGTTGCGCCTCGATACGCCGCCGGCGCAGATGTCGCATTGGCAGGAGATTGTTCGCAAGTTGATCGCCCCGGCGCACCGCACGCGCGTCGGTGTGGTCGGCAAATACATCGAACTTCAAGACGCTTACAAGTCGGTTTACGAAGCGATCATTCATGGCGGCATTGCGAACGACTGCGGTGTGGAAATCATCAAGGTCGATGCCGAGGAAATCGAGCGCCACGGGCCGGAGAAAATCCTGAAGGGACTCGGCGGCGTGCTCGTGCCGGGCGGTTTCGGCGAGCGCGGCATTGAAGGAAAGATTATCGCCGCCAAATACGCGCGTGAAAACAAAGTGCCTTATCTCGGCCTTTGTCTTGGGATGCAGATCGCGACGATCGAATTTGCCCGCACCGTCCTCGGCATGGAGAAGGCGCATTCGACGGAGTTCGATCCGAAGTCGCCCTTCCCTGTCATCGCGTTGCAGGAAGATCAAAAGGTGGTGACGAAGAAAGGCGGCACGATGCGGCTTGGTCTTCAAGCGTGTCAGCTCAAGCCGGAGTCAAAGGCGGCCAAGCTTTACGGTGCGTTCGTCGTTCACGAGCGCCATCGGCATCGCTACGAATTCAACAACAAGTATCGCGAGCAGTTCGAGAACGCCGGCTTCAGTCTGAGCGGCACCACGCCGGACGGGAAGCTCGTGGAGGTGATTGAAATCCCATCGCACCCGTTCTACGTCGCGTCGCAGTTTCATCCGGAGTTCCAGAGCAAGCCGCACCAGCCGCATCCGCTCTTCAAGGGCTTCATCTCGGCAGCACACGCGTTCATCCACCACAAGCCACTGTGACGTGCCCCCGGCATCTTGCCGGGTCCGACCCATGGCAAACGAGCAGCGCCAGAAACGGCCACGGCTCCGCCCGGCAAGATGCCGGGGGCACTCTATAATCGCGTGATTTCGACGCGAAGCGCGTGGGCTGCGGACACGCGTTGCCCTCGTCATTCACATCGCGTGCGGCGCGCCGCCGTGGCACCGGCAGTGCTAGGAGAGAGTCAGCCCATAAACAGGAATACAGTTTATGAAAACGTCTCCTCTCTCCCGGGCGTTCACGCTGATCGAGCTACTCGTCGTGATCGCAATCATTGGAATCCTCGCGAGCCTGCTGTTGCCGGCGCTCGCACAGGCAACCGCGAAAGCAAAACGAATCAAGTGCGCCAGCAACCTGAAGCAAGTCGGCCTTTCATTCCGCATCTTCGCGAACGATCACGCCGACCGCTTTCCATTTCTCGTCGCAGTGGCGGACGGCGGGTCGATGGATGCAGCGCAGCAAAATACCTTTCGACACTTTCGTGTGATGTCGAACGAACTGGTCACGCCGAAGATTCTCGCGTGTCCGAGCGACGGCGGCGTCAGCGCTGCGAATGCTTGGGACAACACATTCTTCGGTGACGCGACAACGCTGTTCAGCGATGCGAACATCTCGTTTGTAGTCGGCTATGATTCAGATGAAACCGCGCCACTTTCGATTCTCTCCGGCGATTGGAACACCACCGGCACGCACAATGACAAGGACTGCGGCAGCGCGGCGGGCTTCAAGGCGAGCGAGATCACCATCGCCACGCAATGGGACGGCAAGCTGCACAGGAATGCCGGCAATCTCGCGCTCGGCGACGGAAGTGTGCAGCAACTCTCGCAAGCCGGCCTGACGAATCAGGCCCGTGCGTCAGACCGGGACAACGGCAATAACCATGTGCGTTCGCCGCGCTAAGGCGACTGCGCCTCCATTCGGCGGCGTTCACTGAGGTGAGCGCCGCGTCACTTTCAGTCACATCCTGCGACCGCAATCGTGTTGCAGTTTCGTGGTGCGTTTCCTACGAGTGGGGCGCGTGACGTATTCCGGGGCCATTCAGTTTCTGCGCGGGTTGCAGATGTTCGGCGCGAACTTCGGATTGGAGACCGCACGCCGCCTGGCGCGCGCAGCCGGCAATCCCCACGAGCGCCTCCAGTTCATTCACGTGGCGGGCACGAACGGCAAAGGCTCGACCTGCGCCATGCTGGAATCCATTTACCGAACTGCGGGATTGCGCGTGGGGCTTTACACGTCGCCGCACCTCGTGAGCTTTCGAGAACGGATGCAGGTCAACCGCGAACTCATCAGCGAAGCCGATGTCGCTCGTCTGGTTGCTGATGCCCGTGGCTGGCTCGAAACCGCGCGGCCGGAAGCGCCCGCGACCTTCTTCGAAGTCGTCACTGTGATGGCGATGCGCCACTTCGCCGAGCGACAGTGCGATCTCGTCATTTGGGAAACGGGCCTGGGCGGGCGTCTCGACGCGACCAACATCGTCACTCCGCTCGCCAGCGTGATCACCAATGTGCAGTTCGACCATGAGAAGTGGCTCGGGGATACGCTGGAGAAAATCGCCCGCGAGAAAGCTGGAATCATCAAACCTCGCGTTCCCTTGGTGACGGCCGTGGACGAAGCAGATGCGTTGGCGGTGATGCGTGAAATTTCGCAACAGCAACTCGCACCAATGCATGTCATTTCAGGTGATGACCTTGTGCGCGTGCCGGTGACGTTGTCGTTGCGGGGTGAACATCAGCGCCGCAATGCCGCGGTTGCGTGTCGTGTCGTCGAAGTCCTTCGCGGTGTTTTTCCAGTCCAGGAAGAGACGATACGGCGGGGGCTTGAGCTGGTGGAATGGCCCGCGCGATTTCAGTCGGTCCAGCGCGGGAGCCAAACCCTTCTGCTCGATGGAGCGCACAATCCTGCGGGAGCGGTGGCGCTGGCCAACGTGTTGCAACAACACTTCGGCGCGCAGCCACACACGCTGATCCTTGGCGTGCTCGATGACAAAAACTGGCGCGGGGTTTGTCACACGCTCGCGCCGCTCGCGCGGCAGATCATCACCGTGCCCGTCGCGAGTCCGCGTAGTGCGGATCCGGCGCAGCTCGCCAGCGCATGCCGGGAAGCAAATTCCGTCGCGCAGGTTCGCACGATGAAAACCTGCGCGGACGCGCTTGAGGCTACGCGCGCAGAGCCTCTGGTCGTCATCACGGGTTCGCTTTATTTTGTCGGCGAGGCGATCGAGCGGCTTGGACTCAGCTCTGCTCCCGGCGAGCGCGCGCTGAATGAGTGGACGCAATCCGTGGATTCCAACGCCCGGTAGGCGCACGTTTCTTGCCAATTGCTGGTCCAAAGACGCGTTCCGGCCCTTCGCACCGAAACAAGACTTGATTCCGCCCAAACCGGCCCGAACAATGCGCGGCACTGACTTATGGCTGACATCGCGAACAAGTATCCCGAAAACATTGCCGGCAAGTATTACGTCGATAATCAATGTAT
Organism: Verrucomicrobiota bacterium; assembly: GCA_038205745.1. Lineage (GTDB taxonomy): Bacteria > Verrucomicrobiota > Verrucomicrobiia > Limisphaerales > SIBH01 > JANNGC01. Next base: position 13,475 of record JBBRBM010000121.1, on the reverse strand, counting down.
CGACTGCGACCTTTGCCGCGAGACTGCTCCTTCGAATTTCACGCGCAACGAAGACGGAGGCTACTCGTACGTTTTCAAGCAACCAGAGAGCCCCGATGAAGAAGCGCTGTGCAAAGAGGCCAAGGAAGGCTGCCCGGTCGAGGCGATCGGCGACAACGGCGCGTAGCCGTTCCGAATCTCACGGCCCGCAGGCGAACCCTGCGGGTTTTTTGTTGGCTCATTTCTCTTTCAGCAGCGCCCGGCGCAACATGTCGAGCGCCTGCTGTGAGGTGACGTACTTAAACGTCTCGCGATCGAAGTCGTTGTGCGAACGCCGAACCTCGACACCGCGAAGAGTTGCGACCGCGATGAACACCGTGCCGACGGGTTTCCCGGCAGAACCGCCGCTTGGGCCCGCGATGCCCGTGACCGCAATCGCGTAATCGCTCTTCGCCACGCGCCGCGCGCCTTCCGCCATTTCGCGCGCGGTGGCTTCGCTCACTGCTCCGTGCTCGCGCAAGGTCTCTTCGCGCACCCCGACGAGTTTCATCTTCGCGTCGTTCGCGTAAGTCACGCCGCCTCCCCACAGCACGGCGGACGCACCGGGCACGTTGGTGATCCGATTTGCGATGAAGCCGCCAGTGCAGGATTCGGCGAGTACGAGCCAGCGCCGTCGTTCGGTAAGCAGGCGAACGACAACTTGTTCAAGCTGTTCGTCGTCGCAGCCGAAGACGGAATCGCCCAGAAGTTCGCGCGTGATCATCTCCGCTTCAGCGGTAATGACCTGGGCGCCGACGCCGCATGACACGAAGCGCACATCGACTTCGCCAGTCCGCGCGCAGTAGCCGATCTCCAACCCGCGCTCAACGAGCAACTGAAGTTTCGGCGCGATGACCTCTTCAACACGGGATTCTCCAAGCCCGCTCGTCTTCAGCGTGCGGCAGACGAACACCGCGACCTCGGGAAACTGCTGGCGAAACCAGGGCAGCACCTGGACGTCGAACATCGGGCGGAGTTCGCGCGGCGGTCCTGGAAGCATGACGAGCCAGCTTTTCGCAGCGCGAAATTTACCAGCAGGCACTTCGATGATCAATCCTGGCGCGGTGCCGTGCTCATTCAGCAGCACCATCGCGCCTTCGGGCACTTGCGCCTGCACCGCGGTGCTTTTCGGCATCGGGCGCTTGCGTCCACAAAACCATTTCTCAATGCGCGAGAGCACCGTCTGGTTCACCTGAAGTTTTCGTCCCAGCAACGCCGCAATGTGATCGCGCGTCCGGTCATCACTCGTCGGGCCAAGCCCGCCCGTGGTCACAATGATGTCGGCGCGTGCCAACGCATCGCGCACGGCTTGCTCAATCTCCTCGCCGGCGTCGGACACGCAGGTCAACCGCCCAACCACGGCGCCGGCATCGGCGAAACGGCGGCAAAGGAACTGTTGGTGCGTGTTGAGGACGCGGCCGAGAAGCAACTCCGAGCCGGTGTTGATGATTTCGATCTGCACGTCCCTTCAGATTTGCACTGCACGCGGCAAGTTTGCACAGGAAAAACCGGCGGCGACGCGACTGCGCTGCGTTGACTCCGAAGTTGTGTGAAATATAGTGCGCCTGTGCCGTGCCCGACCAAACAAGCCGCGAAAGAAAAGTTCGTCGCGTTCCTCGCCACGAAAACCCGGCGCATGACCGCGCAGCGGCAGGCCATTATCGATGCGGTGTTCAGCACGGAGGAACATTTCACCGCAGATCAGTTGCTCGATTGGTCGCGAGCGCGAGACAAGTCCGTTTCCCGCGCCACGGTGTATCGCACGTTGCCGCTTCTCACCGAGAGCGGACTCGTCCGCGAAATGGATTTCGGCAAGGACCACAAGTTCTACGACCCGAATTACGCGGAGCATCCCGATCACAATCACATCGTCTGCGCAGACTGTGAAAAGATCGTGGAGTTCGAAAGTGATGAGATCGCCGAGATCGAAAAAAAGATTTCCACCAAGCTGGGTTTTGCCGTGAAGACCCAGCGACTCCAGATCACCGCCACCTGTCAGGAATTAAAGAATCGCGGCACCTGCACGAAGAAGTCGTGCTGACCGGCAATTGGTAATCGCAAGGATTCCCACTCACCGGCTCACCCTTTACTCACTCACCGCGGCGGCTCCGCAGTGATGTTCTTTTCACGGAAGGATTGCAGATATTTGCTGAGCAGTTCGTCCTGACTGCGTTTGAGTTTCGACTTGCGCGACATCTTCTTCATCCACATGTCCCAGTCCGCCTGCGAGTAATCGGCGGGAGGGTAGAACTTGTGGCACTTCGCGCACTTGATGTCGTAAATCTCTTGCGCCTCGCGTTGTTGCTTCGGCGTCAAATCGGAAGCTCCCGCCGGCAGAATACCGGCGAGAGCCACGATGACGATGCAAACCAACCTTTGCATCAACTAGAACCCAAACCCAACGAGCAGCCGAACGTTCCAGCGTTCGTGGCCTTCGAGCTCAAGTCCACGATTGCCGTCCGGATTCTCGTTGTGAAACGTCTCTCCCCAAATTTGCGGCATCACGGTGAGCGTCGCCCACCAGTTCTCTCGCCGATAGCTCACGACCGGTCCCACGTAGAGCGCCGTGTTTTCCCAAAGATCGTATTCAGGCAACTCGTTGTGGTTGCGCGCTTCGACGCCCACCGCCCAATGCTTGCCGATCAACCGCGCAAGGCCCGCGGTTATTTCCACTTCGCCTTCGGTCTCTTCAAAATGTTCTTCCCATTCGGTTGCATGAATGAGGTTCACCGCCCATTTCCAATCACCGTGCCGCTGGCCAAGGATGATCTTTTGTTCGAGTTCAGCACTCTCCCCATCGTAAGTCGGTTCGAGATAAAGTGTGAGACCCACCGGCTTGTTCGCTGGATTCAAAACCATGTAGCGATTTTCGAGCGACACGCCCGTCCAGCGATAGTGATGCGTACTCTTGTGCGTGGCGGGGTCACGGAAGTTGTCCATCTGGTGGTTCAGATAAAGTCCAACCGTGTAGCGGTCCGTGACGCCGTACTCCAGCTCCTCGCGAAACTGCCAGCGATTGTACCCTTCCTGTCCGACCGTGCTGTTACGGCCGACGCGTGCAGTCACCCATTGCTCGAACTCCCACGCGCCCTTCGGCATCGTCTCGGGTTCGTACGAGTAGGTGAAGAGCCGTTCATTTGCGATCGCGGATGCGGCCAACGACAAAGCCAGCGTTCCGATTCCAAGTTTTTGTGTAAGCTTCATTTCAATTGTTCTTTTGAACGCGCAAAGAACTACTTGAGATTGAGTCTCATCGTCAACAGGCAACGATTTACATTTCTTGCTTTTGGGGCGCCACTATTTGCGCAGCTCGTTGAAATAGATTTTGACGTTCTTCGTCCCGCGTCCGGCGGCGACGATGTCGAGCGCGCCGTCACCGTTCAGATCGGCGAGGCACAGGTCTTCGCAAGCCATCGTGTTGTCGTCCACGAGCGTGCTGCGCCATTCCTCGAGTTCTTTGTCGAGTGGAGTGAAGAGCTTGATGCCGACACGTGCTTTCGCATTCCCCATCGCCCGCCAGCCGACGACGATTTGATCCCGCCCGATGCCAAGGAAATCGCCACACGCAAGGGCGTGGCCGTCGTTCATCGAAGAATCGAGAACGCGTCGGTGCCAAGTGGCACCGGCCGGCTCATTAACATGCGGAACCTTAAAGATCGCGAGATTCGTTCCATGCATCGGTTCGATCGCAGCAGCGAACGAAATTCTTCCTGCGATCCTCCCCGCGCGCACTTCCCCCATCCCGCCCCCATCATTTGTCGCCAGAAGTTGAATTCGTTGCGGCGCATTTTTCGGCCGAACAATTTCGGAAATCCCTTCTTTCGCGGCGATCCACAGTGACGCGCCATCGACATCAAAATTGTGCGTCTTGTGCCACTGCTTCGCGATGGTGTTCGTCGTCCACGGCTGATGCGGGTCCGCCGGTTTGCGGTAAGCCATGATCGGCACGCCCTCGCCTTCCGCATTCTTGTTGCCGAAGCCGTGCAGTGGAACTGATACGAGTTCAAATCCACCGCCCTTCGCTGATTCAATCCACTTCATCCGGTGAATTGTCGGCACGTGCGGCAATGTGATCGCCTCCCACTTCTGCGTGCGATCTTTCGGCGGATTTAGATAGAACACCGCGCCGCTATTGGTGGTGTCATTTGGATTCCATCCCGCACCAACGGCGATCTCGGCTTTGCCATCACCGTCGATGTCGCGTGCGGCGATGCAGACGTTGTCGAGTTTGGTTAGATTTTCAGCGAGGACGAACTTCTCCCAACCCGGATTGCGGTACCACACGAATTGGTTCTTGTCCGCAAGCAGGATGTCCGGCTTGCCATCGCCATCCACGTCCGCCACGGCGACGCCGTAGCCGATCTGGATTTTGTCATCGATTGTGACCGCGCGGAACTTTGGCTCCGGCACATCCGCGCCAAACGACGCCCAAGCAACGAGCAAACCAACTGAAGCGAGTGTTTTCATGCTTTATCCCTTAACGTGCTTTGTCCTGTAATGCTGTTCCCAGTTCCGCTTCCCTTCGAGCACAAAAAATCCAATTCACGCTCCGCCAGCCATGTTCCGATGACTTGCGTTGCCGTCATCCGCTCGTTAGCGTCCGCGCGATTTTGTCATGGCATACCTGAACGAGAATTTCCTGAAACTGAAAGCCGGCTACCTCTTCCCCGAGATCGCCCGGCGCGTGAAAGTTTTTTGCGATGCCAACCCGGAAGCCGCCAAGCGCGTGATCCGTTGCGGCATCGGCGATGTTACGGAACCGCTTCCGGCTGCCGTCACGACCGCGCTGCACAAGGCCGTCGACGAACTGGCGCAGCGCGCGAGCTTCCGCGGCTACGGTCCCGAGCAAGGCTACGACTTCCTTCGTAACGCGATTGCGCAAAACGATTTCCGCGCGAAGGGAATCGACATTGCGGACGACGAAATTTTCGTCAGCGACGGATCGAAGTGCGATTGTGGAAACATCCTCGACATCCTCGGGCACCAGAACCAGATCGCCATTTCCGATCCGGTCTATCCCGTCTACGTGGACACGAACGTGATGGCGGGTCACACCGGCGACGCGGATGATTCCGGCGCCTACGCAGGACTCACTTACCTACCCTGCACGCCGCAAAACGGATTTATTCCCGAGCCGCCGAAGCACAAGGTGGACGTCGTTTATCTTTGTTCGCCGAACAACCCGACCGGCGCCGTCGCGACGCGCGTGCAACTCGAAGCCTGGGTGCAATTCGCGCTGAAGCATCGGGCGATTATTCTCTTCGACGCGGCTTACGAAGCTTACATCTCGGACCCGGCGTTGCCGCATTCCATCTACGAAATTCCGGGCGCACGCGAGTGCGCGATCGAATTCCGCAGCTTCTCGAAGAACGGCGGCTTCACCGGCGTGCGCTGTGCGTTCACCGTTGTGCCGAAGTCGCTCAATGCACAGACGAGCAAAGGCGAGTTCAAGCCATTGCACCCGCTGTGGAATCGCCGCATGAGCACGAAGTTCAACGGCGTGAGCTACATCGTCCAGCGCGCCGCCGAAGCGCTTTACTCGACTGAAGGCAAACAACAAGTGCGCGCGCTCATCGACCACTACATGGGCAACGCGCGCGTCCTGGTTACCGGCGCGAAGGCCGCCGGGCTCACTGTGTATGGCGGCGTGAACGCGCCTTACATCTGGGCGCAAACTCCGGGAGGCGTCACGAGCTGGCAGGCGTTCGATAAAATCCTGAACGACGCGAACGTTGTCATCACACCTGGCAGCGGATTCGGCTCGAAGGGCGAAGGCTACTTCCGCATCTCGAGCTTCAACAGTCGTGCGAACGCCGAGGAAGTCGCGCGTCGCTTGCAGCAATTGAAGTGGTGAGGCAACTCAGGAGCGCGGACGGTCTCGTCCGCGCGGAAGAGCAGTCAACTTGCGGACGAGACCGTCCGCGCTCCTTCATTGGCTGATGTGCAGCGGCTTCACGCGATCGTTGTCGTGGATGCGATCACCGGGGTAGATGATCAGCTCGTCGCCTTCACTGACGCCTTTCACGATTTCCATCTCGGTGCCTGAGGTGCGACCCGTGGTGACTGGCGTAAAAATCGCGCGGCCATGCTTCACTTCGAAAACCGCAGTCCGATCGCCGCGCCGGAAGATCGCGCCGGAAGAAACTTTCAGCACCTTATCCGCTTCCCAAGTAACGATGCGCGCCTCGACGCGGAAGAGGTCACCGAGACTCGCGCGTTTCTCCACTGGCGTCACGATGTCCGCGATCACATTCACGCGCTGCTCTTCGACGCCGAGAGCGCTGACCTTCGTGAACGCGGCCGGCTCGACGAGACGCACTCGCGCTTGCAGTGGTTCGCTCCCACCCCATTGCTCCAATTCCACTCGCGTGCCGGACTGAATCGCCGCGCCGTCACGCGACAACGTTTCGATCACCACTTCCAGATCAGCAGGATCGCCAATGTCCACCAGCGCGGTGCCGGCGGCGACGACGCGCGAGCTTTCTTCGATCACGCGCAACACTCGACCGCTCACCGGTGCTTTCACTTCGACACTCACACGCGCCCTCTCACCGTCGAGGGGAGAGGGAGAATCAAACTCCGCCAGTTCCGCTTCCGCCTGGCGCAACGCTGCTTCGGCAGCGGCCAATTCCTTCGCGGCGGCTGTTTCCTTCCACTGCCCTTGTTCGAATTCCTGAATCGAAATTGTTTTGTCAGAGAACAATGACTCGAAGCGCTTCAAGTCACTCGCGGCAAACTTGTGCGCCGCGCGCACTCGCTCGACGTTCGCCGCCGCGGTGTCGCGTCGCGCCTCGGCGAGAGCACGCGAACGCGCGTCCAACATCGTCGGAGTCAGCGGATCGATGACGGCGACGACCGTCTCTCCCGCCTTCATCTCGGCGCCGGCTTTGAACGGAATGCGGCGAAGCTGCCCGGCGACCGGCGCAGAAACAGTGAATCGGTTCTTGATGCGCGTCTTGCCTTCCTCATTCACCGTGGCGCGCAGGCCGCCCGTGACGACCTTCACCGTCTCGACAGGCAAGGGCTTGGGCCAAAGCCCAGCCACGATCAGCGCGACGAGAACGATCGTGCCAACGTACGGCAGCCAGCGTCGGCGCTTCGGCCGGCGCGCGTCGTTGCGGCGCGGGCTGGGCAATGGCGCGCTCGGTCGCGCAGGATTTTCCTTCGACGGCGGTTCCATCGTGGTCGAGACAGTAGTCGTTGGGTTCATGAAATTCGAGTTTCAGAAAAATGCCTCCCGCAAAGGTCGCAAAGGTTTTGGAGGGCATGTTTTCCTTCGCGACCTTTGCGACCTTTGCGTGAGGCATTCGTTTTCATTCAGGAGCCTTGAGCGCGCTCACCAGGTCGAGCTGCTTCAAGTTTCGCAGAACGAGAATGGCCGAAAGTGTCGATGCCACGGCGACGACCAGCGTTGCAAAAGCGTAATTGTGCGCCGTGAGCACGAGCGGCAATCGAACCGTCTCGGTGTTCACCATGCTGATGATGCCCGTCGCGAAGCCTGTTCCGAGTAACAGACCAAAAGGCACCGCCACCAGCGCGAGGATTACCAGTTCCGTCACCAATACGCCGCCGACCTCGCGCTGCGAGAAACCGATCACGCGCAACGTCGCCAACTCGCGCGCACGCTCTGCCAGCGAGATGCGCGCGTTGTTGTAAACGACACCGAACGCCACCACCGTTGCGAATGTGAGATAGATCATCTGGATCAAATTGATGCTAGCGCCCGTGGTCTTCCGAAAATTTTCGCGCAACGATTCCTTGATCGCGACCCAGCTCACGCGCGGGATGCCTTTCAGTTCGCGCAGAAATTCAGCGCGGCGCGCCGTGTCAACAGTGAGGTTCGCGCCCGTCACGACGTCGCCTTCCTCCAGAAAACGATTCAACGCAAAACGCTCCATGTAAGCCGTGATTCCGGCGAGATCGTCGGCCAGGCCAACGAGCGGCACACTGCGCACGATGTGCTTTCCTTCAAGGGTTTCGACCGTCAACAGATCGCCGACGCGCGCGTCAAGAACCTCGGCGAGCTTCGCGGAAACGACGACGCCGTTCACCGGCAGAGGAATCTCGCGCATCGATTTGTCGATGATGCGGGTCTGAATTCCTTGTGCCGTCATTCCGCGGATCGCGAGCTGGCGCGTACGATGGCCGAAACGCAATCGCACTGGCGTGACGCGAAACGGTTCCGCTGCCACGACTCCCGGCAATTGCTCGAACAGGTGTGTCACCTTCGCACTCGTCGGCTCGATGAGGCCCACGCTGAGGTCTTCGCGTTCGAGCACGTCCCATTGGAAACCGAGGATGTGCTTCACGCTGTCGCGAAATGTGTTGGGCACAATGAGAATTCCCGTCGCGAGCGCAAGGCCGGCCACGGTGAACAGCGCCTGCATGGGGCGGCGCTCGATGTTGCGCATGGCGATGCGAAACGTGTGCGAGAGAAACTTCGCGATGCCGGTACGCTCGACGAGTGACGGTCGATAATTGGCCGGCGGCTCGGGACGCATGGCTTCGGCGGGCGGCAACTTCGCGGCGCGTCGCACGGCATTGAACACGCCGACGAAGGCGGCAAGCACACCCACGAACGACGCCGCGACCAGCGCCGAGCGCGCGAATTGGAAGTGCAGCTCGGGAAAGCGAAACCACATCTCATACATTTTCACGAGTCTCGTCCCGAGCAGGAGCCCGCCGAGCGCGCCGATCACAAGTCCGACCGCAACGATGACGAATGCGAATTTCAGGTAGTGCAGCACGATGTCGCGGTTGGCGAAGCCGAACGCCTTGAGAATCGCGATCTGTTCGCGCTGCAAGTTCAACAATCGCGAGAGCACCGCGTTCACCATGAACGCGGCGACGCTGAGGAACACAACCGGGAAGCCGATGGAAAGTGTCGTCAGCACGCGAATCTCATCGGACACACGGATGTGCGATGGATGATCTGATCGCCCATAGGCGCCGCGTCCGCCATACGTCGCGAGCAGGCGATCGACCTCAGCAATCACCGCGCGCTCAGAGGTGTGTAGTGGGGCAGCCCTCCGGGCTGCCACTTGTCTTGCGGGCGTCTCGCCCGCAGCACCACCAGCCGGGACGGCCAGTGGACGGGTGGCAGCCGGGACGGCTGCCCCACTACCACTACTGGGCGCGAGACGCAGCGCGAGGTAATTGAATGCGCCATAAAGATCGAACGCCTTCGCGACCTCTTCGTACGGCATCCAGAAAATCCCGTAAGTGCGATTGTCCGGCAATGCCGCGCCGGGACGGGATTCAAAGATGAACTCGGGCGAGAGAACGATACCAACGATCCTGAAATCCTGACGGCGACCATTGAGCAACATTGCGATGTGATCGCCCGGCTTCAGTCGATTCGCCTTTGCGAAAGCTTCGCCCACGAGCACTTCGCCGCGACTGCCGGGTGCAAGCCAGCTTCCGGCGCGAAGGTATAAACGGTTCAAGTCCGGCTCGCCACGATCGGGCAGCGAACGCACCTGCCCGCTCGCGGGTTCATCAAGGCCTGGAATGTCGAGCGTCACGCTCACGGCAAGCCCGGCCTGTACTCCGGCGACGCCGGGAATCTGCGCCACGCGGTCAGCGATTGAGTTCGGCGCACGCTTGAGGTGCGCAAAGACATCGGCGAACCGGTTCGCCTCGTAGTATTCCGCGCGCGTGCTCTCCAGCGATTGAATGAGGCTGCGCGACATCGTCAGCATCGCCAGCCCACAGGCCATCACGAGCGCAACGGCGATCGCCTGACCTTTCATGCGATTCAGGTCGCGCCAGAGTTTGCGATCGAGGTGGGAGATCAAGATGCAAACTCCAAAACCCAAAACCCAAAATCCAAGGAAGTTCCAAACACCAAATTCCAAAGCAGCCATCGCGAGTACCGAGTCCACCCTTGGAGTTTGGAACCTGGGATTTCTTTGGGGTCTGGGGTTTTGAGTTTGGGATTTCTCATCACCAATTCAAGCTGCTCGCCAGCACCTTCGTCGTATTCGCGCGAATGCTCTGCACGCGGCCATCCGCAAAACGAATCACCCGATCCGCCATGTCAGCCATCGCGGCGTTGTGAGTGATGACGACGGTAAGCGTGCCCAGATCTTCGTTCACGCGCTGCAATGCCTCGAGCACCACGATGCCGGTCTTGATGTCGAGCGCACCGGTTGGTTCATCGCAAAGTAACACCGCAGGCCGCTTTGCTATCGCGCGAGCAATCGCCACCCGCTGTTGTTCACCGCCGGAAAGTTGCGCGGGAAAGTGATCGAGACGTCCGCTCAGGTTCACCATGTCGAGCGCTTCTTCGGCCGACATCGGGTCCTGCGCGATTTCCGTGATCAGCGCCACGTTCTCACGCGCGGTGAGGCTTGGGATCAAATTGTAGAACTGAAAAACGAAGCCAACTGAGTCGCGACGATACTGCGTGAGCTCCGCTTCGTCGGCGTGCGTCAATTCCATGTCGCGATACCAAAGTTCGCCGTCGGTCGGAACATCGAGACCCCCGATCTGATTGAGCAACGTCGTCTTGCCGCTGCCGGAAGGCCCCAGCAGCACGGCCAGCTCGCCGGCAAACAAATCAAGATCCACACCGTCCAGCGCGCGCACCTCAGCCGTGCCCATGCCGTAAACTTTCGTGAGGCCGCGCACGCGGAACACTTGTTCGCGCGCGATGGTGGTTTGCGGTTGCTGTTCTGACGTCATGAACGCCGATTGCCTCGGCCAATGCAGCGTAACGTGCGCTTGCGTTTGCGCGATACTCCTTTCGTTCCACCTCGCGAAGGGTGGGGTGCGGCTGGAAAGTGCCGGGCCGATTCAAGGATTTGTTCAAGGGTTCCATGCGAAGAAGCGAGCAACTGCTTGCAGGCGTCGAGTCGTTCGCTAGGCTGGGCCCCGTGGATGCTTCGGCGGCCAGCCACGATCACCTGCTTAACGACATCGCGCTCTGCGTCGTGGTCGCATGGGGACTTGCTGTACTCGCGAAGCTCGCGCGGCAGCCGCTCATTCTTGCTTACCTCGCGGCCGGCGTGCTCGTGGGTCCGGTCGGCTTTGCATGGATCAACGACACCAATGCGATCGCGACCATCTCCGAGCTCGGGCTGATCTTCCTGCTCTTCATGATCGGGCTGGAGATCAACTTGAAGAGCGTTGTGAGCGCTGGGCGCGCAATTCTTGTCACATCGATCATTCAGGTGCTCGGAGGAACTCTGCTCGGATTGGTGTTCTTCAAACTGCTCGGGTACTCGTTTGGCGCCGGCAAATTGGATGCGCTCTATCTGGGCATCGCCGTGGCGCTCAGCAGCACGGTCATCATCGTCAAAATTCTCTACGACAAGCGTGAACTGGAAACGCTCGCGGGCCGCATCACGCTTGGCGTGTTGGTGACGCAGGACTTGTTCGCGATTCTGTTCCTCGCGATTCAGCCGAATCTGAACAATCCCGCCGTCAGCCAATTGCTGATCTCGCTTGGCAAGGTGGCGACGCTCGTGGCGGCGGCGCTCGTGGCGAGCAAGTACGCGCTGCCGACGTTGTTCAAGGCAGTGGCGCGTCTTCCCGAACTCGTGCTCGTCGGTGCGATTGCCTGGTGCTTTCTGATTTGTGGTCTCGCGGTGGCGCTCGACCTATCGCGCGAAATGGGCGCGTTGATCGCGGGCGTGGCGATCTCGACTTTCCCTTACGCACTCGACGTTACGGCGAAGGTCACTTCGCTCCGGGATTTTTTCCTCACGCTGTTCTTTGTCGCGCTGGGAATGACCATTCCCCGGCCGGACGTTTCGTTGCTGGGCATGGCGTTGGTGTGCGCCTTGTTCCTGATCGCCACGCGATTTCTCACCGTGTTCATTCCGTTGGATCGCATGAACCTGGGTCACAGGGTGAGCTTACTGCCCGCGCTGAATCTCTCGCAGGTCAGCGAATTCTCGCTCGTGATCGTCGCGCTTGGATTGAAGGCGGGCCACTTGAACGAACGAACCGCTGGCGTCGCCGCTTACACGTTTGCGTTGCTGGCGGTGGGAAGCAGCTACGCCATGACGCACAGCGAACGCATCCTGCGCTGGGCTTCTCCGCGTCTGGCGCGAATGAAGTTCCCGGACTACACACCAAAGGCGGCGAGCGAGTCGGGGAACGGTCACGTCACGAAACCGATTTACCTGCTTGGCTTTTTTTCCACTGCGAGTTCGTTGCTCGAAGAAGTTTCGCGGCGCGATCAAACGTTGCTGCACGAGATTGCGGTCGTGGATTTTAATCCGGTCGTGAACGACGAACTGCGCCGGCGCGGTGTCACGGTCCTCTACGGCGACATCAGCCAGCGCGACACCTTGCTCCACGCGGGCATCAATCAGGCGAAGGTCATCATCTGCACCATTCCCGACTCGCTGCTCAAGGGGACGAACAATCTCAAACTCGTCCACGAACTGCGCGAGATGAACCCGACGGCGCAAATCATCATGCCGGCGAATGTGCTCGCCGACGTGCCGAAGCTTTACGCCGCCGGCGCGAACTACGTCAGCGTGCCGCGAATGTTCGAGGCACAAGTGTTGCGCGATGTATTGCTCGCCGCGCGCGAAGACCGTCTGCACGAACACCGCGACGAGATGGCGCGCCATCTCCACGACCGTCGTGAGGTGATTGCTTAGCGCATTTTCCTCGCAGTGACACTGCCGCGCGCACTTCGGGCGCAAAAAGAATTCGCATTCACCCAAGCATGGTGTTTCATCTCGCCCGTTTGAATCGATTGTCGGCGCGTGCGCTGGCGGAAAGATTTTTCGATGCCCAAAAGAACTGACATTCACAGCGTCCTCATCATTGGTGCCGGCCCGATCATCATCGGCCAGGCGTGCGAGTTTGATTACTCCGGCACGCAAGCCTGCAAGGCGCTCAAGGAGGAGGGCTACCGCGTCATCCTCGTGAACTCCAATCCGGCCCCCATCATGACCGATCCGGAGTTCGCCGACCGAACTTACATCGAGCCGATTACGCCCGAGTGTGTGGAAAAGGTCATCATCCGCGAGAAGGAGGAGATGAAACGGCTCGGCGCGAAGGGCAAACTCGTTTTGCTCCCGACGCTCGGTGGCCAGACGGCGCTCAACACTTCCATGTCGCTGCACAAGAACGGCGCGCTCGAACGTCACGATGTGGAAATGATCGGCGCGAAACCGGAAGCGATTCACAAAGGCGAAGATCGTTTCGCGTTCAAGGAATTGATGCTCCAGATCGGCCTCGACGTGCCCATCTCGGGCGTCGCGCACAACATGGACGAAGCTCGCGCCGTGGCCGACAAGATTGGCCGCCTGCCGCTCATCATCCGCCCCGCGTTCACGCTCGGCGGCACTGGGGGCGGCATCGGTTACAACCGCGAAGAGTTCGAGGAGATCGCCAAACGCGGCATCGAGCTTTCGCCCGTGAACGAAATTCTCATCGAAGAATCCCTCCTCGGCTGGAAGGAATACGAGATGGAAGTGATGCGCGACAATGCC
>JBBRBM010000120.1:0-18935 GCA_038205745.1 Verrucomicrobiota bacterium | reverse complement strand
GTTGGGCATCAACACCAGTCTTAATTAACAACTCGCGGATGGCCAGCGCGCGACGTTCGCCGAGCGCCTGATTGTAACCTTCGGTGCCGCGCTCGTCACAATGGCCTTCGATGAGCAGGTCGTGTCCGGGCGGCAAGGATTTGAATGCGCTGACGATCTTGTTGATGTTCCCCGCCTGGGCCGCTTTCACGTCGGCGCGATCGTAATCAAAGTAAACCGTCTCTCCGGCAAAGCGGCTGCGATCCTGGTCACGGCCCGCGAGCTTCGAATCATCCGGCAAATCCCCGGGCACGGCTACGCCCGTCACTCCGGCTCCGGTCGCACCGCTATTCTGTCCGAGCGGCTGCGTGTTGATATTCGGCGTGCGACTTGCCGATTCACTTTCGACCGTCGTGCTGCCCGTCGGCAGCGGATTTTTTTTCAGCGAACCGCCACAGCCGGCAGTGAGGGCGAGAACAATTGCTGTTCCCAAAAGTAGAAGCGTTGAGTTTTTCATTTGCGTTTGAAGTTTGGGATCACCTCGCCCAACTCGGCTCAGAAGCGCTCCCGTTGATCGGTGCAATATCTTTGACCATTCCGCTCGGCACATCGAGCAAGGCGAGCACGTGCCGATCCTGATTCAATGAGCGCGCGAACATTACCGCGCGCGAATTCGGCGCCCACACCGGATCTTGACCGGCGCAAATCGTCTTCGACTGCCCTTTGCCCGGGCCGTTCACGCCGACAACGACAATCTGGAATCCGCTTCGGCTTTGTGTCGTAAAGACGACGTATTTTCCGTCAGGCGACCAATCCGGCTCCGTCGGGCTTGATCCGCCGAACAGCCGTGTCGGCGATCCGCCGCTGGCCGGAATTGTGTAGAGCGCCGACAAGCCGCTCACACGCGACGAGAAACAAATCCTGCTGCTGTCCGGCGACCAGCACGGCGACGACACCGAGTCTTTGCCCTTGGTGAGTTGCTTCAAGTTGCCGCCATCGATGTCGCAGACCACCAGCTCCGGATTGCCGCTCTTGCTGAGAATCATCGCCACGCGCCTGCCATCAGGTGAGACGGCGGGACTGACGTTCTGGCCCGGATATTTCGCGAAGGGACGACGCGTTCCAGTGCCGATGTCGTGGAAGAGGATGTCCGCCTTGTTTGCGAGCTTGAATGACATGTAGAGCAGCGCGTTCTTGCCAGCCCATGCAGGTGTGTGAACGATCACACCATCGCGCGTCACCGGTGAAGCGTTGAACCCATCGAAGTCCGCCACGTAAATCTCGCCCGCGCCATAACCGTGCGGCTGCGCCACGAAGGCAACGCGTGTCTGCGCGATTCCGGGTTGGCGCAAAAGCGTTTGCGAAAGATCGTCCGCGAGAGCGTGCGTCTGCTGGCGCGGTGAGCCGCCGCTGAAAGCTTTGTTGTACTTCACCTCTGCGACAAGCGCCCCAACACCAGCCGCATTGTTCTTCTGAATCACATAAGTGGCGGCCTTGCGGTCGTTCACCAACTCGAATCCCATGAACGACAAGTCGAAGCGCAGGATGCGATCCACTTCGCCTGAGTATCCAGTGACGTACACCGGGACGGCTTTGGGAAAGCCGAAAGAATCCATCGGAACGGTGATGTCAATGTTGTTCGCAGCACGCGTTGCGAATACCAAAGTCACTGCGCCGATCAGCGATAAAAACTTCTTCATGTTGAAATTCGTTTTGCTTCGAAACCAATGTTGAGAGTGAACGTCCTCTCGCTGTCCGTCGAACCTTCAGGAAACGCCGGCACGGTACGCACGGTCTTCATCGCGCGATCCACAGCCCGATCCAGGACTGAAATTCCTGTCTTCCGAACCCACTCCGCATCCCTCACTGAACCCGTGCGCGTCACGACAATCCGAATGACCGCGACCGCATCTTCATCGCCTTCGGGCCGCGAGGCGTAAACGGCGCGCTTGTAGAGTTCGCCAATCAAGCTGCCGTAGTGGACGTAAGCTTCTCCACCCGGACCGTACGGCACAGTAACGGTCTTGTTTCCAATATTCTTGCCAACGCCATCGATCACACTTCCGATCTGGCTGTTGCGCGCCTGCAACTCGCGTTGATATGCGGCGTACTTGCCAGCGTATTCACGAGCGGCCTTCTCATCAGCAGCGCGCTTCTGGGCGGCAATCTGCGCCGCGATCACCTCTGTGTTCGAGCGCGTGCTGACATTCGTGTTGATGTTGATCTTGCGAGCCGGCTTCGTGTTCTCCGCCACGTCCTTCGGCTTGTCCGGTGTCGGCTTCTTGTTCTTGCTGGCCGCGAAGTCTCCACGCTCCTTGGTGTTGTCATCCACTACGGGCTTCTTCACGTCCGGCTCTTTTGGTTTCGTGACTTTGGGCGGTTTCACGACCTCCGGCTCGGCGGGCTTTACCGGCTGCGGTTTCACCGGTTCGACTTTCGGCGGCTCCACTGGGGGCGGCGGTGGCGGAGGAGTCGGATTCGCTGGCGCAGGCGGTGGGGGAGTTGGATTGCCTTGCGGAGAGCCGCCTCCGGTAAGCGGTTGGTCAGTCAACTTGCCGTTATAGTCGATGATCGTGATCACCGGCATCGGCTTCTCCGGCTTCGACGAGAGAAAGGCAGAGCCAAACAAAAAGATCACCAGCAGCAGCCCGTGGAAGGCTGCCGATCCGATGATACATTTTCTTTCGAGCCGGCTCATTAGCGATTCGGTTCCGTGCGCAGCGAATACTTCGTGATGCCGTTCCGCTGGCATCGGTTGATAATGTCGTAAAGATCTTCCACACGCCCATTCTTGTCCGCGCGAATAAACACGATGAGGTTCGGGTTGCCGCGATACCACTGCCGCAACTGCCACTCCGCCTGGTCCCGCGTCATACGTTTGTTTTCCACCAACAAATTTCCGCGCGTGTCGATCTGCACGGTCTTGATGTTGTCTTTGACGAGTTTGTCGTCCGTGTTGCCCCCCTTCGCGAGCGACAAATTCATCCCCTGCTCCAACAACGGCGTCGTAATGATGAAAATAATCAACAGCACAAACGCCAAATCCAATAGCGGTGTGATGTTGATTTCACTCAACGTCACCAGCGAATTGCGTTGTGAGAAGCGGCGCATTGTTTATTCGTCCGACAAAATCATTCCTCGTCCTTCAGATACTCTGTTTCCAGTTTCGACACGAGTTCCTGCGCGAAGTTATCCAGCTCGACCGTGAGCACGCGCAGATTGTGAACGAGATAGTTGTAGCCGAACATCGACGGAATCGCCACAAGCAGGCCGGCCACCGTCGTCACCAATGCAGCCGCGACACCGGGCGCCATCGTCGCCAAATCGGCCCTGCCCAGAATGGCCACGTAACTGAACGCGCTCATCACACCCCACACCGTGCCGAGCAAACCGAGAAACGGCGCGCCGCTCACCGCGAGCGCCAGCATGATCAAGCCGGACTCCAATCGAAGTGACTGCGACGCCACCGCGCCTTCCAACGTACGCTTCACGTGCTCCATCGACTTGATCGAGATCAACGGTTTGCGTCCGCCGTCGGGAAGCTTCAGCCGCGCGTCCACTTCCTTGCAGCCTTCCTGGTAAACGACGAAGAGCGGGCAATCGTCCACGTTCACGCGGCGATCGTAGATTTCGAGCACGCCTTTCTGCTTCCTGAATTCGCCGTCGAACAAGCGGTTCAACTTGTTGGCGCGCCGCATCTGCACCGCTTTGGCGACCATCACCGACCAGGAAAAGATCGAGAACACCAAAAGAAAGATGATGATGACTTTGGCTTCGAGCGTGGACGTGGTCCAGATGTAGGACAGGTTCACATCGCCGGCCTTCGGCCCAGCAGCAGCAATTAAATAAAGGACGTTCATCGTCTCACGACATCAGACCACAATTCTTCCGCAGTTTGAAACCACTTACTTGGTCGTGAGGAACCGAACGTACGCCAAGCATCAGGCTTGTTGCCGGATAAAAGACCAGAAGAACCGCGAGACTTCAAAAAAAATTTCTGAAAACTTTCGACAGGTTGTTCACCAAAAAACGGCGCATTGAAGCTCAGGCTTGCGCGGCACGCCTTCGTTTCGCACGATGCCGCCCATGCTATCCCGCGTTTGTTCCGCCGCGGTCCAGGGCATTGAAGCTTTTCCTGTCGAAGTTGAAGTGAATGCTGGCTGGGGCGACACGAACATCGTCATCGTTGGTTTACCCGATGCGGCGGTGAAAGAATCCCGTGATCGCGTCACGACCGCGCTTTCGAACTCCGGCTTCAAGTTCCCCATGGGCCGCACCACGATCAATCTCGCGCCCGCCGACGTGAAGAAGGAAGGCCCGAGCTTCGACCTGCCCATCGCCGTCGGCATGCTCGCCGCAAGTGAACAAGTCGAAACCGATCAACTCGATAACTTCGTCATCGTGGGAGAACTCGCGCTCAGCGGCGAAGTGCGTCCATGCAAAGGCGTGTTGCCCATCGCGATCCGCGCCAAAGCGGAAGGAAAAGTAGGACTGCTCGTTCCGGCGGAGAACGCGGCGGAAGCGGCTGTCGTCAGCGGGTTACAAGTGATCCCGATTCACAACTTGCGCGAAGCGTTCGGATTCCTGGAAGGCCAACTGAAAATCGCCGCGACTCGAGTTGATCTCCGCGCGTTGTTCGATCACCAGAGCGATGGCGAGGTCGATTTCGCGGACGTAAAGGGACAGGAGTCCGTGAAGCGCGCGCTCGAAATCGCCGCCGCCGGCGGTCACAATATTCTACTCATCGGTCCGCCGGGCACGGGTAAATCGATGCTGGCGAAGCGGCTCGCCACGATTCTTCCGCCACTCACACTGGAGGAAGCTCTGGAGACGACGAAGATCCACAGCATCGTGGGACTATTGTCGGCGGGACAAGCGCTGGTCACGCGGCGGCCCTTTCGTGCGCCGCATCACACGGCCAGCGATGCGGGTTTGCTTGGCGGCAATATCAATCCAACTCCCGGCGAAATTTCGCTCGCGCATCACGGCGTGCTATTCCTCGATGAATTGCCGGAGTTCAAACGCAGCGTCCTCGAAACCATGCGCCAACCACTGGAAGATGGCCGTGTCACCATTTCGCGCGCGGCCGGCACCATGACATTCCCATCCGAGTTCATGCTTGTGGCCGCGATGAACCCAACACCGGATGGAAAAATGGCGCACGAGTCACGCAGTTCGCCTCGCGAGATTCAAAATTATCTCGGGCGCATTTCCGGTCCCCTGCTCGACCGCATCGACATTCACGTCGAGGTGCCGCAAGTGAAGTTCCGCGAGATCAGCGGCGGCGGGCCAACGGGCGAAAGCTCGGCGCAGATTCGCGAACGCGTCGTCACCGCCCGCGAGCGCCAGCACAAACGGTTCGCAAACAACCCGCGCATGAGCTGCAACGCGCGCATGGGTACGCGCGAGTTGAAAAATTTCTGCGCGCTCGACGAAACCACGATGGAGTTGCTCAAGCACGCCATGAGCGACTTGAACCTAAGCGCGCGTGCTTACGATCGCATCCTGAAGGTCGCACGCACGATTGCTGACGTGGAAGGCGTGGAGAGCATCAAGGCTGAACATATTTCCGAGGCGATCCAGTTCCGCTCGCTCGACCGACAAATATGGACGTGACGAATTCCCGCTTCACTTCAATCGGGCGATTGTGTTCACTGCGCTTGTGAACATTTGGGAAAAGCTCTCGAAGGTCGTGGTGTTCCTGCTCTTCGCAGCAGGAATCGCTGCGGTGTTCGTTTGGTATCTCCCGTTGATTCAACAGAACGAGCGGATGCGCCAGGACCTGCTGAAGATGGAGTTAAAGGTCAAAGTCGAATTGGAACGCGCCCGGACGCTCCGCGCCTCACTCGATGCCGTAAAAAACGATCCACGCACGATCGAACGACTCGCGCGGGCGAATCTCGGCTACGCGAAGCCGGGCGAAATCGTCGTTCGTTTCGAAGAGCCGAAACGCTGAACCTCGGTCAGTGATTCCCGTCGTTGCCTCACCGTTACAGCGCGCGTACCGCGTGCCGATGAACCTGTTGACAAAGAGAGGGCAGGTCGCAATCTTACGGTTAGATTTTTGATTTGATTCGGGTGACAGCACGTTTCTTCAGCGGGGTTCTCCACCCCCACCTCCTTGGCGTCTGTTGCCCGAATCTTTTTTAATTTCGCGGTAGGACTGAATTCCCCGTTGACGGCAATGGTGGTGTTCTCTAGTTTGCCGCCCCGTTCGCGCGGGGGTGTAGCTCAATTGGTTAGAGCGCTGCCCTGTCACGGCAGAGGTTACGGGTTCGAGCCCCGCCACTCCCGCCACTTTTCCTGCGCGAAATGCGGGGTTTTCTTGAATTCCAAACAAACTCTTCGGGTCATGAATGCGAAGAGTGCCAAGGAGAGGGAGTCGAAGAAAAATCTGGAGAATGGCGCAAACCAACCGGAATCGGCTGAGTCAAAATCAGCCTCGGATTTTCCTGCCACGTACCGTGTGGGGCAAATCAAGGCGACGGTTTATCACACTCCAACGAACGGCTGTGACTCATTCACCACGGTCTGGTACGAGGGCCCAACCAGGCGTCGCAAATCTTTTCCCGATCCGAACGCCGCATGGGATCACGCCGTCATGATGGTGGACAGCGTGTCGACCAACGAAGTGGAGGAGATCCGACTCTCCGGCGAGGAACGGCTCAGTTACGCGCGGGCGAAGCCGGTCCTCGCTGAATTCGGTTTCACGTTGGATTCTGTCGCGGTTGAGTACCGAGACGCGAAGCGGTTGGTTCGCGGCCGGTCATTGGTCGAAGTGGCACGGTTCTACGAGGCGCAGCGGATGCGCGATGTTCCAAAGAAGACGGTGTCAGAAGTCTATGAGGAGATGTTGCTGGCGAAGCGCGATGAGGGATTGAGCAATCGCTACATCGGTGATCTGCGGGGACGATTGCGAAGGTTCATGGCGGATCACGACGGAGAAATTTTCGAGGTGAAGGGGCCGGCGATTCGCGCGTGGATTCAAGGCCTGAAGGTGGCGAACCGGACGCGAAATAATTTCCGGCTCTCCGTTCAAACGCTCCTGTCGTTCGCCAAAGCGCAGCGGTATCTGCCGAAGGATTGGGACGAGATGGAGGCGGTGCCGTTGTGGAAGCAGAAGGAGGAAGTGGCGGAGATTTTCTCGCCGTCGGAGATGGTGTCGTTGCTCACTCTAGCGGATTCGCGGCTGCTGCCGTTCCTGGTCATCGGCGCGTTTGCGGGATTGCAGAGCGCAGAAGTGGAACGGCTCGATTGGACGAAGGTGAATCTGCAAAGCGGTTACATCACGGTGGACGCGAGCATTGCGAAAACGAATTCGCGGCGCCTGGTGCCGATCACGCCAAACCTGAAAGTATGGCTGCAGAAGCTGCGCCGCACCCGGGGACCGGTGGTGGAGATTGCGAACGTGCCGAACGCGATTCAAAAGCTCGTCGACGCGACAAGGCCAGCGCGCGCCAGCGAAGATGAACCGGAGAAAGAGCCGACCATTCCGTGGCGGCACAATGCGCTGCGGCATTCGTTCTACAGCTATCGGCTGGCGGAGGTGAAGAACGCGGCGCAGGTGGCGCTGGAAGCGGGGAACTCGCCGCAGATGATCTTCAAACACTACCGTGAACTCGTCGCGGAGGAGCAGGCGAAGGAGTGGTTCGCGATCACGCCAGCGGAGGTCGCGAAGATCACGCCGATTCCGGGACTGAAGGCGGCGTGATTCCGTCCGCGAGGCGCGGGGGCTGGAACTTGTGGAGCGCGGCTGGTTTCGCCGTGGAAATGATCGCACGCGCCGGGCTGATACTCAAACTGCGCCACCTGCTCGCTCTGCAAAACCTTGTTGAGATAGCCTTTCTCCCGCACGACTTGCTCCTTCACATTCTCCGGACGCTCGCGCGGCTGGGTCTGGATCGGGCGCCCCGCGCGTCCCAGGCCGCGCCAATGGGCTTCGTGCAGCGCTTGTGCCTGCGCGACCAGACAGGGGCTGGCATCCATCCCGAACAGGAACTTCACCCCCGCCTCCGTCCAACGATCAAAATGTTTGGTCAAGGCGAAGTCGGTGTCCCCGCGCACAAAGACGCTTTTGGCGTGCGGCTTCACCAGGTCGATCGAGCGGTCGATCCACTCCGCCGCGCCCTGGTGGCTGGCCACATGGCCGGGACGGTTGACCAGATAAAGGACCTCCCGGGTGTTGGCCAGGCTGGTGATCAAGGGCGCGTAGCCCCAGATTCCCATATACGACAGGCTCATCCCCTGTTTGCATTGGCCCAGCGTCCCGGCAACCGTGCCATCGACGTCGATCACCACCTCCTCCATGAAGTTCTCCGGCTGTTCCTGCCACACCCGCTGCCGCGCCACATTGATCGCTTCCATCAGCGCCCGCGTGTCGGCCTGGCCGAAGTGGCGCGTGAAATCCCCGGCGGTGTTCGGATCGGGCAGGCGTTGCGCTCCCAGACCGTTCAGGAAGGCGTCGTTGGCGCGCCGCAACTCCAGGTCTTCGATCCGCATCCCCCCGGCGATGGTATTATAAGCAACTGTCAGCACGTGATCTGACTCATGATAGGGCAGGTGCCGCTTGAGCACCTGAACCTGGTCATTGATCGGGTCCACCAGCCCGATCTTCTGCGCCAGCAGATGAACGGCGCCGATGCCGCCACAGCTCACGGCTTGAGCGCGGTTGGCCATCTCATAATGGATGTTGCTCCCGCTCAGCATCGGCTGCGGCTGCTCGGGCCAGCAACGCGGCTTGAGCCGGCGGGCTATTCTGGCCTTGCGATTGCGGAGGATCTTGGGGTAGGTTCTCTTCACTCGAAATGGCCTTTGGCTGGTTGGTGTTGAGTCTTCGCAAACACAACTTTAACCAATGTTTACTGGCATTTCGAGCTTTTTCGTTTCAACTTACCTAATAATCACGCTTGGGTGAGGACTAGGTCGAAGCCTTCGGGATCGTTGGACCCGGTGGAAACTGGAAAACTCGGGCAGCAACAGTGTTGCACCAACGTGTTCGTGACGTGGCATATAGCTGCTGGAGGCGAAGCGTGGCGGTGGTTTCCGTGGCGTGGTCGCGCGGGGATTGGCGCAGCCAGTGGATGAATTTCACGCTGCGCTGGGTGGCCCGTTGCGCACTTGAAACCAGGCTCGAAAGTGGTGTGCCCGCGCTGGCACAGGATTCTTGGGCCGCTTTCCTCCGCTGCTGGCGGCGCGCATCTTCGGCCTGGTTGGTGAGGCCGTGCCGCGTCTCCAGGCTCTGCTCGTAGAGGAGCAACAGGTTGTGCGCCATGGCGATGAACTGCGCCTGCGCGGTCATGGCCTCCAGGCTCGTGGCCCACGCCTTCTTTTGGCCCAGCTTGTTCTTGATCTGGTCAAACACCTTCTCCGCCTCCCAGCGCCGCCGGTAGAGTTCCACCACCACGCCCGGCGGCAGGTCCATGGCGTTGGTCAAAAATTCATAGCTCGTTCACAGTGGATGCAGGCATCGAGGTCGATTTTGGGCGACCTATGCCGTGTCAAGCCTGTTTGCTGGCTCACCCGGGTCTTTTACGGGCTCTTTGCGACCAAAGAGGCTTCGAGCGACCCCGCGAATGCTGACGCGCGGAACACGCCACGACGCTTCTGTATGCCATCACCTCGCTCCATTATTCATCCTCATTATACAACGCCGTTCCCGTTTCCCGTAAGTCAACACGGTGAATAAGAAATGGATGGTACGGTTTCCCCCATGGGGCGATCACCCCATGGCGAAGCTTCGGGGACGGTTGTTGAATTAAGTTCATGAAGAAAAAAATATTCGCTCTCTCTATGGCTGTCGCGTTCGCAGGAACTCTGACCGTCTCGGCAATTCCAATCACTGGTGAAATATCTTTTGATGGCACCATTACCTTCAACAATTTGGATCTTGCGAGCGCGTCAACGATTACCAGTTTCGTCAATCCACGCGTTTCGTCATCCACCCAAATCGGCAGTTATGCGTCCATTGCGGATGGCACCGCGGTCACCTTCGCCCAACCCATCAACTTCACGACGTTCTCGGGACCGCTGGCGAATCTCTGGAAAATCTCGTCCACCGGGTTGGATTACAGCTTCGACCTGAACACGCTGGCCGTCGCATTCCAAGGTCCCGGGTTTTTGAATCTCAGCGGACAGGGCATCGCGCGCATCACGGGTTTCGATAGCACGCCAGGCGTTTGGAGGTTAACCGCACAGGAAGGGAATCAGCGGTTCAGCTTTTCGTCGAGCAGCGCCGTCACGAATGTACCGGAAACGGGTTCCACGGTTATTCTTATGGGCCTCGCTCTGCTGGCGGTTTACGGCATCCAGCGTAAGGTCAATGCGGACAAGATCCTCAGCCAACGCCGCTAACAGAACCTTTCGCTGGCGACTGCCTGTTGCAAATCCAGAGATGCAACCGGCAGCGCGGGCGGATCATCACAAGATGAAATTGACTCTCCTGGCGGCGTTTCTCGTCGCCGTTGCCCGTGGACATGCTCAGTCCAATGCCATTGCAAATGGCAGCTTTGAAGTTTACCTGAGACCACCAGCTTTATGGACGGCACCCAGCAACGGGGACTACGGGATTCCGCCGGGCGACACGAACATTGCTGGCTGGAGCGTCATTAACGGCCCCGTCGCGTATGTGCGTGTCTGGCCGGCGGCGAGCGGTATTTCAAGCATCGATCTAAGCGGCGATGGCAACCCTGTCTCCGGTGGAGTGGCGCGCTCAGTGCAAACCCAGACGGGAGGGAAGTATATCTTCAGCTTTCATATTTCTGGCAATCCCGGCACGAGCTTTCCCCGTGATCCATCCGAAAAGCGATTGAGTGTGCGGATAGGGGAGGTTCAACAGGTTTATTCTTACGACACGGCAGTCGAGCAAAATACATTTGGGAATATGAAGTGGCGGCAGAACCAGATCCTCTATGTGGCTTCTACCAACCTGACTAGAATCGAGCTTGTTAATGTCATGGGCACGAATCTCACCGGTCCAGTAATTGACAACATCATCCTTCAGGAGTGTGTCCCGCCCACGCTATCGATCCAGCCGGTGGGGACAAACGTGGTGGTTAGCTGGCCGGATGGTGTTTGTCCGGTGGTGCTCGAATGGTCCTCAGTGGTCGGGGTTGGCGCGCTCTGGCAAACCAACTCGCTGCCGCCGGCGCACGTGGGAGGCAGGTCGTTGACCACAAACGTCATTTCCACGACGCAGTTTTTCCGTCTCAGGCTGCAATAGATCTCCTCGGCGGTGGCGTTGTCGTCCGCCGATCCTTCGGCATTGACGCCCAAGATTTCGCGAACGCCATCGGTCGAAGCGAACCGGGACATCACGCCGGCAAGCGATCGTGCGGTTCAACCGGAAAAGACGTATCGCTACCGGGTGTGTGCATCCATGCCGATGCCTCAAAGCACAGGTTTCTCACCTTCTTCGTATCCCTGAGAAGCAACCTCGCCTCTTTGGCGCGGCGGTCCTCGTCTCATCAATGAATTCACGTCCCCGTAACGCCGCTGCCGGGTCGGCACGCAAAGGAATGATTCAAGTATTCCGCCCCGGGTTCGATGGGTAATTGGACACCCGATGTCATTAAATCTTGAAATCGGGCCGGAATTCTTGAAACCGGCCCTGCTCGCGGCGCTGCTCAGCGTCTCGTTGCTCATCGGTCTGTTCGCGTATCTCAACTGCTACACGCGGCGGCGCTATTTCCAGACGTGGATGGTGGCGTGGCTTTTCTATGCGTTCTGGCTCGTGCTGACCATTCGCACGCAGGACCACCACTCACTGTTCCTGCACATGGTGCGCACATGGTCGGTGGGCATCTCGGCCATTTTTCTTTTTTGGGGCAGCCTGATTTTCATGGGGCAACGGGTGCGGCAGCGCTTGTTCGCACTGCTCGTGCTCTTCCTCGTGGCGTGGAGTTACGTGGGCACCTATTACGTGGACAATCCACTGCACGCGAATGTGCCCATCTTCGGCGTGATGGGCGTGTCGAGCCTGCTGGCCGCGCGCTGTTTTCTGCTCTATCGGATGCGCCGGGAATTCGCCGGGGCGACGCTGCTCTTCGCGGGCTTCGCGCTTTGGGGCGTGTTCCTCGGTGGCTATCCGTTTGTGGAAAACAATGCGGAGATTGCCGCGACTATTTTCGTCCTCGCTGCGCTGCTGCAACTGTTCATCGCCGTGAGCATGATCATTCTCGTGCTGGAGGAAGCGCGCAAGCTGCGCGTCAAGGCACAAGGCAAAGCCGCCTCCGAACGCGCCGCGCGCCAGGGCATGGAGAGCCGCGTGCGCTCGACCGAGGCGCGCTATCGCCAGCTTTTCGAGCAAGCCAGCGACGCCATCGTCGTCACTGCGGGAGCGGACTTCGCCATCCTGGAATTGAACCACCGCGCGCGGCAACTTCTCGGCGTGACGGGTGAACTCCCGCCCGGCACTTCGCTCAATTCATTCCTGCACCGCACCGGCGCGCCGCGTCGCAAGAGCGAAACGCAAAGCCTGGATCGCGCGCTTCCTGGCTCGCCCATGAGCCTCGTCAGCCGCGACGGCAAGGTGAACAACGTGGCGGTGGAGCGCAGCCTGATTGAAATTGACGGCGAGCCCGCGTTTCAATTTGTGCTCCAGGAACTCACCGAGCGGTTCCAACTCGAACAGCAGATTCGGCAGAACGAAAAACTTTCCGCACTCGGCCAGATGATTTCCGGTGTGGCGCACGAGTTGAACAATCCGCTCGCCGTCATCAAGGGCTACATCGACATGCTGCTCGGCCGGACTGACGTTCCCGACCGCATGCGCGACGAACTCAACAAGGTGGCGCATGAAAGCAATCGCGCCGCGAAGCTCGTCCGCAATTTTCTTTCCTTCGCTCGCGAACATCCGGCGCAGCGTACCGCCGTGGACTTGAACGCGCTCGTCGAGTCCATTGTGGATTTGCGGCGTTTCGATGCTCTCGTCACGCAGACCGAGATCAGCCTCGACCTTGATCCGGGCCAACCCGCAATCAAGGCCGACGCCGATCAAGTGCAGCAGGTGCTCGTGAATTTGATCAACAACGCGCTGCACTCCATCGTCGCCGCGAAACGCGCGGGGCAAATTCTCATTCGCACCCGGGCGAACGCTTCGCTCGTGACGCTGCGCGTCGAAGACAACGGCCCCGGCGTCCCGGTGGATTTGCAGTCGAAAATTTTTGAGCCGTTCTTTACCACCAAGGAAGTCGGGGCCGGCACCGGGTTGGGCTTGTCGATCGCTCACAGCATCATGGGCGAGCACGGCGGGCGCGTCGTCTATTCGACGGCCGACTTGGGCGGCGCCGGATTCACACTGGAATTTCCAGCGCTGTCCGCGGCTGAGAATCCGCAGCCTGCGCCCTTGCCCGTGCCCGAACCTTTGTTCGTCGCGGAACACACCGGCCATGTGCTCGTGCTCGATGATGAGGAAGTCCTCGCCGAGATGGTTGGGCAGGCGTTGGGCAACTACGGGCACGATGTGGTGGTGACGTCCACGCCCACGGAGGCGCTCGAATACCTGCGTAACGGACACTTCGATGCCATCGTTTCAGATTTTCGCATGCCGCTGCTCGACGGGCGCGGCTTCCACGCCGAGGTGAGCAAGATCGACCCCGACCTCGCCAGCCGCATCCTGTTCCTGACCGGCGACGTGGTCTGCGAGGAGACACGCGCCTTCTTCGATTCAGTGGCGAATCTACGTCTGACCAAGCCGTTCCAACTCGATAGCGTGGCTCGCGCAGTGAACGAAATCCTCCTGCGGCCCGCTGCCTGATTCACACGCGGCAGGATTCTGAGGGGTTGCTCCACAGGCGTTTTCCAAACCCTATTCAACTCGTCACCAGTTCGCTGATGGCCGACAGGGACGGCACGCGGTCGCAGATGATTTTGATCGCCACGAGAATCGGCACCGACAGCAAAGCTCCGGGCACACCCCAAAGCCACGTGCAGAAAATCAGGAAGACGAAAATCGCCACGGGATTGAGCGTGAAGCGGCGGCCCAGCAGGATCGGAGTGATGAAGTTGGCTTCCAAAAGATGGAGCGCCAGGTACCACGCGGGCGGCAGAAGGCCCTGCCACAACGTGTCGAAATTCAGGAGGCCGACCGTCGCGAGCAGGATGATCCCGGCGACAGGCCCGAAGTAGGGCACAAAATTCAGAACCGCCACGAGCATTCCCCACATGAGGGGATTCGGCACGTTCATGAAATGAAGTCCGACACTCACGACGAGGCCGAGGCCGATGTTGATGAGAGAGACGGAGAAGAGGTAGTTGGAAATATTGTGCTGAATCTCGTGGCTGATTTCCACCGCGCGCTTCTTGTCGCTCAACGTCGGCATCACGTGAACCAGTTTCTGGAGAAACATGTCGCCCGACGCCAGCAAGAGGTAGAGCAGCACGAGCGTCTCGCCCGCGCCGGCCAGGAAGCTGCCGGTCCATGTGACAAGCGCGCTGGTGCTGCGGCTGTCCTTGACCTCCAGCGTCGGCGCTTTTTCCTGTTCCGCCGCCTTTTCCGCGTCTGTGGCGCCGAGACTATTCACGGCCGCTGCCGCCGCGCTGAACCGTGCGACACGAGGGAAAAGTTTCTGCACCCGTTGCCTCAACTCGGTCATGTGTTGCGGCGCTTCGTTCATCCACCTCAATGCCGGCCGCCCCAGTTGGATGAAGCCAATGCCCACGCCGGTCATCAGGATAACCAGCACAACTGCGGCCGAAAGCGCCGGCGGAATGCGGCAACAGGACAACCAACGGATGAGCGGCTTGAGGGTTATGGCCATCACGCACGCCAGAACCACAGGCAGGACCACCGGACGAGCGAAGTAGAGAAAGGCGATCACGCCGAGGATGACCATCACATGCTGCCGATGCGTGTGAGTTGCCGACGGCGCGGTTTCTTCAACCGGCGACAGTTCGGCCATTTTCACTTCTTCCTCGTCGGGATTTTTCATTCAACGCTGTCAGTTGATTCGAACCCAGGTTGCCATCAAGGGCGCCGGGAAACTTCAATCGCATCACCCCGGCGGAAACTTCACCGGGCAATCCCAGACTTCGAAATGGCTGAGCCTGCCTTCCCCCAAGTCGGTCGCGAAGGCGCCGTCCAAGCCATGAGCGAAAGTTGGTTCCGCTCGTCTTTCAGGTGCAGGACGCAACGGTGAAATTTCAGACAGCATGCTTGCGCGGAACAACGGCTTCATCCGTCGCTGGCACCTCGAGTAGTTGTTTTTCCAGAACGTCCGGCGGGGGCGCATTGACCGCGGCCCAAAAGAGTCCGACCTGCTTGATCGCTTGCATGAAGTCTGCGAAGTCCACCGGCTTCACCACATAGGCGTTGACGCCGTTCCGATAACACTCGGTCAGGTCTGGCGTTTCACGGGAAGAGGAAAGCACAACCACGGGAATCGACTTCAATTGATCGTCGGCTTTGATGGCCCTGAGCACTTCCAGCCCGGAAACCTTCGGCATCTTGATATCGAGCAACACGACGATGGGAGGTCCCCCCAAGTGCGAGCTGAATTTTCCCCGTCGGTAAAGGTAATCCAGCGCCTCTTCGCCATTGCGCGCCACCACGACTCTGTTGGCCAGGTGGTGTTCCGCCAATCCGGCCAGGGTCAATTCCACGTCGCGCGGATCGTCCTCGACCAACAGAATGCTTCTTATCTCGCAGGACATCTTACACCTTGGCCGGGAGCGAAAAGGTGAATGTCGCGCCGGCATCCACGGCGCCCGAGCCAGTGACCTTGCCTCCATGGCGAAGGATGATCCGCTTGACGTTGGCCAGGCCGATGCCCGTGCCCTCGAACTCATCGCTGGTGTGCAGGCGTTGAAACACGCCGAAAAGTTTTCCGACATAGGTCGGATCGAAGCCCACGCCATTGTCCTTTATGAAGATGGTGGTTTCGCCGGTTCCGTTGCTCTGGGGAACGCAACCGATTTCAATGATGGCTTCCGCGCGAGTGCTGGTGAATTTCAGCGCGTTGGAAAGCAGATTGACCAGCAGCAACCTCAGCAGGGAAGGATCGGCCCAAACCGACGGCAGCGGCCCGATTTTCCAAACGACATTCCGTCCCTCTATCTCCGTGGCAAAGCCGCTCACCGTATCCTTGACCAACTGCTCCAGATCAATGTCCACCTTGTGCACCTCCGTCCGGCCTACGCGTGAAAAGGCCAGCAGGTTGTCAATCAACTCACCCATCCGCTGGGCGGATTCAGAAATGATCGTCAGGTAATGCAGACTTTCCACCGAGAGCGAGGACACCGCGCTCTTCTGCAGCAACTGCACAAATCCTGTGATGTGGCGCAAGGGCGCGCGCAGATCGTGTGAGACGGAATAGCTGAACGCCTCCAGCTCCAGATTGGCCGCCTGCAGCTCCGCCGTGCGGGCGGCGACACGCAATTCAAGATCCTTCCAGTGCAGACGCAGTTTATTCTCCACCAATCTGCGTGCAGTAATGTCCCGCACGTTGCACTGGATCACGGATTGACCACCGGCCCGGTACTCATTGCTGACAAACTCCACGGCGATGTGCCGGCCATCCTGTGATTCGAGAGGCAGGTTTTCATAGCGGACATGGCCTACGTCCTGAAGCTGGGCAAGCATCGCCTCGTTGGCCATGCTGTCTTTGAACGGACTCAACTCCGCGACAGTCCGGCCAATGATATCCTCGCGGGCGAAACCTAGCAGCTTGATCAGGAATGGGTTCACATCCGTGATCCGGCCGGTCCTGGCGTCGAGGATCAGGATGCCGTCGAGGGCCGTTTCAAACAACCTGCGATAACTGACCTCCGAGGCTTGCAGCACCGCAATTTCCTGGCGCTGTGTTCCGTCCTCCACCCTGGCAGCAGCCGCAGCAATCGTTTCATTTCTCTGCCCAAATAAGTCTGGAGTTCTGCGGTCATTGTTCCGGCGCTTCGCTTCCATTCCTTGTCGGTCCTGCCCAATGCGTATCCGCTCGATGGCGTAATGAAGAGCGCGCGCCAACTCGCCGTTGAACAGATAACTCTTGGGCAGACAATCCGCCGCGCCTTCCTCAAATGCCCGCAACGCCATGTCGTCGCCCACCAAACCCGTGAGGATGACAATTGGAACCTGCGGTGCATGATCGCGCACCGAATAAAACGTCTCCAGCCCCTGGGAATCAGGCAACGCCAGATCCAGCACCACGAGGTCAAAGGTCTCCTGGAGCAACTTCTGCAGGCCATCATTCAGGCGCGTGACGTGAGTGAGCACGAACGAGGGCACGAGGCTTTGCTTTAACGCCTCCCGTACCAGCAACGCGTCGCTGGCGTTATCTTCGATCAAGAGGATGCGGAAAGTTTTATCGTTCATAAAAATGGCAACTGGGAGCGGCCAGCACTGGCGTGGTTACGGATGTTCCATACGCCAGAATACAGCCAGCAAGGACGGTCAAGTTCAAGTTCAAGTTACTCCACTTCATGGGGGTCCACTCGCTCGGGAGTTGCCTGGCGTCTTTGATCGTGTTCCGCTCCGGCACTGCCTTCGTCGACCAGTCGTTCCTGATCGCTGCGCCCTTCTTCATCTTCGTCCTCGCTTGGAGCCACGGGCACTTTGTGTCCTGTCGAGCCATGGACCGGATCCCAGCGTTCAGATTCCGGCGCTGATTCAAGGACTGACTCCTTCAAGTCCGCTGTCGAATCTCCCGTCAATTCTCGCTTGGCCTGTTCCCAATCCGATCTCGATGTTTCATGCACAGAACGACCGTCGATGGACGCCAGTTCCGCCGCACGGTCCCGCACCATCTTGCGAGTAACGGTACCAATGCCGGCGGAGTTCTCGGTCAATGCGCCTTCCTTCAGCAGATTTGTTTTCATGGGCTGTCCTGTTAACGCGCGTGCGGAAAGGTTTGGGAGTTCTGCTTGGTCTTCGCCTGGCGCGTGCCGCGATCTTCGCGCGTGTCGCGGGATTTGGAGAAGATGTTGTCACGCTTTACAGGCTTACCAGTCGCGGCTGCCTTGGGCGCGGCAACTGGCTTGGGAGTCGCCGTTTTGAAAACGCGCGGTTTGGATTTGGCGAACTTGGTGACGGCAGGTTTCATAAATCGAGTCCTTCCTCCTTCGGTACCGGCACATGTTGTTTCTCATGGGGCACATGAAAGGCATGAGTCCGGGTCATCTGGCGTTCGGCGACCAACTCCGCCTCGGCCACCAACCAGTGCTGCACATCATGTCCCGGAAGCGAACCGTGATTCACATAACTGAAGTAGGCTCTCCTCGCCACTTCGTCCGCCGCCGGCGCAAAATCAATCGCGCTTTGACCATTTTCCTCCATCGCATTGGGTGTTGGTGCGCCCGATGGCGTCTGGTCGTGACTCTTGGATGCCTGTTTCTGTTTCATAAATGAAAATGACTTCGCAGTGTTAACCCGTCGCACCAACGGCGATCGGATCGGGCGGCGGACTTTGTTCTGCGGCACTCCACGTCGATTTTACGAACACCGCAGACTCGTCGTAACTGATCCGGTCCACTTCCCTGGTCGGTATCAGCACTTCTTTTCCGGAAAGACGGTGCCCGGTTTTGATGACCAGTTGGCCGATCGCCCAGCTCTGGGCGTCCATCATAAAATCGCAGACGTGGCCAATGTCTCCCTCGCTCGCACGGAGTTGGTAGCCATTCACGGCTCGCGCGCTTCGCAGATGTGCATCGGCACGTTCGACGGTGGCGCCGCTCGCAGGAGCGGTTGGGTTTGGAGGCGATTCTTCGGGCATTTCCAAAATAGGAAAGCCGCTCATGCCCCACAATGCATCGCCCTGCCAGTAGTACGGCCAGCCGTGGTATCGGTAATATTCTTCCTCATACTGTCGTGAGACCGGCTTGTGCTCATCAATCGACGGACTGTCCTCGATCTGTTTCCGGGTCAGGTTCACACGCAGGACTTTTTCCGTCTGGTCGAGACGGCCGAGAGAATAGGGCGAGATTAACACCTGGCGGCCCGGCAGCCACGCGCCCGTGTCCACGACCAA
>JBBRBM010000119.1:0-18936 GCA_038205745.1 Verrucomicrobiota bacterium | reverse complement strand
ATGCAGTGATCTGCCGCCAGAGCGTATTGGATGTCGTAGGAGACGACGTGAGGAGTCTCTAACATCTATTCGGTCGAATGATGTCCCCGGCATCCGGCTGCCTGAGCTTCGCGTAAACCTTCCAAAATTTCGGCCAAAAATCTTCATCATACGGGTTCAGCCTCGGATACCCCGGAACAATCGAGCCTGAATACGGCCACTGCTCCGATTCCTGAATCAACCCCGCGCGCACTGGATTCGCCATGATGTAGAAACATACCTTCGCAAAGGCATTTCGTTTCCGCGCTTCATCCTTCAACACCTCATCCTGCGCCTGGGGCTGGAACTTCGCCGGCGAGAGTTTTGGTTCGAGATACGTTCGCAGGAAGGCCATTCCATTTCGCTGGTCCGAATCACGGCGCAACCCCATCCACACCAGATGAATGTGGTCGGGCATGAGACAGTAGATTGGACAAAGCACACCTTCCCGCCTTGTCTTGGTGCAATGTCTGACCGAGGGCGCACGCCAAGATTCTTCGTCTATGCCGCGAGGGCCAGGCAGTCGTTGCGAGCAGCATGGGTGTTGAGCCGATCTTTCCAGAACTCATTGAGCCGCCGACTGGCATGGATGCAGCGCAGGGCCAGGATATTTTCGGCTCCCGGTTCGCCCCAGAACATCCCCGACTGTTTGCAGCGGGAGCCAATGACCGTCTTGCACCCGGCTTCAATCACCCCTGAGCCGATGAAGAAGCCTTGGCGGCGCAAGGTGCCATACTGCATGCGCGGGACGTTGTTGACGAAATAACCCAATTGCTTTTCCACGGCCTCGGCTCGGGCTGTGCCGGCGGACTCTTGGCGGGCTTGCGCAATGAGTTTCTCCACCCCGTCCTTGAGCAACCGCTTGGCCCATTGTCGGAGTCGGGTTTTGTAGTCTGGGTGCTCCTTGCTCCCCAGCAACGCCTCCAGGACTTGCCCGGCGTGTTCCAGCGCATGATAGAAGTCGACGATTGGGATGGCCCCGGCAAAACAGAGCCGGCCCATGTTAGCCAATCCGGTGGCCCCATCGATGAGCAGCACCACTTGCGAAGCCAGAGCCAAACCACGGCACAGGGCCTCCTGCCGAAGGCAAGGGCCAAACTCCTCGATCGAGCCCAAGCTGGATACATAAGTAGTCGATTGGTAATCGCGCACCGGATGACCTTCTTCATCGCGCTTGTGCTGGGTGAAAACGCAGCCCAGATACGCCAGGCGGGTTTTGGCGCCACCGTCCGGTTGTTTGCCGGCACGCCCCACCAATTCCTCTTTGCGCATCGGCACCCCGGTGCCATCCCCGCTGATGTACATGATGGGCACGGCGCTACCGCCGGACTGAGCCTCCCGTTGCTGCCACTTTTGAGCCGGCCCTCCCACCCGCTGCACGACCCGTTGGATTTGGCGCGCACAGACCTCGATGCCGCCGGTTTCCAGCAGATGGTTTTGGGCCTTCTGGTAACTGGATGCGTCGGCTCCCTCCAGGCACATCAGCCGAGCCAACGCCGGCGTGTAGCTCACCTCCAGACCCAGCGCCGCATCGGCCGGGTAGTGCCCCTGCTTTTTGCCTTCATGGTAGTAGTCCTCCCGCTTCAGTTCGAAGCCACCAAACAGACCATCGACTTGGAGGCTTTCCCGTCCCTTGCGCTGTTGGCCGGGTTTGGGCTGGTAGGCGGCATCAATCCGATCGGCAGCGGCTTGCAGCAGCCATCCCACCAGCGCGTTGGCGGGCTTGAAGATCTCGGTGCGCACCAGCACTTCCAGTTGCTGGACGGCCACCCCGTTGGGCTCCTGAGCCTGGAAGCCGGCGATCAACTGCTGGATTTCCTGGTCTTGGGCCAGGCGGATTTCACGCGTGCGGTCTTTTTTTTTAGGATCGAGGTGAGTTGTTCGCGAGTCTCGGCGATCACTAATTGGGTATACTGCTGAACCAGTTCCGGGAACCTGGCCTGGCCCGCCAAGGCTTCTCGCAGCAGAGGCACTTGCGCCGGTGGAATGTAGCGCGTGCAATTCTTGCCGTTCTCCCAGCACTGCAGCTTGAAGTAAGGACCCCGCATTCGAGCAGTGAGTGTTGCGATGCAATCCCAAATTGAGGCGAAGACCCCGCGCCTTGATCTGCTGCGACGCCGTGAAGGCCGTAACCGAGAATCCCAATTGATTGGGACGAATCTCGTGGCACCCGCTACGATTCTTCCGTCGCGGTAGTCGGTCGCAAGCGATGGGGCGCGTCGGCATGACAGCCGTGCCGTTGCGGCGACGGGATGAGCAATTCCGATGAATTCCACTCTGCGACGTTCGGAATGTTCGA
Source organism: Verrucomicrobiota bacterium (assembly GCA_038205745.1). Lineage (GTDB taxonomy): Bacteria > Verrucomicrobiota > Verrucomicrobiia > Limisphaerales > SIBH01 > JANNGC01. The sequence goes on along the minus strand of JBBRBM010000119.1, from coordinate 16,619 downwards.
GACCGAATGCGGTGTTACTTTTTCGGTGGACGCGGTTCGTATGCTGAAGCCATGACCAGTTTGGAAACCCATCTGAGCGAGAGCGAAATGATCGGTGCGTGGCAGCGGCGCGACGCCAGCTACGATGGCGTGTTCTTCTTCGGCGTGAAAACGACGGGCATCTTCTGCCGGCCTTCGTGCCCGTCACGGCCGAAACGGGAGCACCTGGAATTCTTTATAAATTGCGGCGAAGCGGTGCGCGCCGGATATCGTCCTTGCAAGCGTTGCCAGCCTGAACTCGCCGGTGGTCAACCGCCCGAGTGGGTCGCACGCCTGATGGAGCGCGCAGCCACATCTCCGGACGAAAGACTCGGTGCCCGCGATTTGCGATCGTTGGGTGTTCCGCCGGAGCGCGCGAGACGCTGGTTTCAGAAACACCACGGGATGACATTCGCAGCGTGGTGCCGTGGGTTACGGTTGTCGCGTGCATTCACGCAAATCCGTTCCGGCATACCGATGGACGACGTCGTGTTGAGCCACGGCTTCGAGTCGCACAGCGGGTTCAGAACCGCTTTCACGCGCACGTTCGGCAAAGCGCCGGGAAAAATTCGCGGCGATGATTGCCTGCGCGTAACGCTCCTGGAAACACCACTCGGACCCATGCTCGCAGCCGGGAACAACGAGAGTGTGTGCCAGCTCGAATTCGCGGATCGTCGCGGTTTGGAAAAGAGCTACGAAGAAATGCGCCGTCGCTTTGCGCTTCCTGTATTGCCCGGAGAGAACGAGGTGCTGCGGCAACTGCGCGGAGAGTTGCAGGAATATTTTTTCGGCAAACGGCGGGAGTTCACCGTGCCGCTCGCATTGCGTGGGACGGATTTTGAGCAGCGTGTCTGGCGGGAACTGCAGCGCATTCCCTTTGGCAAAACCGCGAACTACGAAACTGTTGCCAAGAAGATCGGTGCGCCGACCGCCGTGCGTGCGGTCGCGCGCGCCAACGGCGCCAATCGACTTTACCTCCTCATCCCCTGTCATCGCGTCATCGCGAAAGATGGCGCGCTCAGCGGCTACGGCGGGGGTGTTTGGCGAAAACGCCTCCTCATCGAGTTGGAACGAACCGGCAAGCTGCCGTGATCGACCTGCACTATTTCACTGCTTGGAAAGAACGCTCGCAGGAATGGCGTCTGTCACCGGCAATTCGCCGCGCAACATTTTCGCCCCGGCACCGGTGAGGCGCAGATAGAAGTCGCTCGGCAGTCCTTCGTAGGTGACGAACTTCGTTCCCTCCGCCACTGGAACATCGTTGACGCATTTGAAGATCGCGGTGCCTTCGTCCACCTCGTCGAACATGGCGACGTAAATCATGTTGGCGCCGGCGCGCTTGGCGCCGACGAATTGCGACCAGAGGAAATTTCCTTTCTCTCGCGGCATCCCGTCGAACTGTTTGCCGGTCATGTTGAACCAACTGAATCCGGGAAAAACGACGGGCAGGAAATCGAGTTTCTGTTGGGCGCACCAGGCGATGTCCGGCTTCAAAGTTTTCTCCGCGTGACGCGCGGCTTCGTTCGTGCCGCGATAACGACCAACGGCCCACGGGCTGATCACATCGGCAAGTTTAATGACCTCGTGCAACGCGGGGTCTTTCACAGAGTCCCGAGTCATCTCGCGCCAATAACTCGGCACACCAAGCATGACGGAGCAGCCATCCTTCTTCAGAAATTCCACGAGGCGCTTGCACTCTTCGAGCGTGTAGCGGCGGCCATCGTTGAAACCAATTCCCCACACCACCACGAGCGGATGTCCGCGATGCCTCAGATACGCTGGATCATCAGTCACACGCATCCGTGTTCGCAACGCGCTCCAGTCGTCCATGACTTCCTGAATGCGGTTCGTGCCGAGACCACTCAGGTCATACATCACTGCGTACGCTCGGCCGAAACGATTGGCGCCCTCGCGACAATTCGCCAGCACGGTGTTGTTGTGGCGCAGAGCGCGCGGGTCGCGCAGGTCCGTGATGAAGCGCTGCACAAACGCACCGTCGATGCCGTAGTCGCGCATCCACTGAAAATGCCGCAGCACGGTCGGCTGCTTGAAGGCGCTGAACACTTCCGCGGTGCGTCCGTCCGAATGCTTGAAGCCAGTGGCAAAACGTTCCTCAGCGCCGAGTTCAGAGACGTCCGGCCACAAGTCGATCTTCGCGCTGCCGGGCGCGAGCGGGCCGCGGCGTTTGGTCCAGTGAACCCAGCCGCGTTCCGCGCCATCGCCTTCGGCGTTGAACCATCCCTGGTAACCGCACATCACCTTGTTCGAGAGCGTACTCGTATCGACTTCACGCACGCTTGGGCCGCCGTATGGACGGAGCGTTGCCGCCTGCGCTTCTTCACGCGTCAGCGACGCGGCAGGCAGAGAGACGCAACAGGACAACAACGCCAACACACACGCGAGCGCACCGAAACGGCGGCCGATTGAAATGTCAGCGATTGCGGATCGTGAATTCACAATGGGGTGATGCACGGGATTGAATTGAACTGGAGAAACTCGATTGTCACGAACGATGTTGCTGACAATTCGCCCGCACCCCGGTGTAGCGGGCGCGCAACATCGGGAGCGGCGGCATTCGCAACAGCGTCGGCAGAAAACGATAATACGGCGGCGCCGCGCCGAGCCAGTAGAGAACCTCGTGGAATACGCGCTGCATCCGTGAACCATTCTCTTCCGCTCCGTGAACGATATTGGGCTGGCGCGCGATCGCCTGGCTGATGCGATCCAAGACCCATTGCTCATCAAGGCCAGGCGCGAAGTAGAACGTCGGTTCGCTGAGATCATGCTCTGCGGCAATATAGCCGTCAGTGCGCGCACGAGCGGCGAGATCGGTTCCCGGCAGAATCCGGATGCCCGTCATGAAGATGGTGAGAAAGAGCTTCGACTTCAGATGCGTTTCAGCAAACGAAACGGTCTCTTCCACGGACTCGCGAGTCTCGCCTGGACCGCCGAGCAGAAAGAACCAGGTGCAACGAATCCCCGATGCACGCGCCAGATCCGCCGTGCGCCGCACGTGTTCCACGGAGAAGCCCTTCCGCAAATGACGCAGCATGGTTTCACTCGCCGAGTCCGGAGTGATGACGAGCGAGCAGAACCCGGCCCGCTTCATCAGCGCGAACAACTTCGGCGACACGTTGAGCGGATTCAGGCCGACGGCCGAGAGGTTCACGCGCAATTTTCTGCGAATGACCTCTTCGCAAATTCCAATCGCGTGACTCTCCGGGACGTTGAACGTGGAATCCGTAAACTCGAACGTGCGCGGATTGATGGCCTCCTTCACGTGCTCGATCTCATCCACCACATCCGACGCGTCGCGCTGGCGCAGGCGATGCCCTTCCATCACCGGGTAGTTGCAGTAAAGACACGAGAGCGGGCAGCCGCGCTTGGTGTGAATGGCCCACGCACCGCCACCCCGTTCGTAAGGCCGCCAGTCAATCCAATGCTCCATGCCGGACTGCGTGAACTTCTCCTGTTTGCGCGGCGGGACGGAGATCACGTCGCCATTCCTGCGATAGCAGACACCGGCAAGCTTGCTGAAATCACCCGACTCCTCGATGGCGGTAAGAAGCTGGGGGAAGACATCCTCGCCTTCGCCGACGACGACGAAATCGGCATCGAAGCGCCGCAGGGCCGAGTCGCGCAGAATCGAAGCCGCAGGCCCACCGAGCACGATGCGCGCCTCGCTGAACTTGCGCACGATGGCGATCAACTCTGCCACTTCGCCGAGGTGCCACGACACGCGTTGCGCCACCACGTTGTCGATGTTGCGCAGAGAAAAGCCGACCACCTGCGGCTGAAAATCCCGGAGAGTCTCCTCGAGTTCCGCGCGCGGATCCTTGCTGAACATCAGATCAACAAAGCGAACCTTGTGGCCCGCGCGCCGCGCCGCCGTCGCGACGTAGCTCAAACCGATGGGAGGCGCGGGCTCAAGAATTTGAGTGCGATTCGAGTAAACAAGCATCACGCGCATAGATCAGTTGGCTGCCGCGGAAGCTACCGGTGCGCCGTTCACGCGGCGTTGACTTGGGACAAGTGGGCAGCGCGGAAGTTGAACCTGTTACCCACGCCACTCGCCGCTCGCACTTCAAGCGTTGTCCCGGCAAAATGAACGCGTGCTTCGGGTGTTGCTGAGTTTCTTTGCGGCGATCGCTGTCTCGGCGGCAGCAGAGGTTGAACCGCTTGCCGGTGATTTGTTCGTTCACGATCCTTCAACAATTCTGAAGGAGGGAACGAATTTTCACCTCTTCAGCACGGGTGTTGGCATCGCGACCAAGTCGTCCTCGAACCGGCTTCATTGGACGCGCGGCGAACCCGTTTTCAAAACGACACCACCTTGGACGACGAATCTGGTGCCGGGCTTTCGCGGCTACTTCTGGGCGCCGGATGTTGTATTCGTCGGCGGCAAGTATCTTCTGTATTACTCCGTCTCGACGTTTGGCAAACAACCCTCCGCCATCGGGCTGGCGACGAGTCCGACGCTCGACACGACTTCTCCGCACTACCGCTGGACCGATCATGGCGCAGGCATCCAATCGCGCCCCGGTGATGCGTTCAACGCGATTGATCCGGGCCTGATACTGGATCGGGATGGCAAACTTTGGATGGTCTTCGGCTCCTTCTGGCGCGGCATCTACCTAGTTGAACTCGATCCGCACACCGGCAAACGCATCGCGGCTGACTCGCCGCTACACCGACTCGCATGGCACGACTCCATTGAGGCGCGAGCCTGCATCGGCATGGCGACGATTATTTTCTGTTTGTGAACTGGGGCATTTGTTGCCGCGGCACGAACAGCACTTACGAAGTGCGCGTGGGCCGGGGCAAGAATGTGAACGGGCCATACCTCGACCGCGAAGGAAAAAATCTCACTGAAGGAGGCGGAACCCTCTTTCTGCAAAATGACGCGCCCGACATCGGCCCCGGCCACGTCGCCTTACTTAACGACAACGGTCGCGAGTTCATCAGCTATCACGTTTACGACGCACGTGTGCGCGGACGTTCGCAACTGCGCATTCGACCGTTGCAGTGGAGCGCTGATGGCTGGCCCGTGGCGAACCCGTGAACCCGGCCGAATTATCGCCGCCAGCGCGACCGGCCCGAATGTGCCTGCTTCGGCTGCGCGCCACGAGGATGCGTGCTGAATTGCCCCGCTCGTTGCGGCTGACTCGATCGCTGCGCCCGCCCCGCTGGTTGCGAATGACCGCGAGGGTTCGGTCGCTGTTGATTTTGTTGTCGTGGCATACGCCGTTCGTTGTCCTGCGCGAAGCCCGCCGGCGCGCCTGCGGAATAGTTGAATCCCTCCGCGCGTTTGCGAACGATGCCGCGTCCGATGAATCGCTCCACCGAGCGCAAGTCACTCTGATCTTCCGGCGTCACGAAACTGATCGCATCACCCACCGCATGAGCGCGGCCGGTGCGACCGATGCGATGGACGTAATCCTCCGCGTGCATCGGGAAGTCGTAATTCACCACGTGAGAGATTCCATCCACATCAATGCCACGCGCCGCGATATCCGTCGCCACCAGCACGCGCACCGCGCCGGATTTGAAATCCTTCAACGCGCGCAACCGCTGGCTCTGCGAACGATTGGAATGCAACGTTGCCGTGGCAATTCCATTTTGTTCCAACTGCCGCGCGACGCGGTCTGCGCCGTGTTTCATGCGCGAGAAAACCAGCACCATGTTCATCTGCGGCTCGCGCAACAGATGCAGCAACAATGACGGTTTCAAATGCTTCGGTACTTCATAGATGAGCTGCGTGACCGTCTCGGCAGGATTCGAGCGCCGGCCGATTTGAACAACCTTCGGCGAATGTTGGAAGTCGTGCGTCAGCCGCTCGATCTCCTGCGACAGCGTCGCGGAGAACATCAGCGTCTGCCGTTGCTTCGGCAGTTGCTGCACGATGCGCCGGATCGACGGGAGGAAACCCATGTCGAGCATTCGATCGGCTTCATCCAGCACGAGAAATTTCAACTGCGAAAAATCCGCGCAACGCTGGCCCATCAAATCCATCAGTCGCCCCGGAGTGGCGACGACCACATCCGTGCCCGCCCGCAACGCGCGAATCTGCGGATGTTCCCCCACGCCGCCGTAAACGGTGGCGACCGTGACCGGCACGTGTTTCGCGTAAGCCCGCACGTTCTCGTCGATCTGCACCACGAGCTCGCGCGTCGGCGCAAGCACCAGCACACGCGTGGCGCGGCGCTGGCCGGGAGGTTGCGCGGCGAGCTTGGTGAGGATCGGCAACGTGAACGCCGCCGTCTTGCCGGTGCCGGTTTGCGCGATGCCGATGAGGTCGTGGCCCGCGATGATCGGCGGGATGGCGGCAGTCTGAATTGGCGTCGGCTCGGTGTAACCGGCTTCCGTTACCGCCTGCAAAATCCTGGCATCAAGGCCAAGTGTTCGAAATGACATAGCCGACAAGCATGCCAGACGCGCAGGCAATAGCACACAATTAACTTGGGCGCTGGGAAGCTCTGTTGGGAAATGACCACCGAAAACACAGAAAACACGGAAGCGATGGCTTGGAAGGCGGACCTTTCCAGGCGTCGCCATCTCTGACATTCAAACCTTGTCCGGCGGTCCTCCAGACGTTCTTACTCCTGCCGATATTGAGTGCGGTTCCCGTGTCTTCCGTGTGTTCCGTGGTTACCTTGCCCGCATGAAAGCGGTTGGGAACCCGCAATATCGGCGCGGGGCTGCGCCAATTCCGCGTGGCGGAAACAGGAAACGATGTGGTCGTTCACCATGCCCGTGGCTTGCATGTAGGCGTAGCAGATGGTGGTGCCGACGAAACGGAATCCGCTTTTCTTCAAGTCACGGCTCATGGCATCGGACTCGGGCGTGCTGGCCGGAACATCGCGCAGTGTCGCGCGCTTGTTCTGAATCGGCGCGACGACGAATTGCCAGATATACTGATCGAAGCTGCCGAACTCGCGCTGCACTTTGAGAAACGCCTTGGCGTTATCGATGGCCCCGGAAATTTTCAGCCGATTGCGCACAATGCCGGCGTCGGCCATCAACCGCGCGAAGTCCTTCTCACCAAAGCGCGCGATCTTCTTCGCGTCCCAATTGGCAAAGGCGCGCCGATAGTTTTCGCGCTTGCCCAGAATCGTGACCCAGTTCAGTCCTGCCTGCGCGCCTTCGAGAATCAGCATCTCGAAGAGGTGCTGGTCGTCATGCGATGGCACGCCCCATTCCGCGTCGTGATAAGCAACGTTGAGAGCATTTTCACCAGCCCAGGCGCAGCGCTTGTTTGCAACGGAAGTTCTCATCAGATGTCTCTCAGAATCACGCGCGATCGGGGAATAGTTCGAGTTAAAACTGTTCACATTCGGGTCGAGCACAGACTGGTCCCGGCGCATGGGAAACAGGCGGTGACATTTTGCCAACGGCTGCGCGCACTGTTGGCTTGATTCAAACAACGGCGGCCCGTTTTCTTTCCGCATGAAAACATTCCTGCTCGGTTCCCTTGCGGCACTCGCAATGACTACAGCCGTCTTCGCTGCGGATTCAGAAGACGGCTTTGTCCAAATCTTCGACGGCAAAACATTCGACGGCTGGAAAATTGCCGAGCCGCAGAAGAACTCGTGGAAGATTGAAGATGGCGTGCTGGTCGCCCACGGTGACACGTCGCACATTTTCTACGTCGGGGATGAAAAGCCGTTCAAGGATTTCGAATACAAGGTGGACGTGATGACAGAGCCTGGTGCCAACGGTGGCATCTACTTCCACACGAAGTTCCAGGAGAAGAGCTGGCCGAAGGCCGGCTTCGAGTGCCAGGTGAACGTGAGCCACGCCGACTACAAAAAGACCGGCAGCATCTACGACATCGCCAACCTCGGCGTCACGCCCGCGCAGGACAACAAGTGGTGGACGCAACACATCACGGTGAAGGGCAACACCGTGCAGGTGCGCATCGATGGCAAGTTGGTGCTGGAATACAAAGAGCCGCCCGGCACGCAGTCTGGCAAAGATTTTCAACGCAAGCTTGGTGAAGGCACGTTCGCCTTCCAGGCGCACGATCCCAAGAGCGTGATCCGTTACAAGAACGTGCGGGTGAAACGGCTGTAATCTTCGATCTCGAAATCAAACGGCGTCTCGCCCATTGGCTTTTGCCGGGCAGGCGCCGTTTTCATTTTCTGTCGGCAGACGCAGGCTGTGCGGTCAGTGATTCATGCAACGCGGTCAGCAATGAGCGCTCACCCTTCACGTCATTGTCCAGCGACCAGATCATCACTCCCGCAAGATCAGTCTCAATCACGTAGGCGGCCTTTGCTTTGATGGTTGGGATACCGTTGTACCAAATCGTGTTTCCGATCTCCTCCGCCTTCTCCGCGCCGGGATGTGCCGCGAGAATCTCGGCGTAGGCATAGCTCGAGTTGCGGAACGCTTCGCCGAAACCGTAGCCATAGAACGGCACGCCGAGCACCGCTTTCGATTTGGGCAAGCCGCAGTTGAGCCAGTAAGCCACGTTCCTTTTCGCGTAGTCGAATGACGAATGTTGCCCCGGATGCTTCGGGTCCCACGCGCCGGCACCGTCGTAAGCCATGATGTTCACGAAATCGAAATCCTCGAACACGGAGCTCGGCACCTTGTTGCCGCCATATTCGGCTCATGAGCCAACCTGCGTGCCCGATGTGCGAGATGACTGAAGTTCTGGAACACCCGGCTCGCTGGGAATGTGTGACCTGCGGTCACGAGTGGGAACGTGCGCCCGAAGCAGAAGCCGCCGCCGGCCCACGCGTCGTCAAGGATGCCCACGGCAATGTGCTGGCGGACGGCGACTGCGTGATCCTGATCAAAGATTTGCCGCTGAAAGGATCATCGCAGTCGCTCAAAGGCGGAACGAAATCGAAGCCCATCCGCCTGGTGGATGGCGATCACGAGATCTCCTGCAAAATGGACGGGATTTCGATCGGGCTGAAGGCGTGCTTTGTGAAGAAGGCGTGACACGCGCCGTCGCGTGTCGGCCTTCTACGCCATCCACGAGCGCTCGCGATTCTGCGTGGTCTTGAGCACCGCGTTCACGGCAGCGACATCCTCACTGACCTGGAAATCGAACATGCCCACAACGCAGAAGTCCGCGCCGTTCTCGAACGCATACTGAAATCCCGCGCGCGGCGGAATCGCGCCGGCGGCCAGCACTTTGTACGCGATCCACGGCCGATTGAGCTCCTGCATGAAGCCGATGGTCTTCTCGGGATCCATGCACCAGTAATTATCGATGCCGTAATTGTCGATGACCTCCTTCATCTGATCCGGCTTGCGCTTCGACCAGTAGTTGGCGCTATGCAGCGTCTTCATGTAGAGGTCCGGGTTCAGCCCCGCTTTCTCCACCGTCATGATGGTGCGCAGCTCGTGACCCGCCACGCCGGCAATGAGCTTCTGCGCTTTCACGAGTTGGAGAAACTCGCCGATTTTGTCGATACTTCCATCCCGCGTCCAAGCGTCGCCGCAATTGCCGACCAACACCGCGCCGACGATACCGGCGTCCACCGCCTCATTCACCGCCGCAGCGATGTTGTTCTTGTCCGGTGAAAGCTGCGCCAGGCACTGAATCTTCCCGCCCTGCGCGCGATACTTCCGGTAAATTCCCAGCGCCACCTTGTCCGATGGCCCGAAGATCATTGTATTGATGCCGTGCTCCTCGCACTGCGCCCACGTGTCCATGATCTTCTGCTCGGTGAAATAAGCCTTCAACAAGCGCGACACATAAATCAGATCGCGGCTGTGCGCGTAACCACTGATGAGATTGCCGCCGCAAATGAGCCGGCTGATCTTCACGCCCTTGAGCGTGCCGACCGGCACGGAGCCTTTCGACGACTGCGCGGCTTGCGGAGGACGAGGTTGAGCGTCACTCGCGGCGAGCGCGTATTCTTCAAGACTCTTCACCAACGGCAACGCCAACGCGGCAGCCGCGGACCTCTTCAAAAAACTTCTTCGCCCAGAATTCGTTTTCATACGCAAACAACTGCTCAAGCCGCTTCCTCAGCGCTTCCGTTGTCGGTGAAAGAGGCGCGAAGCGAAATGACGCCGGTCAATGTGTCAGTGGGTCAATTAAGTCCACTATGGAGTCGTGGCGGCAGCGCAAGAGTTAAAAACCTCCCTCAAGGAAATTGACGACCTGAAGGCCGCGCTCGATGAACACGCCATCGTGGCCATCGCCGACCCGCAGGGGAAAATCACTTACGTCAATGACAAGTTCTGCGCCATTTCAAAATACTCGCGCGATGAATTGCTCGGTCAGGATCATCGCCTCATCAATTCCGGGCACCACTCGAAGGAATTCATCCGTGAACTGTGGACAACGATCACGCGCGGCAAAGTTTGGAAAGGTGAAATCAAGAACCAGGCGAAGGACGGCTCGCTCTACTGGGTGGATACGACCATCGTTCCGTTCCTGAACGAACAAGGCGCGCTCCGGCAATACGTCGCCATTCGCACCGACATCACCGAGCGCAAACGGGTGGAAAACAAATTGAAAGCTTCCGAAGGCCGTTACCGCCGGCTCTTCGAAAGCGCCAAGGACGGGATTTTCATTCTCGATGCCGAGACCGGGCAGATCGTGGACGTGAATCCATTCCTGATCGTGATGCTCGGATATTCACACGAGGAATTTCTCGGCAAAAAACTTTGGGAAGTGGGTTTGTTCAAGGACACCCTTGACTGCCAATCGGGGTTTCAAGAGTTGCAACGGAACGAATATATCCGCTACGAAGATTTGCCATTGGAAACCGCGGACGGACGGCGAATCAGCGTGGAGTTTGTCAGCAATGTCTATCTGGTGGACGGGGAGAAGGTGATTCAGTGCAACATCCGCGACATCACCAAACGCAAACGGGTGGAGAAGGAATTGAGCGCCACGCACGAGCAGTTGCAACAATTGTTGGCGCACAGTCCGGCAGTGATCTACGCCTTGAAATTGGAGGGCGAAAAAATCATCCCCCAAGTGATGAGCGAGAACATCACCCGGTTGTTGGGTTTCACCGTGTCGGAGGCCATGAGTGACGACTGGTGGATTGGCCAGTTGCATCCGGATGATCGTGACGGCGCAACAGCGAGTCTCGCAGAAACTGGGAGCCTCGGCACCAGCCGCACGGAATATCGACTTCGGCACAAAGATGGCAGCTTCCGTTGGGTGGAAGATAACCGGCGGCTGATCCGTGACGCAGCGGGCCCGCCCTCGGAAATGGTCGGCGTCTGGACCGACGTGACGGAACGCCGGAAATTGGAAGATCAATTTCGTCAGTCTCAAAAAATGGAAGGCATCGGGCAACTGGCCAGCGGTGTGGCTCATGATTTCAACAACATCCTGGCCGTCATTCAGATGCAGGCGGGTATGTTGCAGACCGACGAAAGCCTCTCACCGGACAACCTGGAATCAGTCGAGGACATCAGAGCCGCCGTTCAACGCGCCGCCGCGCTCACCCGCCAGTTGCTCCTGTTCAGCCGGAAGGAAATCATGCGCCAGCAGGATTTGGATCTGAACCAATCGATCGACAGCATGACGAAGATGTTGCGCCGCACCATTGGCGAAGACATCAAAATGCAATTCAAACTCGCCCCGCAACCGTTGTTCATCCACGCCGACGCAGGCATGATGGATCAAGTGTTGATGAACCTGGCAGTGAACGCGCGCGACGCGATGCCCGCCGGCGGCCAGCTTGTCATTGAGACTTCCGGCGTGGAATTCGACGCATTCGCAGCTTCCCAATCCGCCCAGGCGCGCACGGGTTCATTCGTGCAGTTGAGCGTCAACGATAGCGGCTGCGGCATTGCACCGGAAATTTTGCCGAAGATTTTCGAACCGTTCTTCACCACCAAAGATGTCGGCGAAGGCACGGGCCTTGGACTGGCAACCGTGTTTGGAATCGTCCAACAACATCGCGGTTGGATCAACGTCTATAGCGAAGTCGGCCACGGCACGGCGTTTCGAATTTATCTACCGCGGTTGGCGGGGGATGCAGTCTCGCAAGTCTCGCCACCGGTGCCGACAGCCATGCGTGGCGGACATGAGACTATTCTGTTGGCTGAAGACGATCCCTCTCTGTCCGTCTCTCTACGAAAGGCCCTCGCGCTATTGGGCTATCACGTTCTGGAAGCGTCCACCGGCGTCAAAGCCCTGGAAGTCTGGAAACAAAATCGCGAAGAGATTCGTTTGTTGCTCACCGACCTGGTGATGCCCGACGGAATGACCGGGAAGGATTTGGCTCAACGTCTCCTTCAGGAGAATCCCAAACTGAAAGTCATCTACATGAGTGGTTATAGCGCCGAGGGGGTCGGCAAGGATTTTCCATTAACCGAGGGCGTTAATTTTCTCACCAAGCCTTTCCAGGCCGCCAAGCTCGCGCAAACCATCCGCACGGCATTGGATACCTAAAAGCCGCGGCGAGCGCATCGCACTGGCTCGCCTTTCACTTATCCAGCCGCAGAATGAAGCCACCTTGCGCGGGCATTTCGTGTCGCCATTGCGACGGACGTTCGAGGGATTGTGCGCGCACTTGCGTCTTCGGCTCGGAAGCTTCGCTGATGAGCGTCGCCAAGTTGAATCCTTGAAACTGTTCCAAATTCAAACTCACCGGCATCGACTGTTTCGTGCCATTCACCGTGTGGCCCAAGTCCCATTCCGGCATCTCGTACTCACCGGTGAACAAGTAACTGTAAGGCGATTCAGTCGTCGCGTTTTTCAACACCCACTCATTAAAATCGCCGGAGCAAATCGAGAGGCAGTAACGTTCGACGACTGCGGGCACGCGCATCGCCGTCTTGCCGCCATAGCTCAATCCATAGAACGCGATGCGCTGTGCATCGACGAACGGTAGTGACGCGAGCCAATCCGTCGCTACTTCGTGTTGCGCGATGATGAAGGAGAAGAGCGAAAGCCCGAGCGGGTTCGCCTTTCGCTTCGCCAGTGTTCGTCAGCGCGGATGTTTGTGGCAGGTGCGTCGCCTCCTGCGCTAACGTGGTGAGCGCAAATCCAATGACGACGATTTTGAGGAGAATCTTTGCTCGCATGGCTCCGTGCGATAGTTCGCCGCGAAGAAGAATGTGTCGAGCGATTTGGAGCGCGCCGACTCGTCGGCGCTTTCCCGCGTCGCGACTTGTCGCGCCGCTCGTTGGGCGACAGGTCGCCCAACGAAAAAGTGGTGACAAGTCACCGCACTCCAAATCTGTGCTGGCGCTCACGTTGTGGCTCGCACTGTTGGTTCCATGCTACGCCGCGCCATCTCCGCAGGAAGCGCTGAAGCAAATGCGCGTGGCCGAGGGCTTCGAGGTGACGCTCGTCGCGAGCGAACCGCAGATTCGCCAACCGCTCTCGGTCAGCTTCGATGCACGCGGGCGCATGTGGGTGTTGCAGTATTTGCAATATCCAACTCCCGCGGGACTGAAAGCCGTGAGCGTGGATCAATATCTGCGCACGAAATACGATCGCGTTCCCGAGCCGCCTCCGCTCGGTCCCAAAGGCATCGATCGCATCACGATCTGCGAAGACACCAATGGCGACGGCAAGCCGGACAAGTTCAAGGATTACCTCAACGACTTGAATCTCGCCTCTGGATTCACGCTTGGGCACGGCGGCGTGTTCGTGGTGCAGCCACCTTACCTGCTCTTCTACGCCGACAAAAATCACGACGACATCCCCGACGGGCCGCCCGAAGTTTTGCTCAGCGGCTTCGGCATGGAAGACTCGCACGCGCTCGCCAACTCGCTTACGTGGGGACCTGATGGCTGGCTCTATGGAGCGCAAGGCAGCACGGTCACAGCGAAGATTCGCGGCGTCGAGTTTCAGCAAGGCGTCTGGCGCTACCATCCGATCACGCACGAGTTCGAATTGTTCGCCGAAGGTGGCGGCAACACGTGGGGACTCGACTTCGATGACGAAGGCGAAGTCATCGTGGGCACCAACTTCGGTGACGTGATCGGGCTGCATCAGGTGCAAGGCGGCTACTACGTGAAAGGTTTTGCCAAGCACGGCCCGCTGCACAATCCGCACAGCTACGGCTATCTCGAACACATGCCTTACACCGGCTGGAAAGGCGGACGCGTAATCACTGGCGGTGTCGTGTATCACGGCGGCGCGTTCTCGCAGCAGTTCGAAAGCTCTTATATTGCAGCAAATCTTTTGCGGCGCAGCATCGACTGGCATTTCCTCGAACGCACCGGCTCCACCTTCAAGGCGCGTTACGGCGGTTCATTCATCGAAACGGATGACGTCACGTTTCGTCCTGTTGACTGCACCGTCGGCCCGGATGGTGCGGTCTACGTGAGCGACTGGTGCGATGCGCGGGCGTCGCACGTCGATCCCGTTGACAATTGGGAAAAGGACACGGGGCGCATCTATCGCATCGCAGCAACGGAGCGCCGCTCTCCGAGCCGGCGCGCGCAGAAACAACCCGGACGCGCCGGGTCGGAGACCGGCGCTCCAAAGCAGTCGTTCGATCTCGCGAAGTTGAACAACGACGAACTCATTGATTTACTTTCGCATCACAACGACTGGTTCCGCCGTGAAGCACGCAATCAACTCGCCGAGCGGCACGACGCGAATGTGCTTCCAAGACTTCGCGCGCAATCTTCGCAAACGACAAACGCTCCGCTTGCATTGCAATCGCTCTGGACCTTGCAGACGTGCGGAGGTTTCGACGACGCGATCGCTTCGAAGCTGTTGCAGCACTCTTCAGCCCCCGTGCGCGCGTGGACGATCCGTCTGCTTGGTGATGCGAAGAAAATCACGCCGGAGTTGCGCAGACAAATCGTCGCATTCGCCCGCACTGAACGCAGCTCCAGCGTGCGCAGCCAACTCGCGTGTTCGGCGAAGCGGCTGCCGGTTACTGACGCGCTGGCCATCACGCGTGAATTGATCCGTCACGACGAAGACACCGCGGATTTACACATCCCGCTCCTGATTTGGTGGGCAATTGAGGACAAGACGGCCGCGCACTCCGATGACGTGTTGACGCTGCTTTCCTCCACCGCCGATTGGCAGCAACCCATGATGCGGCAGCACATCATTGAGCGCCTGGCCCGACGTTTCGCGACTGAAACCAACAGCAGCAGTCGGCAGCAGTGCGCGTGGATGTTGCGCACCGCGATGCCCGGCGAGCAGCGCGACGCGGTGCTGCGCGGTTTCGACAAGGCGTGGGAGGGACAACGCGGCATCGCGAACCTGCAAGCGGTCGCCGGAGCTTTCGAACTCGTATGGCGCGGAGGATCGACAAACCCATTGATCGTGCGCGTGGGTCTGCGGCTCGGACATGACGGTGCGAAGGAAAAGGCATTGGTGCGGCTTGCCGATGCGAAAGCTCCAGACGCTGAACGCATCTCCCTCGCGGAAACCATTGGCCAGTGGGGAAGCGTGGCCGCAGTTCCTGCACTCACTCAATTGTTGGATGGGAAACCCAAACTTCAGACGGCAGCAATCAGTGCGCTGGAAAACATTTCGCACCCATCCGTGTCTGCCGCACTGGTCGAACGTTACTCACGACTGTCTGCGGAAGCGCGAACGCGCGCCCGCACCGCGCTGGCAAGCCGCCCCGCGTGGAGCAAACAACTCATCAGCGCGGTCGAGAGCGGCAAGATCGACGCAAAAGAGATCACACCTGAAGTCCTGCGGCAGATGATCGCCCACAACGATCCCGAGTTGAGCGCGGCGATCGAGAAGCGCTGGGGAAAACTTCAGGCGCAGTCTTCGGAAGAGAAGGTGAGCACGATCAATCGGTTGAAACTTGTGCTCAACCCGAGCGGCACGACGCATCGCTTCAAGGGCGATCCCACGAATGGCAAAACACTTTTCACGCAAGTCTGCGCGAGTTGCCACAAGCTCTTCGGCGAAGGGAACACCATCGGCCCGGAACTCACCGGCTCGGATCGCAAGAACACCGAATGGATGCTTTCGCAGATCATCGATCCGAGCGCGTTCATCCGGCCCGAGTACGTGAATCACAACGTGGAGATGAAGGACGATCGCTCGCTCAGCGGTTTGATCGCCGAACAGAGCGACAGCGCGATCACACTGCTCGACGCGCAGAATCAGCGCTCTGTGTTGAACCGCGCCGACATGAAGGAACTGCGCGCGTCATCCACTTCGCTGATGCCGGAAGGTTTGCTTGAAGCATTGGATCCGCAGCAAGTGCGCGATTTGTTCAGTTACTTGCAACAGTAACGGAACGACAGCGATCAATCTTGCGGAGGAATGCGCCAGACCGAATCGCCCTTTTCCGGCGCGTTCTGCTTGGTTCGTGTCGTGAGCGCGCCGCCATCATCCACCCCGTCCCAACTGGCCGAGCGGATCACGTAACCCTTTTCGTTGCGCGAGTAGCGCATTGGCGCGGATGACTACTTCGTTCGGAGTTCCATCCGTTGGCGGTCATCACATCCAACAGACGTGCGTGATTCAGCATTTCCAGGAAAAGCCAGCCGCGCGGGGTGATCACACCAATCGTGCGTCTGATGGACTCATTTGAAGGCGTTCCGCCGCTGACAGCCCGCTCCAGTCTCCAGATCTTTCATCGTATCCAATTGGATCAGCGCTTCGCCGAGATTGTTCAGATTGATGATGTGAACCAGTTCCACCACATACCCGTAAAGCGGAAGCTGATAGC
>JBBRBM010000118.1:0-19241 GCA_038205745.1 Verrucomicrobiota bacterium | reverse complement strand
GACGCCCTTCGCATCCGTGGCGATGCTTGAAAAGTTGGCGCTGTTGAAAATAGCCTTTTGCAAGGCTCCCGCTTTCAGCAGCGCCTCTTCCGCCTGCTTGCGCGCGGTGTTGTCGGTGCCGATCAGCAGATAGCCGATGATAGCGTTTTGAGCGTCGCGCAACGCCGTGACCGACACCACCGCCGGAAAACGGCTCCCATCCTTGCGGATGTAGGTCAGTTCGTAGATGTCCTCGATGCCGCGCAAAGCCTTGAACACCAGGGCCTCGAAGCCCGGGGTAATCGGCGTTCCAAGCTCGACGCTCAGCGCTTTGGCGCGCGAAATCACTTCCTGCGGATCGGAGATGTCCGCTGGCGTGATCTTGTTCATCACCTCGGCGGCCGTGTAGCCCAGCATCCGCTCCGCGCCGACGTTGAAAATCTGAATGACGCCCTTCGCGTCTGTGGCGATGCTCGAGAAGTTGGCGCTGTTGAAAATAGCCTTTTGCAGGGCTCCCGCTTTCAGCAGAGCCTCTTCTCGCCGGACTTCGGTGACGATCTGCGCCGTCGCTGGGTCGCTGTCGAGAAATGCTTTTTGGTCCATATTGTTCCGATCTTAACAGCGACTGGCCCGTATTGAACTGGGCCGTCGTCAGCGCGCTGCATGACTTCGGCGGGTTTGCGATCGTAAGTTAGTGTCTGGCGGCAAGAACGCCAAACAGATTTCCCTCGCCGTCCTGATAGCCGGAAGCGTCGTAGAACAGGAATATCAAGGGGAAAGTCACATGCCTTTTCAAAGAATCAGGCGCAATCGTTTCTAATCCTGCTGCCGGTGAATGGTGATGGGTGATTGTTTACCGCCGACTCGACAACTTGGGCGCGAGGCTTGGGGTGTCCTCAGCCGCAGCGCGACCACAAGCAATAGGGCCTCCGAATACCGAAACGGGTCAGTTAATCAGATTGTAATGTTTATTGTTCCCGGAGGCTTTTACGCGACCCGGACACTATCTGCACCCGCTTGGCCAGCCTCTCCGCCTGAGGCAGAATAAAATCACCGGATGGAGGCGACATTTTCCCATTTTCGGATGCCCCGACTTCACCTTTCGCAGGCACCGGCTGGTTGTTTTTGGCATGGATGCCCGAAGCATTCCGGCAGGCCGGTGAATAATCGGCTGCTTTTTTTGGGGGAAATTCAAGGCGAATAAACTTCGTGATCGCTTGGGAACGAAGACGCTGCGCCAGCAAGGCTGGCTTGTGCTGCGTATTTGGGAACCCTTCTGGGGCGCGAGCCTCAAGCGCATCACTCTCGCGGCGTAAGCTTATGGGCGTCAGAGCTTGCCTGAAAAGTGTTTGAACTGTTCCAAATGGGAATGGTGTGTTTGCCAAAAGCTCACCAATTTGGAAAAGAATCGAATTCGCATTTCATCAGGTGCGTTAACCGGGGTGCAACGACCTTTCCGCGAAGTGTTCCATTGTGCATCTCCCCTTTTCGAGGCGGGTACGACGCAGCGAGCCGAGCACAGACGCGCTGTAATGGGGCTCCTTCCTCGCAAATCTGGTCGCGGGCGGTATCGATCTCTTATTCCGCACGGCGTGGACACCATGTCCTCCACCAGCGATAAGTTGTCCGGCTTTTGCACAGTGTAACAAGCAGCCGCCCACCACGAATCGCCTCTTGCCATTTTATCTGGCCGCTGAATATGAGTTTTTCAGGCTTGCACAGTCCAAGCATCCAGCCGCCCCATGAAAATCACTGATCAAAACCGAGTCAACATGGTGACGGCAACTTCGGGCGTTATTGAGAAATACAAATCCATATGGAAGGACCACGAGGCGTTCGCTGAAGGAGTCGATGCGCTGGACCAGAAGATGGAGCAGATCGATGAGCAGTTGGAGCACGCCCAGGGCAATCCGGGCGCGAAGGAACTCAAGGAACTGGCGCGCAAGCACCTATGCACTTCCGCGTGCGAGGTGATTGGCGCCGCTGGCTCCTATGCCACGAAGAACAGCGACCCGGAACTGGCCGCGAAGGTGGGTTATTCGCCATCGGAAGTGGCCGCCGGCAAGGCGAGCGACGTGGTGGCGCGTTGCAAGGCGATCTGGAGCGCGGCGACGGAGGTGGTGGATGATCTGGGCAAGTATGGCATCACGACGGCCAAACTGAGGTTGTTCAAGAAACGGATCGACGCGTTTGACGGCGTGAAGGTGGCGCCCCGACAGAACCGGGTGAAGAAGAGCGCCGCCGCGCAGTTGCTGCCGCAACTGGTGCGCGACGCCGTGGGAATTCTGCGCGATCAACTGGACGGGTTGATGGTCCAGTTCCAACAGTCCAGCCCCAAGTTTTACGAGGAGTATTTCGCCGCGCGCGCCGTGGTGGATAATCGCGGCAGCCGCGCGGAGGAGACCGAGGTCACCCCCGCGAAAACCGCGCCGTTGGACAAAGCGGCGTAAAGGTGGGAGCGACCGCAGCGCGAGGCACGCCACCTCAACATCCCCCCTGCCCTTCTGAAAGCAGCCGCGCTGGCACCAGAGCGGCTTTGCTTTTTGTCCGGATGGCCCGCCCGGGAACGTTTGCCGTGTTTGAAGTGAACGCGCGCGACGCGAGGCGCTCCCACTGGGATTTGTTCCGCATTCCTCCAGAGAAGCAGCAGACAATTTTTGGCATGGTGCGTCGCCGACGGATATTCGAGAATCATTGTGCGTTATGAAGATGAACCGGCTCCGCGCCTGTAACCGCGAAGCCCATTTGAGTTTGCGATTCTCTGATGAACCTGACTTTTCCGTTTCGACCCAAGCTGTTAGACACATTGAAGGGCTACAAAGCCCAGGATCTTGCACCTGATCTCATCGCCGGCGTCACCGTCGGCATTGTGGCGCTGCCGCTGGCAATGGCGTTCGCAATCGCATCGGGCGTGAAACCGGAGGCGGGAATCTTCACCGCAATCATTGCCGGATTCATCATCTCGGCGCTCGGCGGGACGAAGGTCTGCATCGGCGGGCCGACGGGAGCGTTCATCGTCATCCTCTACGGCATCGGCGTGAAGTACGGCCTGGAGAACCTCGCCATCTGCACCGTCATGGCGGGCGTGATTCTGTTCGTGATGGGCGCGGCGCGGCTCGGCACGATGATCAAATTCATTCCCTACCCTGTCACCATGGGCTTCACGAGCGGCATCGCGGTGCTGATCTTCGCGACGCAGATTAAAGACTTCTTCGGACTCCAGGTGGACAAAGTGCCCTCGGAGTTCATCGAGAAGATGAAAGTGCTCGGCGAGCATTTCGGCACCCTTCAATGGCCGACGCTCACACTTGCCGCTGCATCGCTGGCGATCATCATGTTCTGGCCGAAGAGTTGGCAGCGGCGCGTGCCCGGTTCGATCGTCGCGCTCGTGCTCGGCACGGTGGCCGTGGCGTTGTTCAACATCCCGGTCGAAACGATCGGCAACAAGTTCGGCGGGATTCCGCAAGGGCTTCCCGCGCCGCACATCCCGAAACTGTCGTGGGAAAACATCCAGCACTTGTTCCAACCTGCGACGACCATCGCGTTGCTCGCTGCGATCGAATCGCTGCTCTGCGCCGTCGTCGCCGACGGCATGGTGGATGATCGCCACGATTCGAATCAGGAACTGATGGCGCAAGGTCTCGCCAACATCGTCGCTCCGCTCTTCGGCGGCATCGCCGCCACGAGCGCGATCGCACGCACCGCCACCAATGTGAAGAGTGGCGCGCGCAGCCCGATCGCCGGCATCGTTCACGCCATTACGCTGTTGGCCATCATCCTTGTCGCGGCGCCACTCGCGAAATTCATCCCGCTGGCTGCGCTCAGCGCGGTGCTGGTGACCGTGGCGTTGAACATGGGGGAATGGCACAACTTCGGCCGGCTGCCCAAATGGCCGCGAAGTGACGCCGTTGTATTTCTGACCGCGTTTAGTTTGACGGTGATCATCGATCTGACGGTCGCCGTCGAAATCGGAATGGTGCTCGCGGCAGTGCTTTTCATCAAACGCGTCTCGGAAACGAGCCAGATCACTGCCGTCGATGAAAGCACCGAGACGGAAGGTTCCCACCATTCGCTGGTCGGCAAAGAAATTCCCGATGGCGTGCTGATCTACCGGATGTTCGGCGCGTTCTTCTTTGGCGCGACGGACAAACTGGAGAGTGCGCTCAAGCGGCTGAAGGAAGAGCCTGACGTGCTAATCCTGCGCATGCGCAAAGTGCTCGCGATGGACGCGACCGGCCTCAATGCGCTGGAAGATCTTTACGAGCGATTGCACCGAAGCGGAAGGCATCTCGTGCTAAGCGGCCCACACACGCAACCGCTTCTCGTGATGGACAACGCTGGCTTTCTCGAACGCCTTGGCCGCGAGAACGTTTGTGCCGACATCGGTATCGCACTCGCCCGATCACGCGAGATTCTGGGACTGCCACCCGCGGTTTCCAGCGATCCACTCGAAGCAGAGCGGCGAAAGATCGAAGCCGTGCGCCAGGAACTGGCCACCGCAATCGAACATGCGGGCAGGATCCTCAACAGCGCGCCCGGCAGCAAAACCAGCGAGCCGGACGCCGCTGAACCAAAGCCCATCCGCAACGGCAAAGACGTTGCATGAACTTCGACCCAACCACGCTGCTGCTGACATCGCTGTGTGGATACGCAGCCGGTGCAACAGCGGGGTTGTTGTTCGTTCGGCATCAAAGACTCACGAATCTGTTCTCCTTCGGCGCAGCGGCATTGGCGGGAATTTTCGGCACAGCGAGTGCCATCATGTTTCTCGCCGTGCCCGGTGCCGAGTCTGCACCCGTGGTGGAGTTGCTCGCTTCGTCAATCCCGGGCATGCATCTCGAAGTGCAACTCGACCCGCTCGAGGCCTTCTTCCTGCTGATCGTGTCCCTGCTCGGATTCACGCTCTCGGTTTACTCGATTGGCTATGCGCGTGGGTTCTTCGGACGCTAGAGCGTCGGTGTGCTCGGAGCTTTCTACAACGCGCTGTTGCTCGCGACGGCGCTTGTTTTGGTGGCGGCGAACGTCTGGTCAGCGGATTGATCAGGAACTGGAAAGCCAAGCTGCAAAACCGTCGCGGCCCGCGCCTATACCAGCCTTACTTCGATCTGCTGAAATTCTGGCGCAAGGACATGGTGATCTCCGAACACGCGTCGTGGGTGTTCACGCTCACGCCGTATGTCGCATTCCTCACCGCGGTTTCTGCGGGGCTGATGCTTCCGATGCTGATGGCACAGGCGCCGATGAGTCTCTTCGGCGGCGCGCTGGCGTTGGTGGGATTGATGGCGCTGGGACGCTTCTTTCTCGCGCCTGGCGGACTCGATCCGGCGAGCACATTCGGCGGGATGGGCAGCAGCCGTGAAATGACCATCGCCGCCATTGCTGAACCCGCGATGATGCTCGCGATCTTCACAGTCGCAATCGCCGCTGGCTCCACCAATCTCAGCGAGATCGTGCTCGCGAGTCAGGGGCCCGGCTGGAAATTTCTCGATCCGTCGCATGTTCTCGCGTTCGCCGCGATGTTCATCGTGCTGCTCGCCGAAACCGGCCGGATTCCCGTGGACAATCCAGCAACCCACCTCGAGCTGAAGACGATTCATGAAGCGATGCTGCTCGAATATTTCGGACGCTACCTCGCGTTGATCGAATGGGCTTCGTCGATCAAACAGCTCGTGCTCATGGACGGTGAAAAAGAAAGGAAGTCGGCGTGCTCGCTCGGGTTGGAAGATTGACATGAGTGCGATGCACCCACTCAATGAACCGGCGAAATGGGTCGTCAGATCCAACTCGTTCAACGCCATGCACAGATTATGAAACGTATCTCCAAACCGAGTGCTGCTGCATTTTCCCGCCGTCAGTTTTTGCATCACGGCACCGCCGCCGTCGGCACGGCATTCCTCGCGCCGCTCATTGTTCCCTCGCGCGTGCTTGGGCTTGATGGAGCCGTAGCCCCGAGCAATCGCATCACGGTCGGCATCATCGGCACCGGACGTCAGACAGCGTATGCCAACATCCCCGGCTTCCTCCGCGAGAAGGACTCTCAGATCGTGGCGGTGTGTGACGTGGATTCGTGGCGCATGGAGAAGGCGAAGAAACAAGTCGAAGCCCACTACGCCACGCAAACGGATTCCGGCGCTTTCAAGGGCTGCGCGACGTTTCGGGATTGGCGCGACCTGATCGCGCGCAAGGACATTGACGCGGTGATGATTGCCACGCCAGATCATTGGCACATGGTGCAAGCCGTCGCGGCGCTCAAAGCCGGCAAGGATGTTGCCTGCGAAAAACCTCTGACTCGAAGCGTTGCTGAAGGACGTGTGCTCTGCGAAACGGTGACGAAATACAAACGCGTTTTCCGAACTGACAGCGAGTTTCGCTGCAACCGGGTTTTTCATCGCGCCGTCGAATTGGTCCGCAACGGCAAGATCGGAAAGCTTCAGCACATCCTGAGTTCGACGCCGAAGGATTCCACGCTCGGTCCGCAAGCCGACATGCCGGTGCCGGCGGAATTGGATTATGAAATGTGGCTCGGGCCAGCCCAGAAAAAGCCCTACACGGAAAAGCGCGTCCATCCGTCGCACGAGGACAAGGGCCGCCCAGGCTGGATCAGCATCCGTGATTACGCCGACGGCATGATGGCGAACTGGGGCGCGCATCTGAATGACATCGCGATGTGGGCCAACGACACCGAGCACACCGGTCCCGTCGAGATTGATGCCACCGGAAAGTTTGCGCCGCCGGGAAATCTTTGGGACGTGATTCAGGAATTCGAAGCGCACTTTCGCTTTGCCAACGGCGTGCGACTCACGTGCCGCACCGATAAACCATTTCTGCGTTTCGAGGGAACGGAAGGCTGGATCGAAGTGAGCTATCCCAACACGCTCGAAACGTCGAACGAATCGATCCTGACGTGGAAGCCTCGCAGCAACAACGTGACCTTTCCGCTCAAGCCCAGCGAGAAGCGCGACTTCCTCGATTCGGTCAAGTCGCGCCGTCAGCCGATGTATGACGCCGAGGGCGGACATCGCGTGAATTCACTTTCCCATCTGGCCCTCGCCGCCATCGAGTTGGGCCGTCCACTTAAATGGAATCCTGACACCGAGAAAGTCGTGAGTGATGATGCCGCCAACGATTTCCTCAAACCCAAACCGCTCCGTGCTCCGTGGAAGATCGAAGCGTGATTGGTTGCGGCCGTTCTTTTGAATCATGAGCAAACCCAACATCCTCACCACCACCGTCGGCTCGTATCCCGTTCCCGACTGGCTCGCCGCGCTGCCGAGCGAACAAGCTGTGCTCGATGCCACGCGTGTCGTTTTTAACCTGCAACGCCAGGCCGGCATTGATCTTCCCACCGACGGCGAGCTTTACCGCTTCGACGTAAATCATCCGGACACGAACGGGATGATCGAATATTTCGTCCATCGCCTCGGCGGCATTCGGCGCGAGGTTGGCCGGCGCGACACCAACGCCTTTCGCGCCAAGTCCGAAATGCGTTTTCGGCAGAAGCCCGCCGCGGTCGTCGTCGCACCCATCACCGAGGGCACGCTGAATATTCCCGAGGATTGCGCACGTGCCGGCAGCGTCGCGGGCGGGCCATTCAAATTCACGCTCACGAGTCCGTACATGCTCGCGCGAACGTTGCTCGATCAGCATTACCACGATTTTCATCAACTCACGCTGGCCGTCGCAGACGCCATTGCCGCGCAAGTGGGCGAACTCGACTGCGCTTGTGTGCAGGTGGACGAAGCCAACATTCCCGGCAACCCGGCGGACGCACCGCTCGCCGCCGAAGCCATCAACCGCGTGCTCGATGCCGTGAAGGTGGAGAAGGCTGTTCACTTTTGTTTCGGCAATTATGGCGGGCAAACCATCCAACGCGGCACGTGGACCGCACTGCTCGCGTTTCTGAATTCATTGCGCACCGATCATCTTGTCCTCGAACTGGCGCATCGTCCTGCGTCCGATCTGGACGCGCTCAAGGCACTCGACTCGCGAATAGGGATTGGATTGGGCGTGGTTGACATCAAGGTGAATCACGTCGAGACGCCGGAAGAAATCGCTCGCGCGATCGAGCGCGCAGAAAGCGTGCTCGGCGCCGGGCGGGTTCGCTACGTGCATCCGGATTGCGGCTTCTGGATGCTCAAGCGCAGTGTCGCCGACCGGAAGATCGCCGCGCTCGCGAAGGGCCGCGATCTTTACCTCGGTCGCCCATGACGCCGCGCTTCGCGATTCACGGCTTCGAGTTTTTCAGTCATCCCACGCGCACGCGGTTTCCGTTTCGCTACGGCATCGCAAGCATGACGGAGGTGCCGCACCTGTTCGTACGCGCGCGATTGCAGGTCGAAGGTCGCGAAGTAATCGGCCTCGCTTCGGAAGGATTGCCGCCGAAATGGTTCACGAAAAATCCGACCACGACCTTCGAGCAGGATTTGCCGGAGATGCTGGCTGTGATCCGCAATGCCGCGCGACTCGCGGTTGCAATCGCCGTTCGGCCCGTCACGTTTTTTGAGCTCTGGCAGGAATTGTATCGCCAGCAGAACTCCTGGGCCGCGGTTGAAAAGATCGCGCCACTGCTGGCCAATCTCGGCGTGAGCTTGATCGAACGCGCGGTGCTGGATGCGTTCTGCCGAGCATTGCGGAAACCGCTTCACGAGATTCTCCGGCAGAATTTGTTGGGCGTGAAACTCGGCGAGGTTTACTCCGAACTCGGCAATGCGACGCCAAGCGATCTCCTGCCGCAGCAGCCTAAATCCACAATCCAGATTCGCCACACCGTGGGACTGACCGATCCAATCACGCCCGGCGACATCCTCTCGACGGAGCGCGTGAATGATGGGCTGCCGCAGGATTTGGAGAGCTGCATTCGCACCTATGGCCTGCGCGCTTTCAAGATCAAGCTGGCGGGCAAAGCCGACCACGACCTCGCGCGGCTCATCTCGTTGAACGAAACGCTTTCGCGCGAAACGGACGGTGACTTTCTCATCACCCTCGACGGCAACGAAAACTTCAAAAGCTTCGCCGAATTTCGAGATTTCTGGGCGCGACTGCGTGGTGAGGTTGCGCTCCAGGATTTCCTTTCCAAAGTGGCGGTCGTTGAACAACCCGTGCATCGCGACCATGCGTTGAGCGAAGCTGCGCGTGACGTTCTTCACGACTGGAAGGATCGTCCCTGCCTGATCATCGACGAATCGGAAGCGGCGCTCGGCGATTTGCCGCGCGCGCTTGCTCTCGGCTATCAGGGCACGAGCCACAAGAACTGCAAAGGCATCATCAAAGGCATCGCCAACGCCTGTCTGCTCGAACATCGACGACGACGCGGTGATCGTGGCGAGTTGACCGGCGAGGATCTCGCGAACCTCGGACCGGTGGCGTTACTTCAGGATCTCGCCATGATGGCAGCGCTCGGCATCGCTCACGTCGAGCGAAACGGTCATCACTATTTTCGCGGGCTGTCGCTCTGGCCTGAACAGTGGCAGAAGACTGTTCTCGTGAATCACAGCGATCTTTACCGCCAACACGAGCAAGGCTTCGCAACGCTGCGCGTCGAACACGGCGACGTGAATCTGGCTTCCGTGAATCAGGCAACGTTCGGATTGAATCCGCTTTTGGATCCTGCAGACGTTGCAATGCCGCTTCAGGCATAGCTGGCATGTCACTCCGCCGCACTGTTGAACTTACCAAAGCAACGTCTGGATGCTCAGCGCGCTATGCGGTTCCACATGACCATCGAGCAGAGCAACACGGCCTTTGTTGACGAAGGAGTCGTGCCAGCCGTTGGTCAGGTTCGCGTAGTAAAGCGGATGGTCGAAGAACATCACCGTGTTCACGGGAGCCTCCATGCCGCTCGCGAGCTGGCCGGCCAGGCCGCCCACCCCGCCGTAACCCGTCGCATTGAACTGGTAGGAGTTGCCTACGAAATCGACCAGGCGCGGTGAAAACGCGTTGACCCCGCGATCCACCGGGCAAGTCACCACCTTTTCGGTGAGACCGTAATGGTTGAGCGGACGATCGATGCGGTTGAACAGATTGCTTTGCCCCGTGTTGAGGCAATTGTTCGTGCGCCCGGCCCAGACGAAAAAATCCATGCCCTCGTAATTGATGGCCGTTGACCGTGGATCGCCCCAGAAGAGCCGGTCATCGTGCTCTCCCAGATAGGAATACATGGCGGTGGCGCATTGCTTGAGTTGAGAAGTACATTGGATATCACGAACCTGCCTTTTGGCTCGCGCCAATGAAGGCAGCAGCATTGCGGCGAGAAGCGCAATGATCGCAATAACCGTCAGCAGCTCAATCAGCGTAAATGCACGGCGGCCTTCGGATACAACTCGGGGTTCCATTGTCATCGCAAACAACAGGCTCAGACGCCGGAGCGGATCCTTTATTGTAAAAATTCCTCCGAACCGCGCTCCACCCGTTGGGAATCGACGCGAAGCAAAACCCGCCAGCGTCCAATTACACGCCGCAATAACGAGTATCCGTGATCGATGCGGCGAACTGCTACTTCGCTCGCTTCAACGTCTGGTAAAGGTCGAACGCGTCCTTCGGTTTGCGACCGTCGTGAACAACGGCGCGGATGGCCTGAAGCATCGCGACGGGGTGTTCGGCCTGGAAAACATTGCGGCCCATATCCACGCCGGATGCGCCCTGTTGGATGGAATCATACGCCAACTGTAATGCCTCCAACTCGGGCAACTTCTTGCCGCCAGCCACCACGATCGGCACGGGACAAGTGGCGGTCACCTTCTCGAAGTCGGGTTCGCAATTGTAAGTCTTCACAAACGTCGCGCCGTTCTCCGCGCAAACGCGGCAAGCCAGTGCAAGATAACGCGCGTCGCGCACCAACTCTTTGCCGACGGCGGTCACGCCGAGCGTGGGGATGCCGTATTTGTTTCCGAGATCGGCGGTCTTCACGAGGTTGTTGATCGTCTTTGCTTCGAACTTACTGCCGATGGCGACCATCACCGCGAGCGCGGACGCGTTGACGCGGATGGCGTCCTCGATATCGAGAATGCATTCGTCGTTGAGATCGGTGAGCACGGTCGTGCCGGCGGAATAGCGCAGCGAGACGGGCTTATTCGACGAGGGCGGGACAATCGAGCGCAGCGCACCGCGCGTACACATGATGCAATCGGCGTGCTCGATCAACGGCGTGATCGTGAGATCCATGCGCTCCAGGCCGGAGGTCGGCCCCATGATGTATCCGTGGTCGAACGCCAGCATGACGGTGTGGCCGGACTTCGGATTGAAAATGCGGCTGAGCCGGTCCTTCATGCCCCAATCGACGTGGTCGAGGCCCTTTAGAAAGAAGCTGTGTTTCTTGACGGGAACGCCAATGCCGTAATCGGCGGCGTCCTTGTTCGTGTCGTTGTCTGCCATAGGAGTTCGAGTTCTTAAGTAATGATAATGTTAAAGCCCTTCGCTGAAACCTTTGAGGATGAGTGAAATGGAAACGGCCCCGGGATCGGGATGGCCGATGACGCGGTCGCCGAGATTGCGCGCGCGACCGAATTTGGCGCGCATCGCCTTCGTGGCTTCCGCACCTTGCGCTGCCGCTGCGGCCGCTTGTTGAAGAGCAGCTTTCGGCGCCAGCGCACGATCGGCGGCTTTCAACGCATCGACCGCGGGGAGGAACGCGTCCATCATCGTTTTGTCGCCGACCTTCGCGCGACTCTGTTTCGCCATTTTGGCAACGCCCGATTCGATCACCGAGGCAAGCTTCGCTGAATTCCACTCATCGACACCGTCGCTCGCGTCGCTCATGCCCGTGAAGAATGAACCGAGCAAAGGCCCCGTGGAGCCGCCATCACACGACATGACGGCCCAGCCCACCGCGGCGAGGAGCGACTTCGCGTCCGTGCCCGTGTGCTCAGTGGCTGTCTTGCTGACGGCTTCCATTGCACGCAGAATCGTTGTGCCGTGATCACCGTCGCCCGTTGCCGCGTCGAGGCGTGAGAGCATTTCGTGATTGGCGCGGATCTGCGCAGTGGCTCCGTGGAGCATGCTGCACAAACCCGCGTAATTGATGACGTCTGACATGGGCACGATTAGCCGATCGTGAGCGACGGAGTGTTGCATGGAGCGTTCCAATAACGGAGCAACTCATCGTCCATTTTCGCGGCGAACATCTGGAAGCCGGCCATCTCCTGCACGGTGAGAAACTCTCCGCAACGCGCCACGGAAAGGGTAATGCCTTTCGCGTCGAGGATCATCTTGCACGCGCGCAACACGATGAACATCTCCATCAGCGTCGTCGCGCCGCTGCCGTTGATGAGCAGCATGACGCGGTCGCCGGCCTTCGCTTTGATCGCGAGCAGCAAGCGCGTGAGCATCACGTCAGCCGTCTGGTCAGCGGTCATGATCTTCGATGGTCCCGTGCCCGCCTCACCATGCTGGCCCATGCCGATCTCCATTTCGTCCTCGGCCAGCTCGAAAATTTTCTGGCCGGAAGCGGGATGCGTGGCGGTGTTCATGGCAACAGCGAGTGTCGCCATGTTCTCGTTGAAGCGCTGCGCGATTGCGTAAACTTCATCAAGGCTCTTGCCCGCCTCTGCGGCTGCGCCGGCGATCTTGTAGAGCGGAATACAACCGACAAGACCGCGTCGATCTTCCGCCGGGGCGTCGGCACCCGGCGCGATGTCCTCGTGCGTGAGAATCATCTTGTAGGGAATGCCTTCCTTGTCAGCCATCTCCGCGGCCATGTTCGCGCTCATCACGTCGCCTGCGTGATTCAACACCACGAAGAGGATGCCCGCTTTGCGATTGGCCATGCGCAGCGCTTCGAAAACTTTCGGAGGGCCAGGCGCGGCAAAGATGTCGCCCACCACGCTGTAATCGAGCATGCCGGTGCCAACGAAGCCGCTCAACGCCGGCTCATGTCCCGCACCGCCAAGCGTGACGATTGCAACTTTGTCGGTGGACTTCGCCTGCGCGCGGCAGACGATCTTCTCCGACTTCACGGTGACGACATCGCTGTGCGCGATGGCGAAACCCTCCAGCAGTTCACGTGTGAGGTTCTTCGGATCGTTAATAAATTTTTTCATACGCAGTCACTTCGAGATTTCCATGAACTCCACCGGTACTTCGCCGTCCTGAATAAACGCCACCTTCACACCGGGCATCGGCACAAACGGCGGCAGGATCACACGCTGGCCGGCAAGCGCCGCGTCGAGATTGTCGACGACGTAGGCCACGTGTGCGGTCGTCTTCAAAATTTCCGGCAATGGACTGCCGGGTTCGAAGCGCAACATCTCGATGCGGTTTGGCGCAGCGTTCGCGTCGGTCACATAAAGCTTCGCGCCTTCGAGATAAGTCTCATTTGGCTGCGTGTTGGTGGTCGGGATGCCGACGTGGTGAAATTCCTTTTTCATTGGGTTTTGGATCAGTGAGTGTTTGAGACTTTGCGGTGAGATTTGCGCATTTGGAGTAACGATGTCGCGTTTCCCCTCACCCCGGCCCTCTCCCTCGGGGAGAGGGCCGGGGTGAGGGGGAAGAACGCGTTCGAGTTCACAACGAGCGAAATTTATTCAGCGGCGCTTTAGAACTTCACATTCGGATTGGTGAAGCGGAGCCCGTCGCCATCGTGGAAGCTGGCGTACTCGCTCACAATTGCGCCATCTGCGCCGCCCATCATGAAGTGTTTGGCCTCAATGCGATTCAAGGTGCGGATGTCGCCCGGCTTCATGAAATACTGCTTCTTGACCGTGATGAACTTCTCCTGGCTCTTCGGCAGCTCGACGGCCGCCGGGATCAATTCGCCTTCTTCCCCGAACGTGTAGATGCTGCCGTGGCGCACCTGCCAGCTCTCCATCTTCGCCTTGCCCTTCGCGGTCGCGGCGTGCGCGTGTTCCACGATCATCTGGCCGGGGAAGAGATAAATCTCATGCGCGAAATAGTTGTGCTCCTGCGAGTTGACCCAGAACACGCCGCCCATGCCGGTGTTGACGAAATCGCCAAGACCGAAATCCGTCGCCCAAATATTCGTGCGAAGCCAATCCGTCACCGGATAGCCGTGGGCTTCCATCATATCGAAGTAAGCCTGCTTCCCTTTCTCGGCCTGGAACTTTCCGTCTTTGTAGAAGTCCTCGTTTTTATACTTGGGCAATTTCACTTTCTTCATGGGCTTGGGATCCTTGGCGGAGATGTCGGTGACGAACAGGGCGGCGCCGATCGCGATCGCGACAGCGAGGCCCACACGAGAGAGCAGTTTGGCGTTCATGCTTTTATCTTTGGCTTGTGATTTGATGTGAGTTTCATGGAGTCGAAATAGTTCAACGGAGACACGCGCCGGCGAGGAGTTCACCGAGCGGTGACAATATTTGCACCGCCATCATCGTGGAGTCCGCGGCGGGGTTCGAGTAAGTCCACACGATCTTCTTGTCGCGCGAGATTTCGAGGAGCGCCGAGCCCTTCTTGTCTTTGTAAGCCTGATAACAGCCGATGAGGACGTTGCCGTTCGGGAGCAGATGAATGCCGGTGAAGTTGCGCGCATCTGATTCGGGAACATCAGTCGTCGCGCACTGCCAAACGATCTTACCCGCTTCGTCGAATTCGCTGACCTGATCAAGGCTCGAAACGAGCGTGGTGCCTTTATCGGTGCGGCAAGCAGCGAAGGCAATCCCGCCGGGAACCTGGACCTGCCACGCGACTTTTCCGCCCGGCGTGTATTCCTTTTTGCCACCCGGCAAGCGCTGGCACGCGTAATTACCGCCGCCTTTTGCGTCAGCGGGCTGATAGCGGAAGACAACCTTCTTCTCCGGCGTGACCTCCGTCACCGATTCGCCGTCAGCGAAAAGCACGTTGCCACTCGGCAACATCCACGCGTCGTGCGTCAGCTTCGTCGGGTATTCCCAAACCACTTCTCCCGCAGGTGAAAGCACCATTACACGACGATCTCCAGCAGTGAGGACTTTTCCATTCGGCTTGCCAATCGATGCCGCGGCCGCACTCAGCGAAAGCAGCGCGAACACCGCGAGTGCCGCTGCCAGGTGAGTTTTGGAAAGCGCGCGTCGCATACGATCAGTCGAGCACCACCACGCGAAAGCCGACGTTGTAAACACGCTGCCACGCGGGGTAATCCCAGCGAGCCGAAGCGCGCGATTCCTTCGGACGATCGCGCCATGAGCCGCCGCGCACGGTCTTGATTTCGCCGGTGCCAGGCGCTTTCGCAGACGCAGAAACTTGCGGGCGATAATCGTCCAGCGTCCACTCACCGACATTGCCGATCATGTCACGCAGTCCCCACGCGTTCGCTTCGTAGTGACCAACACTCGCCAGGTGCAGCACGCCGTCGTTGAAGCGCGCTTCCTTCGGCACAAAGTCCCAAAACTTGTCCGGGTTCTTGATGGGCTGCGGATCAACTCCAGTGACGGCGAGTTGCGCGAGCGACGCGTCGGCGAGGTTTGCGAACGTGGCAAAATTTGCGTTCAAGTCGCCGTAAAACATCGGCGAGTCTGTGCCCGCGCGGCAGGCCCACTCCCATTGCGCTTCGGTCGGCAATAGCACGCTCTTGCCGGTACGGGCTGAGAGCCATTGACAGAAAGCCACAGCCTCGTGCCACGAAACGCGGATCGCGGGAAATTGCGGCGAGTCCATGAGGTAACCAGGCTTCACCTGGTCCTTGTAATGCATGTCGTAGTAGCCGTTCCGATGCTCCGCATTGAACTGCTGATATTGCTCCAGACTGATCTCGGTGGATGCCATCCAGAACGCGCGCTCGATCTTTGCGCGCGTCATGGGAAACTCATTCGCGTAACCGTCCACGTCTCCCATCACGAATTCCCCGGCGGGAATGCGCTTCAGCGTGATCGCAACGTTGTTGCCGAGATCGAGCTTCTGCTCAGCGACTCCAGGCGAGGATTGCATCTGCTTCGCTTTGTCAGCGCCGATCGGCCAGCCATTGAGCGTTAGCCGCGCCGGCCGTTCTGGCAGTGGCTCGGGCTTCACAAACGACTCGGGCTTGCGGTTGATCACCGGGATCATCTCGATGTCTTCATCAAGGTTGGCGTACTTTTTCTTCGTCTCGTTCCGGCGCCGCGCGTAGTTCGACGGAATCGCGGCAGCCTCATGGAATGTGCCGTGTGCGGGCACATTGATGTCGATCCAGGTGAGCAGACGATCCCACGCGTCGGCGTCGAGCTTCACGTTGTAGTGACCCTTGCGAAGCATTTGCAGCAAGAGGCTGGTGTTCGCATGAAACTCCAGCGGCGTGAGCGTGTGGTAATCGCCTTCGGGACCGTTGCGGCGGATGTAAGGATGCAACTCGAGATACGAAAGCGGCAGCGAAGAAATGCCGCCGCTGGTCTTCGTGATCGTCGGATCGGAAAATTTCGGACGGTCCGCCTCTTTGCCGTCGTGACAGCCCGAGCAGTATTTATCGAGCACCGGCTGCACCTCACGGATGAAGCTGAAGCCGCGCTTGGGTCCCTTCCACGGAATCGGGTCCACGGGCGTTTTCCGCGCAGCAGTTCCCATCCTCAACGCGGTCGTGGAGTTCTGCGGTTCATGGCAACCCACGCATGAGACAAATTCACCAGGCATTCCGACGAACCAGCTCCGCATCTGCTGAAGCGCCTTGCCCTCGTCGTCGAGCGGTTGCAGCGCGACAGGCGTGTTCGCCGGCACGCGGAACATCGCCGAGCCGTCCTCTTCCACCGGCACCGTGCCGATCATGCGGCGCACGTCCCATCCGCCTTCCATTCCGACGAAGTAATGGCCGCCCTGGTTGCGATAGGAGAACTCGTATTGGAACAGGCGAAGATTTTTCACCGTGCCACGCGGCACGCCACGCAGTCCCGGGCCGGCGTAGATGTCATGCACGTAAACCGTGGCGTTTGTCTCGCCGAGCTTGACCTTGTCCGCGATCACCGGCGGACGAGTCGTCTTGCGAATGGGCAACGGCTCGAACAGCGCCCAGCCCGGCTCCTCTTTCAGCAGGAGCATGTTGTCGAAAATATCGACGAGATAAATTCCCCACGGCGAGTTCGCCGTCGGCTTGCATGAGACGAGGAAATATTTATCGCTGAGCGGATATGGATGCAGAAACTTCGGCCACGAGCTGTTCACCAACTCGTCCTTGATGATTCCCTTCACGGGCTTGCCATAACCTGGAATGCGTTGCACCGCGCCGCTGTCTTCCTGCCGTCCGCGTGCCGTGTCGAAAATCACCAGCTCGCCCATGCGCGGCACGCCGTGATGACCCGAGATGACACCGACGAACTTCGTCGAACTGCCGGGCAACGGGCGCGCATACCAAATGCCGTTCGGCCAATACGAGCTGCTGTGATACATCTCCGTCTGCCCAGTGCCGTCCGGATTCATGGACATGAGCACGCGGCTAAAATAATGCGCCGAGTCGGTGTATTCCCAACGCAGATACATCACGCGTCCGCTCGGCAGCACAACGGGATACCAGTCGTTGTCCTGATCGAAGCAGAGCCGGCGCACTCCCGTGCCGTCTGGATTCATGATGTGAAGATTCGCGACGTAGTCGGCGCCACCGACGCAGGGCACGCCTTGAAAGGTGCTGGTGGAATCGAAGATGATCCGTCCATCCGGCAAATAGACGGCGTCGTAGCTGTCGATGTCCGGCTCGTCCGTCGGTGAAACCTGACGTGGGGCGCTGCCGTCCAACTTCATCTCGAAGACCTGCCAGCGTTTGTTGGTGCCGATAGACGAGTACAGAAATTTGTCGGCGTCGTAGTTCAGATCGACATCGCCCACGAAGTAGTTTTCCTGCGGCTTGAAGACAGTCGTGAGAGACGGGTTCGCGGCTTTCACCGGCAAGCGCACGAGTTCGTTCTCGGCGCGCGAGTTGAGGCTGGAGTTGCCTTGCCAGTTCTGCGGCAACCCGAGGTTTCCCTCGCGACGCTTCACGACGAGCAGGTCGTCGAAATTCAAGAGTGGGTTCGCGAGGAGCGCCTTTCGTTCGAGTCCCTTGAAACGCGCGAATGCTTCGAGCGCCTTCCGGTCGCCCTTCTCCAACGCCGCGCGCGTGGCCGGAAGGTTCTTCTCGAACGTGGTCAACTCTTCAAGAAACGCCCTGCCGCCCTGATACTGATCGGGGAACGATCGCGTCAAATCCTCCACCGCGAGCCGAAGCGCCGGAACATTCAGCGAGGCCACGTCCGCGAGCGACGTGTCGAATGCCTCCACGCGTTGCGCGAGCGTCAGAGTCAGTGCGAGCCAACGCTGATCCTGCGGCGGCGCGGCAGCCTTCACCCATGCGTCAAACTCCTGCCGCTCGTTCGCAGAATCGCCCAGACGATCGAGCAGCTTCGTGATCGCTTTGCGCTCGACGCTGGTGTTCTCGGGATTGGCAATCCATGCATCCACGTTCGCATAACGCGCCAGCAGTTTCGCCTCGGCCGGAAATTTCTGCGCGATCACAGTGGACGCGCCGCCAGTGGAACGGTCGGTGTTGAAATAGAAGCCCGAGTCGCCGGTGCGATTGAAAATTTTGACGAGCACCGTGTTCGTGCCGGGCTTCAACGTGACCTTGACGATATCCTGGTCCGGCGCGACGCCGCGCGGCACATCCTTGGAGACGAGTTTCTCGCCATTGAACCAAAACTCCAGTCCGTCATCGCTGCCAAGGCTGATCTGCAACGGCTCCGCCGTCTTCGCGACAAGGACGCGATACAAGTAATTCGCCGTGCTGTCGCCGGCTTTGACGCTATTCACCGTGCCGTCCGGGTACGACTTGCTCTGCCAGAGCATTTTGGTGCCCTTGGTTGCTTCGAGATCGATCCCCTTCTCTGGAAACAGCACTTCGGAAAACGACTTCGCCTTTAACGGGCCCGTGGTGTGCCATGACGAAGCGCGGACGTTGCTGCCGCCTTTCAACGCGGCGCGCGTCGCCAGCATGAAGGGCACGCAATCGCTTTTGGCGGTATCTCCTTTCTCCGCCGCCGTTCCGACCTCCGGACTCAGCGCAAGTGCGGCACAAAACATCGCCGCTAGAAATTTTTGGAATCCGTTTAGAGTGACCTTGGGAATTGAGGTCGAGGGTTTCACTTTATTTTGGCTGGCGGAGTTAGACCGCCATTGGAGTTAAGTGCGCCGAAGCCGAGCCGAGCCGAAATGATGCGCGCATGCTGGGCCACCTTGGCGCCTATATCAGGAAAATCACTGCGCCGAATGCGCTCGGTCGGGCCCGTCGTCCAGATGGATGCGATCGGGTAGCCATGCCGATCCACGATCGTCGCCGCGACACAGTTGATGCCGGAAAGTTGCTCGCCACGATCGACGGCGTAACCAATCGCAACCACCTG
>JBBRBM010000117.1:0-19292 GCA_038205745.1 Verrucomicrobiota bacterium | reverse complement strand
GGCTGAGGAAGATCAGAGCCTCGTTACCTCGGCTGCTACGGTTCAGGATTTCAAAGCGCGAACTTTGGGTTGAGGTGAGGGGAAACAGATCGTTGGTTCGCATGAACGCCTTAGTCTTCGCCCTTGCTCTCTTGGTCTTCGCGCTGATCGCCACGGCTGCGGAGACCAGCGCGGACAAAACACGCCAGCTCATCGCGGTCCTTCAATCCGCTGAAGCGCCGTTTTACGACAAGGCACGCGCCTGCCAGCAACTCGGCGAATTTGGAACCAGCGAGGCCGTGCCCGCGCTTGCCGCCGCACTCGGTGACGAAAAGCTCACCGCCTACGCGCGCAGCGGGCTTGAAGGCATTCCCGACCCAAGCGCCGCGGCTGCGCTGCGCACCGCTGCCGAAACGCTCAAGGGAAACCTGCTCATCGGCGTGGTGAATTCGCTCGGCACGTTGCGTGATGAAAAATCAGTGACGCTGTTGACGCGGCTCGTGGGCGATCCGGCATCCGGTGCTTCTGCCGAAGCGCTGCTCGCGCTCGGTCGCATCGCGAACAAGGATGCGTTGAAAATATTGCGCGACACACTGACGAAAGGTTCCGACACCGCGCGTGCCAATGCCGCAGCCGGCTTGCTTCACGCGGCTGAGACGAAACTCGCGCTGAAGCGCGACAGCGATGCAGGCGATCTGTATGACGCCGTGCGTGTCGCGAAAGTGCCCGCGATCTATCGCGCTGGAGCAACGCGCGGCGCGATCGTGGCTCGCAAAACGAAAGGCGCGGAATTGCTCGTTGAACAACTTCGTTCGGACGAACGCATCATTCGCAACGCCGCACTCATTTCCATTCGGCAGATCCCAAGTGATCGCCTGGCGAAGGCATTGAACGCCGAGTTGAACCGCGCACCCGCAGACTTGCAGGTGCAACTGCTCAATGCGCTCATCTATTGCCACAACGCGGAGTCGCTGAAAGTGGCGCAGGCAAAAACCTCGAGCGATGACGCTGCGGTTCGAATCGCCGCGCTCAATGTTCTTGGCTCAATCGGCGGCGCTCCGGAAGCCGGCGTGTTGCTGAAGGCGATTGTCAACGAAGCGCGCCCTGACGAAGCGGCCATGGCGATGACCAGCCTCAGCCGCATGAACAGCGCCGCTGTTGATCAGCAAGTGATGAAGGCTCTTGCTTCCGCGCCCGACTCGGCAACGCGGATCAAATACATCCGGCTGCTCGAACGGCGCAATGCGACGACCGGCGTTCCAGACTTGTTGAAATGCGCGTCCGACGCTGATTCCAAGATCAGCGTTGCTTCGTTGATCGCGCTGAAATCGCTCGCGGGTCCGGCTGAGTTGCCGAAGCTCATCGCGATCAATAAGTCTGCAAAGGACGACGCGGTTCGCGACGCGGCGGAGAACGCCATTGTCGGTGTTTCCACCAGATCAGCGCGCGAGGCTCAGGGCGGTGAAGCTGCTCTCGCTGAGTTGAAGCAGGCAACAGACTCGGCGCTCAAGATTTCATGGATCAAGATTCTCGTCACAATCGGCTATACAAATGCGTTACCGGAAATTCTCGCGGTGACACGCGACGCAAACTCTCCTGCGGCAAAATTCGCGATCGAGCAACTCGCTTCGTGGCCCGACCCGACGCCGATCGAGCCGTTGTTTGCGATCGCGAAATCCGCTTCGGACGCGGGACTGCGCAAGGCGGCGATGTCATCCGCAGTGCGCCTGGCCACGACCGCTGCGGAGGAAAAGCAACGGCCCGAGAGCGTGATCGTGAAATGGTTTCAACGCGCCAACGATTCGGCGCAGACACTGGAAGAGCGGCGCATGATTCTCTCCGGACTCGGCCGCGTGAAACACATCGAGAGCTTTCGCTTGCTCGCGCCGTATCTCGACGACAAGACGTTGCACAACGAAGCCGCCGCCGCGGTGCTTCAGATCGCAGCCGCCGTGGCACCATCGGATCCTGCCGCCGTTGGAGCCGCACTCCAGAAGATCGCTGCGAACTCCACGAACCAGGATTTGCGCAATCAGGCGGCGAAGCTCGCGCAATCAATTCAGGCCAAGGCGCGTTGAAAACAATTGTATTCTTCGTCGCTGGAACTCTTGTCGGTGCACTCATTTGTTTTCTCGCCATGCGACAGGTTGAGCCTCTCGCGCACGAGTCAGCGCTTGCTGCACCGACAAACGAGAACGTCGCCGAGTCAGATGCAACTTGTGGAGCAGATGGTCGGGCAGAAGGTGGACGCGATCGTGATCGCACCGGCGGATTCGCAGGCGCTCATCGGCGTGTGCAAACGCGCGATGGACGCGGGCATCGCCGTCGTGAACATCGACAACAAGTTCAACGCCGAGGTGCTCGCAGAGCGAAAGCTCACAATCCCATTCGTCGGACCGGACAATCGCAAAGGCGCGCGCATGGCGGGCGAGTTCCTCGCGACTAAACTTCAGAAGGCCGACAAGGTCGCGATCATTGAAGGCGTGCCGGGCGCGATGAATGGCATGCAGCGCAAGCTCGGCTTTGAGGACGCGATGAAGTCTGCGGGCATGAACATCCTGAGTTCGCAGGCTGGGAATTGAGAGACGGACAAAGCGAATCGGATTATTGCTGCGTTGCTCACGGAGCAGCCGGAATTGAAAGCGATCCTTTGTTGCAACGACAGCATGGCGCTCGGCGCGGTCGCGGCGTTGAAGGCCGCGCCGAAAGATCACGAGACGCCGGTGGACCTGATCACGGCAGGCAAACTGAAGTGAGCGGAGAAATGAACCACGGAATACACAGAAGACACGGAACAGAAATCCTTCCGTGTATTCCGTGTGCTCCGTGGTTCAACTTTCCTGTTTCTGTCCGTCTCGCATGAAAGGCTCTTCGCTGCGCACGCATCTGGCCGAGTATCTCGGGCTTACGCTCGTGCTTGGCGCGCTGATCGCGTTCTTCAGCTTCTCGAGCGCACACTTCTTCACTGAGGACACTTTCCGCACCATCGCCAACCCGATCCCCGACGCAATCTTCATGGCGGTCGGAATGACATTCGTGCTCATCATCGGCGGGATTGATCTGTCGGTCGGTTCATTGCTCGGGCTTTGCGGATCGGTGCTCGGGCTTGGCATTGATGCGATGGCACTTGCCGCTGCCGCTCGGTCTCGTGCTCTGTGTGTTGACGGGTTTAGTGTGCGGCGTGGTGAACGGAGCCATCATCGTGCGATGGGTCGCTGCCCGCGTTCATTGTCACGTTGGGAATGATCGAGTCGGCGCGTGGCGGGACGTATCTCGTTTCGCAATCGAAGACCGCTTACATCGGCGCGCGTGTCGAACGGCTCGCCGAGATTCAGCTCGGAGGAATTTCGCTGTTGTTCATCGCGGCGATGGCGATGGTCGCGCTCGCACACATTGTTCTCACACGCTCGGTGTTCGGCCGCTACATGATCGCCGTGGGAACGAACGAGCAAGTGGTGCGCTTCTCTGGAATTAATCCGCGCCCGATCAAGATCGCGGTTTACATCATCAGCGGCGCGTTGGCTGGTTGCGCCGCGATCAGCAATGTCTCGCGCCTCGGTGCTGCCGATCCGAATGCGGGCATCGGGTTCGAACTCAACGCGATCGCGGCCGTGGTGATTGGCGGCACAAGTCTGATGGGCGGACGCGGTTCGGTGATCAACAGCCTCTTCGGCGTGCTGATCATCGCGGTTCTCGAATATGGTCTTGCGCAAATGGGCGCGAAGGAGCCGACGAAGCGGCTCGTGACGGGATGCGTGATCGTTGCAGCGGTCGTGCTCGACTATTATCGCGCGCGGTTGAAGGCACCGAAGCCCCTTCGGTGATCAGATCGTCGCTTGGCGGGACCGATGGAGTTGGATGGGGAGCGCACGCGCCCTCGCGGAACAACGGAGAGCGGCGGCACGGGGAACCATTGGGTTTGGTTAACGCGCCCGGCACCGACCGGCGAGGGCGCCGGCCGGAACACGCGAGGGCGCGTGTGCTCCCCGATACGAACCGCATCGTTCCGGCTTACCGCGGCGTCACGCGCAGCCCGATCTTCGGATCCACACCCGCGAAGCTCATCACGCCGCGCTCGGTGCGCACACCGCGATACGGATCGTTGGTGGTCAACACGTTGCCATCGAGATCGAGATAATCGGTGAGCTCGGCGAGATGCGCTCCGGCGGAGATCAGGACGCTCGATTCGATCATGCAGCCGAGCATCGTCTTCAGTCCGGCGCGGCGCGCGGCGCTCAACGCTTCGAAGCCGCGTGTGACTCCGCCGGTCTTGCACAGCTTCACGTTCACGGCGTGAAAACATTCCGCCGCCACATCGATGTGCGACGCGTTGAGATACGACTCGTCAGCCATGATCGGCAGTGGCGAACGCGCCTTGAGCCACGCGTAATCAGCGCGCGAAGACGTCGCCGGCATTGGTTGCTCGACGAACTCGATGTTCGGATCGCGCGCGAGCCATTCGATTTTTTCCAGCGCTTCCTCCTTCGTCTTCCAACCTTCGTTCGCATCCACGCGCAATCGCTTGGTCGGCGCTTCAGCCCGCACGGCGGCGATGTTTTGTTCGTCGTTCGGCCCGCCAACTTTGATTTTCAACACTGGGAACGGCTCCGCTTCGCGCGTCTTCTTCCGCATCATCTCCGGCGAATCGATTCCGATCGTGAATGAGGTGACATGCTTGCCCTCGGTGAAGCCAAGGCCGAGCAACTCGTGAACAGACTTGCGAACCTTCTGCGCCGCGCCATCCAGCAGCGCGATGTTGAGCGCGCCTTTCGGAGAAAAGTCTTTCGGCGCGAGCGACTCGATGTAAGCCATGCTGCCGGCGATGTCGTCGAATGACAGTCGTGACGCGTCAACCCGCTGGAGAAAAGCCGCCGCAGTCTCGACGTCCTCTTTGTAGGTGCTCGAGGGTGCAGACTCACCCACGCCGATCACGCCGTCGTCATCGCGCAGTTCCAACAAGACGGCGGGGTAAATATTTTTGCCGCCCGTGGCGACATTGCTCGCGATCGTCCAGGTGTGCGTAAGCCGCAGGTCAAAGCGGCGGAATGTGAGTTTCACGGCGGGAGGAAATCTGACATTTACGGGTTCTGCAACCACCATTGATTCCAGCCACCTGGCGGTGCGGGTCTGTCGCCGAGTTGCCAAATGAACGCTTTGGAGTGGAAGGGACACTGAAGATAATGAACCGATACACCAACACGCGCATTCGGTAAGCGACTCTTCACGTCAGAAGAAACGCGATATGAAATCCATTCGGGGCTGAACTCGCCCCACGTTGCCAAAGCCTTGCTGCTCCAGGCCAAGTCGGAGGGGCACACCAGCACCGACGGGCTGGGAAGTTCGTTTGTGAGCAACATGAGGTTAGCCGGCAATTGGCGATCGCGGTGCGTCCAACACCAAACATTCGCCGCCCAAACGATTGCTTCGAGATTCGAGCGGCAGGAATTCGTAATCAAAGCAGGATTCGCGGTCGCAACCAAACCCGGCTGTGCCACAAATTGTGTAGCGCTCGCGGTCGTGGGTTGCTCGGGCGCGTTCGCGAAAATAATGTTCGAGTCCTGCTTCACCTCTGATCGCATCGAGGCTGCGATCGGAGTCGGGAATGAAGTATTTGTGCGCGGACGAAGAGGCGAGAACACCGGTTGCTCCGGCGGTATGTTTGTGATGCTCGCTGGTTCCGGCGCGGACGCGTCTGCCATTGGCGAAACATTCTCCGGTTCATGAACTCGTCCCATCCATAAGCGAGTCCCAAGAAGGAACAACAGAAGCATGGCGATCGTAGCGGCAAGCGCACCTTTGATGTTCACCCAGACATCGACGCGATAGCGCAATTCTGATTCATCAAGGCATCGCCACTTGTGCCGTCGTCTTCAGATACGCGAGCAAGTCGCGCACTTCATTTTCACTCAGCGCCTGCAACAAGCCTTCGGGCATCAGCGAGAGTTCGCTCTGTTGAAGCGACTGCACGTCACCACGCGGAATGACGATCGTTTCGTTTGCCGTCACGATCGTGACAGCGTTGGCGTCCTGCTTCGTCACGATGCCGGTGATCGAACGGTCGTCCTTCGTGTCAACGTTCCAAGTGCGGTAATCGTTCGGAATCACCGCGTTGGGATCGATGATGTTCTGGAGATTGTAATCGAGATCGCCGCGGCTGGAGCCGGTGAGGTCGGGGGCGACTTTTCCACCTTCGCCGTAAAGCATGTGGCATTGCTGGCACGTGCGGCTGAACACGCCGCGACCACGTTGCGCGTCGCCAAAGCCTTTGCTGGCGACGAGTTTTTTGAAGCGCTCGATGTCGGCCAGTTTGTCTGCTGGCGTGTCGCGAGTGACGCCCCACGTCTTCGCAACCTGTTCATTGAGTTGCGCGTCCTTGAGGTTGCGCAACTGCCGCACGATGTCTGCGGTGAGTTCCTTGGAAGCAATTTTGTTTTCGGCCACCGCCGCGAGCAGTTCCTTCGCGTAAGGCACACGTGAAGTGAGTGTCGTCAGCGCATCGCGCTTCTCCTCGGTCGAGAGCGACGGATAAACCTTGAGAATCGCCGGCGGCGTCTTCGCGTCATCATAGACCGCGAGTCCGCGCAGCGCGCCGCCGCGCAATGTCGAATCGCTCAACAACTGCTGCAGCGCGCCGGGCAGTTGCGGATCCTTCGCCTGCAACAAAGCCACGAGCGCGTTGCTCCGCGAGGCGGTGCCGGCGTTTGCATCGAGCAGCGTCTTGCGCAGCGCGGTCAGCGCTGTGGTGCTCCCGAACGTGACGGACAGCGATTGCGCCAACTCGCGGACTTGTGCGTTCGGGCTCTGCAAAAGCTTTTCCGCGATGCCATCCCAGCCCGCAGGCATCTTCACGCCGCGCCGGCCTTTGAGCCCGTCGCTCATGCCTTTGAGAATATCGAGATGGAACTGCGGATCGTCGCTCTGCGCGAGCAACTGGGTCAGGCCGGCCAGGGCGTCGATGGTCTTGGCGGTCTGTGCTCGCGCGGGAATAAATACCGCGACCAGCAACGCAACGAGCAGCACGAAGAATTTCATCGCGGCTCTTCTACGGACGTCACGTCCAATTTTCAACCTGCTTGCTCAAGTGAACGCTTGACCGAAGCAACGCAAAAGCGCGGCGCGTGGCGGTGCAACATGAGGCGCGAAGCGTTACAAGGGCATCCACATGCGCAGCGGCATTGCGGACCCGGCCGTCCCGCCTGCTGGCGCGGACGGGGACATCGCAGTTTCGGGAGCAATGCATCATTTGGGGGATTCGTTCCAGCTTCGAGGGAAAGTCCTCATTGCCCTTTGGTGGCGTACTGCGACTGTTCAGCAGAGAGGTTAATTACCACGTAATCTATGTGGCTGACCTTTCCGCTTCCGCTCCGCAAAGGGCTCCCACGAAAGAACCCAATCCGTTGATGTCCGAAACAGTCGCAATGACAGGCCGCACCATGAAATCGCAGCGATTCATAGCGGGACTCGTGCTCGCGGCGCTCCTTCCGCACTACACCGCCACGGGCGCCCAGGCTCCCGTCGATCTGGGAACCGCCGACAATTACGTGGTGCTCGCCCAGACCGGAGTCTCCACCACTGGCACCACTACCATCGACGGCAACGTGGGACTCAGCCCCGCCGCAACGACCTACCTGACCGGATTCTCCGAAACAATGGATCCCGCCGGGCAGTTCGCAACCACGCCCTTGGTCACGGGGAAGTTATACGCCGCCGACATGGCGGTTCCCACTCCCTCCCAACTCACCACCGCCATTGGCGACATGGGAACCGCGTTCACCGACGCCGCAGGACGCGTCTTGCCGGACTTCACGGAACTCGGCTCCGGCAATATCAACGGAAAAACACTCGTCCCTGGCCTCTATAAATGGGGAACGGGAGTTAACCTTCCCATCGCGGTCACGATTGCGGGCGGCGCGAACGATATCTGGATCTTCCAGATCGCCCAGAACCTCACCGTGGGAAACGGCGCCATCGTCACCCTCACTGGCGGCGCACAAGCCAAGAACATCTTCTGGCAGGTTTCCGGCGAGGTGACCATCGGCACGACGGCAGATTTCAAGGGAATCGTTTTGTGCCAGACGCTGATTGCCATCAAGACCGGCGCCGTCTTCAACGGCCGGGCCCTGGCCCAGACCGCCGTCACAATCGAGGCAAATGCCATCACGGACCCGGGCACGCGGCCGCCGCGGCCCCGCTTCGGCCCCATCACGCGCACCGGTGGTGTCGTAACCCTGACCATCACGAACACGGTGGGTCTCCCGCTCACGGTGCAACGATCCAGCGACCTCCTCAATTGGACGCCTCTGTTCAACACCACTCCCAGCGTTACACCCTTCGTGACGACCGATCAGCCACCGGCGTCTGCCACCAATCGCTTCTACCGCGCTTTCAATCCGTAACCCGGCCCGATCCTCGCGGTGTCCTTTTTAGCAGGTCGCTCCGTTCGCCGAGCAAACGGATGGAGCGACTCTTTAAGTTTCGGCGCGGCGCGGAAGAAGCGTTGATCGCTGAACGCAGGTCCATCTCGCCGCCGCGTTTCTGGAGGA
This sequence comes from Verrucomicrobiota bacterium, assembly GCA_038205745.1. Classification (GTDB taxonomy): domain Bacteria; phylum Verrucomicrobiota; class Verrucomicrobiia; order Limisphaerales; family SIBH01; genus JANNGC01. The sequence goes on along the minus strand of JBBRBM010000117.1, from coordinate 10,770 downwards.
GAAGTGAGAACACTCGATTTGGGTTCGGCTTCTCCAGCAGCCGAGGTGAACGGCATGACACCAGCACCGAATCATGTCTCCTTTCCGTCCGCACGCGGATGAAATCCCGTATCGAGAGCAACAACCGGCCCCACCCAGCAGAGCCGGGACATCCACGGTGGGGTTGTACCCCATAGACCTAATCGCCAGGTCCCGTACGTTTCTTTTCATATCGGGATTTCGCCAGACCGCTTTTTCAGCCGGACGTGAGGCATGAACGGTATTGTGCGTTCTCTGATGGCAGACGAGGAATTCGGCGAAAGCGGTGCGACATGGAAACGAACAATCATCTATGCGATGCGCTCAGCAATTCGGAACTCTACCGTTCCTATGCGCGGGCATTTCGCGAGACGACGGGACTGCCCGTTGCGATGCGTCCGGCCCAATCATGGCAGCTATCCCATCATCATGTGGCCAACGAAAATGGATTTTGCCGGATCATGGCGGAGGGAAGCCACTCATGCGCCGCTTGCCTACAGGTGCAGCACAAGGTCGCTGAAGCGGCGCAAAACGAAGCGCAAACCGTGACGTGCCAGGCTGGTCTCTTCGAGACGGCCGTGCCGGTACGAGCGGGAAAGAAGTTGATTGCATATCTTTGCACCGCGCAGGCGTTCCGAAAGGTGCCCACGAATTCCCAATTTGCCGGCGTCGCGAAACTGGCCATCAAGTGGGGGGTGAAGGCCGACCATAAAACGCTGCGAGCCGCTTACTTTAACTCGCCGATTATTTCGGCGAAAGAACATCATGCGGTGGTGGCTCTACTCACGATTTTCGCGCAGCACCTGGCGCTATTGAGCAACCAGATAATTCTTCAGGAGCGGAACACCGAACTGCCGGTCATCACGCAGGCGAAAGAATTCATCAGGCTACACCAAACTGAACCCATCTCGCTCGCCCGCGTGGCCGCGTCCGTAAATACGAGCCCTTGTTATTTCTGTAAACTGTTCAGAAAAAGCACGGGCATCACCTTCACGGATTACATGTCGCGCACGCGCGTCGAACACGCGAAGAACCTCCTGCTCAATCCCAGTCTGCGTGTGAGTGAAATTGGCTACCATGTCGGCTTTGAATCCCTGTCCAACTTCTGCCGCATGTTCAGGAAAATCGTTGGTCAGTCACCGAAGGAATATCGCAGCCAGTTGCCGGGTCCCGCGCTCGTCCGTAAGCACCGGATCGTCGTAGCCATCCCTGTGTTCAGGAGCACCGCCATCGTAACAGATTACCGGGAAACAGCCTTGCCCCCTTCACTGGTGGATGCGTTGGAACACGCTGCCTCACATCGATTCGACGAAACGACTCTCAACCCAAGTGCTCGCTGAGACGCTTGCAGTCCGGTCAGATCACCCCGATCGCTGCACCCGGCGTAGCGGCGGACGGCAGTCGGCGGGTCGCATCCGCCTAATAACTCAGCGACGCCCTGCCAAGAAGCTGCCACGGACGCTCCCGCACCACCGCCTTGTTCTTCGCAAGAACTCGAAATGATCGAGCCATTACCGCCCGCGTTTGTTGAGGGGCGTTTTCAGCGGGATCTGTTCGGCGTTGGCGAGGTGGGTCGCTTCCGGCGAACTGGCTACTCGGAGAATCGAGTTTCTTCCACCGAACGGATTGGGCACACTTTCCAATGCCAGCGGGTCAGGCATCCAGCAGCCGTCCACGACCAGGCAATATTCATAGGTTCCGGGCGCCAAGGCCGTATCTTTCACCCAGCGACCGCCTCCTGCGGGATGCAGACTCTTGGCTTCGGGCTTCCAGTGGTTGAAACATCCGGCGACACAGACGTTCGCGGCGGTCGGATCGGTGATTTCGAAGTGAACGGGCACCAAATGTGGGACGGCGTCGGGGGCGTTATCGTGATTCTTGTTGTGTTTCATAGTGGTAAGTAACTGTTGTGCCCTCGGAGCATTCAAGCTGTTCGCGGAGCATTTTTTTCATGATTTTTTTGTGAAAAGGATCACCCTTCTCACCATCAGAGTAAGCGAGAGAGGTGCGGATGCTATAGGGCGTTACCCGACCGGATGACCATCAGGCCGCTCTGAGTGGGTCGCCCTTTCAAATTCAGTCTTGCTGTCATCATCACCAGCAGAACCCGGAAAACGTGCCCTCCAAGCTCCAGCCGAGCACACGCGGGCATCCTTCCGGAAAAGAACTTGCAGACCCGGCTCCGGTGAAGATTACCAGGCTTTTTGCCGAAACAATGCATTGCTGAACCATCCAATGAATTGCAGGGCGACCTGCAAATCCATTTCATTGCCATCGGTGCGCGCTGACTGGAGAATGGAGGCTTGCTATGAACACGAGATGCATCACCGGAAGCAAAGTGTTGATTCTGCCAGCGGTCACGCTGTGTCTTGCCCTTTGTTGCGGGCTGGAACCGCGCGCGGCGGCGCAAAGCTACTCGATAGACTGGTTCACCATCGATGGTGGCGGCGGCATGAGCACCGGCGGTGTGTTTTCGGTGAGCGGCACCATAGGCCAGCCGGATGCGGCCAGATGAGCGGAGGGAACTTTGGTGTGAGCGGCGGCTTTTGGGGAATTATTGCAGCAGTGCAGATTCCGAACGGACCGTTCCTGACCATCGCGCGCACGGTGACAAACACGGTGGCTATATCCTGCCCGTCGCCTTCCAGTGGGTTCACTCTTAAACACGAATGGTGTGGCGACCGTGAACTGGAGCAACGTGGTGACCTCACCGTTCGACGACGGAGCCGCGAAGACGCTGATTGTGAACCCACCGACAGGCAACCGCTTTTACCGCCTGTTCAAGCCCTGAACCATTCTTCCAGTCACGGCTTCACATCGATCTCCAAAAATAATCTGTTCAGAGGTCCTGAGTTGGCATTTTCATTCGTCGTGTCAGGTAAATAGCAGATGCCGGGCAGAGCTGGCCGGAACACCGGACTGGTTCGCCTGGCGTTTGGCGAAACCACGAAAGGGACAAACCGATGAGCAAGTTACGGGTATTGGTGGGGACGAAAAAGGGAGCATTCATTCTCACGGCGGATGGCGCGCGCAAGAACTGGGACGTGGGCGGGCCGCACTTCGCTGGCTGGGAGATTTATCACGTCAAAGGTTCATCTGTGGATCCGAACCGAATCTACGCGTCGCAATCGAGCGGTTGGTTCGGGCAGATCATTCAGCGCTCGGACGATGGCGGCAAAACATGGAACACGCCCGGCAGCAGTGCTGAGGAATTGACCGGCCCCGAAGGATTTCCCAAAGGCGAAAGCAACAAGTTCGTTTACGAAGGCACCGTGGGCACACACAAGTGGTACGACGGCACGCAGCATCCGTGGGAGTTCAAGCGCGTGTGGCACCTCGATCCGTCGCTGACCGATCCGGAAACGGTTTATGCCGGCGTGGAGGACGCGGCGATTTTCAAAACAACCAACGGCGGGAAAACCTGGCAGGAGCTCCCTGCCCTGCGCGGCACGAAGGGAGCCTTGTGGCAACCCGGCGCGGGCGGCATGGCGGTTCACACCATCATTCTCGATCCGAAGAACGCGAACCGCATCGTCGTCGCCATCTCGGCGGCGGGCGCGTTCCGCACCGATGACGCCGGCAAAACGCGGAAGCCGATCAATCGCGGGCTAAAGTCCAATTACGAACTGCCCGATCCCGATGCCGACGTGGGCCACTGCGTGCATCGCATCGCCGCGCATCCGTCGCGGCCGGACGTGTTGTTCATGCAAAAGCATTGGGACGTGATGCGCAGCGACAACGCCGGCGATCAATGGACTGAAGTGAGCGGGAACCTGCCAAGCGATTTTGGTTTTCCAATCGACGTCCACGCGCACGAGCCGGAAACAATCTACGTCGTTCCGATCAAGAGCGACTCGGAGCATTACCCACCGGCAGGCAAGCTGCGCGTGTATCGCAGTAAAACGGGTGGCAATGAATGGGAAGCTCTGACCAAGGGTCTCCCGCAAAAGGATTGCTATGTGAACGTGCTGCGCGATGCGATGGCCGTGGATCAACTCGACAAGTGCGGCATCTATTTCGGCACGACGGGTGGGCAAGTCTATTGCTCGCCTGACGGCGGCAACTCGTGGGATTTCATCGTGCGTGATCTGCCGGGCGTGTTGTCGGTGGAAGTGCAGACGTTGCGCTAGGTTTTCCGGATGCGAATGATTCGTGTCGTGTTGCCATTTCATCTGCGCACGCTGGCGCGCGTGGAGGGCGAGGTGCAGCTCGAACTCGCGCCGCCCGTGACCATTCGCGTCGTTCTCGACGCGCTCGAAGCACGCTATCCAGCGCTGCGCGGAACGCTCCGCGATCACGTCACGCTCAAGCGCCGCCCATTCATCCGTTTCTTTGCGTGCAAGGAAGATCTGTCGAACGACCCACCTGACACCGCGTTGCCTGAAGAAGTGCTGAGCGGTGCGGAACCTTTCCTCATCGTGGGTGCGATGGCTGGAGGTTAATTCGCTGTCGCTGCGAATGGAGCGTGCTGAAACCATCTGAATGTTGTTGCGTCGCAACCCGCCCTCAAAAGTGAAAACCAACCCGCCGGTCGACGCCCATTGTTCAAAGCGCGTTGAGCCGTCTATTTCGAGGCGAACCTGCCCATGATATTCTCCGCCCGGCCTGTCGGTTGAGAGCCAGTTCTTGGTGCGCAGATCGTTCGGCACCCATGGACGTATCTGCTCCGTCAGCGGAACGCTTTGTTATCACGCGTGACGTGTTTCGCTTTTTCGCGCAACGTCAGCGGGCATGACTCCGGTTCGATTACTTGCACTGACTGTTTTGGTTCTCACTGCGGTGGCTTCGGCGAGCGACACGTTCACTGTTCAATATCCTGCGTCAGCGGCAGCGCACGAACTTACTGTCGAAGCGACCTTTCACTTATGGCTGCCGCCGAAGGTGAAGCGCGTGCGCGCGGTGATCGTGCATCAGCACGGCTGCGGCGAAGGCGCCGAGAAATCCGGCGAAACGGCGGCGCTCGATCTGCACTGGGGCGCGCTGGCGGAGCGACACGATGCGGCGCTGCTGTCGCCTCATTACGACGCCGGCACCAACAAGTGCAGCTCCTGGTGCGACCCGCGCAACGGCTCGGACGTGACGTTCCGTCGTGCGCTCGCTGATCTCTCGCGCGTAAGCGGGCACAGCGAACTGACAAACGCACCGTGGTGTTTGTGGGGCCACTCGGGCGGCGGCTACTGGGCGTCGTTGATGCTCGCGCTGCATCCGGAGCGCATCGCCGGCGTGTTCTGCCGTTCCGGCGCGGCACACATGTGGGAAAAAGATTTGGGCGACCTTCAGTATTCGGCGGCGGCGTTTGGCGTTCCCGTGGTTTTGAACCCAGGAATAAAAGAAAAAGGCGATGCACGCTTCAATGGCGCATGGACCGGCACACTGAAATTCTTCGAGCAGTTCCGCGTGAAGGGAGCGCCGGTGGCGTTCGCGCCGGATCCTATTTCCAGCCACGATTGCCGCAACTCGCGTCTGCTCGCGATTCCATTTTTCGACGCGTGCCTGAACGAGCGTCTCTCGCGTTTTGGAAACGAGTTGAAAGCAGTGAAACAATCCCGCGGCTACATCGGTGATTGGCAAACCGGCGAATCTCGCCGCGCCGGTTCGATCACGAGTGAACTTTCATGGCTGCCAAATGACAACTGCGCGAGGGCGTTCTCCGCATACGTGAAGCACGGCGTGACAACCGACACCACAGCGCCCGAATTCGCACCCGTGATCACGAACATCACGCGCAGCGCCGATGGAGTGTTGCTGGAGTGGAGTGCTCGCGCTGATTTTGAGAGCGGCATTCGCCAGTTTGCGATTTACCGCGATGGCAAGTCGCTGACGTTGTTTCCGCAAAATCCCAAAGACCCGACGGGCTTTGCGCAGTTCCAAACGTTGAGTTTCCACGACACGCCCACGCCTGACGCACCGCGGTTGCGCTTCACCGACACGAATGCACCGGCCATCGAAGTCGCGTATGCCATCTCAGTGATCAATGGCGCGAAGATGGAAGGCCCGCGCAGTAAAACACGCAAGCTGCCGGCGCGCTGAAGATTCTATTACGTTGGGAATGCTGATTCCTGCGATTGACGTGGGTGCCTCCCGGCACAAGCATGGCGACCATGTCCAATCTCGATCACGTCATCCGTCGTCTGTTCGCCGCAGGCAGTCTCTTCTGCATCGTCTTTCCACTTTCAGCACAATGGGTGAACGTCACGGGGAATCTCGCCGACATGCCATCGGAATGCGGCAACATGTGTTTACTGTCTGCCGTTCCCGGTCAGGATAAGATCATCGCTGGCATCGCCAAGCGCGGGTTATGGCAGACCACGGATGGCGGGTCCACATGGGTGGCGCTGGGGCAAGGCGCTGGTTCCGATGCGATTGTGAATCGACCCTCGCGCATTCTTTATGACCCGAAAGATGCGAACATTTTTTGGGAGAGCGGCATCTACAATGGCTCCGGCGTTTATCATACCACGAATGGCGGGCTGACCTTTCAGCATTTGGGCGGCGTGAAGCACAATGATTACGTGAGTGTGGACTTCTCCGATCCGCAGCGACGAACCTTGCTCGTGGGTGGACACGAGCAATCGCGCACCGTTTGGAAATCCACCGACGACGGACAGACTTGGACCAACGTCGGCGCAACATTGCCCGAAGGATCGAAATTCTCGTCCAATCCCCTGCTCCTCGACGCGTCCACGTATCTGGTCAACGCCTCCGGATGGGGCAAAGGCACGGGCGGAGTTTTTCGGACCACCAGCGGGGGTGCGAAGTGGGAACAAGTGAGTGCGTTGGAGGCAAATGGCGCGCCGCTGCGCGCGTCGGATGGATCGATTTACTGGCTGATGATGTATGACCGCGGACTCATTCGCAGCACCGATCAGGGCCAGACGTGGACGCAAGTGTGCGGCCCCGGCGTGCTCAAAGGTTCAAAGATTATCGAACTCCCCGACGGCACGTTGGCCGGAATCGCAGGCAAGGGCATCAAGGTTTCTTCGGATCACGGCGCGACATGGAAAGCAGTCCTCGACCCCACTCCCGTCCAACCCGCCGGGGTCATCTATACTCCAGCGCGGCAGGCATTCTTTATCTGGAATTGGGATTGCGGAAACAAAGTGCTCACCAACGCTGTGTGGCGGCAGGACTATCGCGTCGAGCCGAAGTCGCCGCGCTGAGCGCGAAGCCGGGCGGATCCTCCATCATCGCTTGATTCTTCGAGCAGCAGTCGAAGAACTGTTCAACGGCCCTGTCTTGTTTCGAGCGCGTTTGCAATTACCTCGGCAACCACGCGTGATCCCTCCGCGCTCAGGTGCGTGTCACCAATCAGATTGTATGGCACTCGTCCGGCTTGCGCTTCCGCTCTCAGAGACGGGTACGTGTCGATGAAGCGGATGTTGAGGTTCGTGCAGATCTGCCCAAGAGGCGCAGCAAATTCGCCCGGCTTCCAATGAGCGACCGCACTATTGGTATCAAAGTAACGAATCAAACCATGGAACACTCGATGGCTGTCGGGGATGTACATGACCCAAGGCCTCATTTCCTTTTCGCGGGCCGTGTTCGCCCAATCCTCTAGCGCCCGAACAAGCGTCTCCCGTTTATTTCGGCTCAACCTATCCCAGACTGGCGGCGTGGCATAGACAGTCATCGGGCGCTCCTGATTAGCGCTTACCAAAAGCGCGTTCGAGGTTACGCGCTCCAGCGACAGTTCCGCCGCGCGGCGGCGCAACTTGAATTCATCGCAGAGCGCCCTGATGAAAGACACCTGGCTTTGTCTCTCAAATGCCTGTCCTGTCGCGCGAAAGGACGCCCTGTTTCTGAGTTCTCGATCCAGATCGTTCAGGTCATTGCCCTCGAAAAGACAGAGCACCGCGTCTTTCGTTGATGCTGCTTTACCGTAGTTCCTGACGTAAAACGTCTGGGACACAGGGCCGGTGCAGGAAACACCAAGATTCTTGATCCTTACTCCCAATCGTTTTGCCGCGAGCGTGGTGAACAGTCCTTCGTAGGGCAGATACCCGAGTTCGACAAACGAGTCACCGGTTACAACCATTTCCCAATCAGTCAGATCCGCAGGGTTTCGAAATCCAAATGAATCATATTCTGCTGTCACCGGTTGCTCGTCTGCATAAGGACCTTCGCTGGTGCCATGAATCCGCATATAGGCTGACAGTACTTTGCCGTTCCATGACGCCGGCCCTGGTCGGCGAAACACCCCAACACCCGCCGGCAACGTGGGAGGCCGGTAATAAATAGGAACGCTCTCAGGGAATTCGTGGAGGCGGTTGAAATCGAACTTGATGGCTCGGAACACGGCTTCCAAACCCGCGAGCAAAAAAGCGATTGATAAGATCGCCAGGGACGATTTAGCGAGCAACTCGCCGAGCCGGCGATCGCGCCAAAAAGCTCCGAAGACCACAAACGCACAACCGGTCACGATGAAGACAAAACTGACAAGTGGAGGCACACCTTGATCGAGGATCGCATCCACGATGACCGCCGTACTGACGAGGACGAAACCTGCAGCGATTGTGACAAACCGCTGCACGAGTCGATGATGTCTGGTCGCGGCGGCGGGAGTCGTTTGATTCACTGCGGGTTAGAGCAGATTAAAGTGACGCGAGCACCTTCTCCAAAAACTCCCGGTTGACGCGCGCGTTGGCAGTGGTTTCCTCGGCAGTGGCTCCTACCTTGACGCCTTCGACCATGATGGGGCCGTTGAAGCCGATGGAATTTAGCTTCGCGAACACGGCCTTGAAATCCACTTTGCCGGTGCCGAATTGCGACATCACTTCACCCTTCGGTGCCGGGCAATCCTTGGCACAAAACCCGGTGACGTGCTTGGCGATAGGCTCCAACTCCGCCAGCGGATCCTTGCCGGTGTAATAGATGATGTTGCCGGCGTCGTACCAGATTTTGAAGTTCGCGTGCGCGACCTTGTCGATGCAGCGTAAAATTTCCTCTGACGCGCCGCTGCCGCCACCGTGCGGCTTGAGGACAAGATGAATGCCGCGCTTTTCTGTCTCCGCAGCGGCATCGGCCATCAGCCGATAGAAATTCTCGTAGTGCTCCGGCTTATCCACGCCAAAGGTGAGCATGAACTTCAACTCAAGGCGCGCGGCGTTTTCGATCTGCTTGCGGAGGTCGGCGATGTTATCAGCGAGCGGCGCGGCGGGTTTGATGCGGATGGCGGTCATGTTCACGGCTAGTCCACGCTGCGCGATGCGCTTCTTCAAATGATCCAGATACTCCGGTGTGGCGGCGGATGATGTGAACGCCTCACCTGTGTGCGCCGAGAGCAAGCCGGTGATTTTGTAGCCGGCGGCTTGGATGCCATCGAGCGCGTCGTCGTAGCTCCACTTCGTCCACGCGCGATTGAAACAACCGATGGGCCAGTTCGGTTTCTCGGCAGCGAACACGCGAAGCGAAAGAGTCGACAGTGCGGTCGTGGTGAGGGTTGTGGTTTGGAGGAATCGGCGGCGGTTAAAATTTTTATCGTGTGACATATTCGCGGTCTGGTGTGTGAGCGGGAGAGTTGCCGCAGGAATGAATTGCCGCAAGAAAAACAGCCTCTGAATGGAGACTGACGAGTTGTGTCAGCTTCGACGTTCGGCAGCTTGAAGAAAGGCGCGAACCAGTGGATGAGTCACGCCCATACAAAAACAAAAAAGCGAGGCCCGGTTTCCCTGGCCTCGCTGCGAAATCAAAAACGATTAGTAGCGTTCGCGACGTCCACCGCCGAACCCGCCACCATTACCACCACCGCCGCCGCCGCCGGCGCGTTCTTCACGCGGACGGGCTTCGTTGACAGTCAATGCGCGGCCATCCATGTCTTTGCCGTTCAAGGCTGCGACCGCGGCTTGCGCTTCCTCCGGCGTGCTCATGGTCACGAAACCAAACCCACGAGGGCGGCCCGTGGCGCGATCCATCATCAGGTTGGCTTCCAGAACGGTGCCGTGTGCGGCAAACGCATCCTGAAGACTGTTTTCAGTGGTGTTGAAGGAAAGATTTCCGACGAACAATTTATTACTCATGTTGTGATGTCTCTTAGACCAACCCCTTGCTTCAGACCGTTCCCGACCACCGGGTTTCTAATCATCACCGAACCGAGTTCACCTGAGGATTTACCAGACCTTGAAACTGACAAGCTATCTAACGGACGCCGCACACTCGCTGGTTTCCCGGCGTTAGCAACGCATTAGTCGGTTTATCTTTGGCTGGAAAATAGAGCACCGGATCCAGTCAGGCGTGCGCCTGCTGTTGCTGCGCCAGTTCCGACAACACACCGCGCACCGCTTCCTCGGTCAAACTGGGAAAAGCATCCACGATCGCCGCGACGCTCATGCCGGCGGCGAGCGATTCAAGGATGAGCGACACGGCGATGCGCGTGCCGCGCACCCGCGGGTTTCCGCCGAGGTGTTCCGGGTCAGCCACGATCCAGTGGTTCATGGCGAGCACCGTACGTTTGTGGCGTGAATTGCTCAAGCTGAGACCGCGTTGCTCGCCACGGCACTCATCGCTGTTTCGATGACGTCGCGCCGCAGCAGTTCTCCGTAGAGGCTGTAAAACCGGTAACCCGGTGCAGCCTTGGCTTTGTGGTAGAGCGTGCGTTGCAGCTTCTGGACTTTTGGGGGTGTTGTTATCCGGTCGAACAGCGTTGCCGCTGCCGCCCGGCCATCATCGGAGTCCCTCGCCGTGTCCGCACGCGTTGACCCAAGTGCCCCGCCTTCGCTCGCCGCCGGTTTTACTCTCCGGCAGGTCTTCACTACT
>JBBRBM010000116.1:0-19429 GCA_038205745.1 Verrucomicrobiota bacterium | reverse complement strand
GCCATTGAATGCGGTGATTGAGCCACCATCTGCCAAAGGCCGTGGCGGTGTGGCCCAAGGGCGCTTGACTGAAAAAGAGCGAGTGAGTTCCAAGTGTGTACGTATTCATATCTGATTCGGGCTGACGGTTTGTCGACTGATGTGTTGATGATTGAGTCTTAAATCTGGTGCCGTCCGGGAGAGCGACAGGTCCGGCTGTGGCATCAACGCGCGAATGGTTTCGATTAATCGGGAGAATTGCTCCGCATGCAGCGGTTCGCGGACGATGACGTCCGCCCAGATGATTTGCGGCGCCACAAAGCGATCATGCATCGGCGCCACGGTGCCCCAGAATTGCTCGCGGACTGATTCCGGAGTGCGTCCGCGCTCGGCCACATCGCGGGCCAGCCGTCGTTCCCAGCGGAGCGTCTCCGGACAGTTCAGGAAAATTCGGAGATCGAACAAGGCTCGCACGGCTGGACGTCGCAGCAACCACAAGCCATCCACGAACACCAGCCGACCAGGTTTCCAGGATTTGCCTTGGAGCAGACGGGTGTGCGTATTGAAATCATAACGTGGAAGCGAGATTTCGTTTCCCGCCCGGCATTCGCGCAGCACCGATTCAAACAGGGCCCAGTCAATGGCACCGGGATCATCGAAGTTGACCTTCTCGCGTTGCGGGACAGGGAGTTGGGAGAGATCACGATAGAAATCATCCAGCGACAACCGGGCGGAGTCGTCGCCGAATTCGCGCTCCAGCTTTTCCGCCAGCCAGCTTTTGCCGGCCCCGCTGCCGCCGGTGATCGCTATGAGCCTGGGTTTTAATTCTGCGTTCATGCGGCGATGGTTTGCGTCGTTTTCTCGACCACCCGTGCAAACAAATCTTCCAGTCCGGTGATGTAGTTTGAGAATTCGTAGTGCTCCGCGCCGAGGAGTCGGCCCCGCTCTCCCATGCGACGGGCCAACTCTTTGTCGCGCAGTAAATCGTCGATCCGGGCCGCGAACGACGCGCGATCCATCCAGGGAACAAGAAAGCCGTTCTGACCATTGATCAGCCATTCCTTGATCCCGCCGGCATCGAAGGCCACGACTGGCAGGCCGTAGCGCATCGCCTCAAGGCCCACCGCGCCGAAAGGCTCGGGCCAGACCGAGCTGACCGCGGCCACGCTGCACTCCCGGTAGAAGACTCCGATTTGGTCCTGCGGCACATATCCTTGGAAGGAAACGCGATCCGCCAGGCCGAGCTTGCGGCTCAACTTCTCACAATAGGCGCGGTGTGCTCCGTCCCCGAAAATCAGGCAAGTGAACGACATCGTGATCTTCGCCAGCGCTTCGAGCAACACATCCACACCTTTGCCGCGAACGATCTGGCCCGCATAGATGATGAGGTTGCGGTCGCTAAAGGAGCTGCGCCAGGTGGTCTGTCCATCCGGCGGCACTGGTGCATGGATTTCGATCTTCGACGCCATGAAACCATTGCGCCGAAGTTCTTCCTTCATGAATTCCGTGGCCACAATCATCCGCTGGAATCCCCGGTTGAAATCCAGTTCCTTCACTTTGTCCCGGTAGCTGACCCACTTCAGCGGGAATGCGCCGTCGCGGTCACGTCCGATGACGGCACCGCAGGGAAAAACACAGAACGACGACAACGCACGCTCGCAGATTTTCCGGGTGAAGCAGTTGTACTTGTAGCTCCGCATGCAATAGAGGTCGTGGTCATGCACCATGCGAACGAGGGGCAAACCCGAGGCGGCTAAGTCTTCAAGTGTGTCGAGGTTCGACATCTTGTGGATGTAAATCACGTCCGGTTGGAAAACCTCGCACGCGGCCGTTCCGCAGGACGGTTCGTGGCCGGACGTGAGCGGAAAGCGATCCCCAAACGTGTTCAGCCACGCTTCCTGCCCTTTGCCGGTGGACGGTCCGTGCAGAATTCCCACGGTGTGGCCGCGCGCCGTGAGCTCGGCGCCAGTCGCGAGAATGTTGGCCTCCGCACCGGCGAAAGCCCCCAACTTCTCGTGGACAAATAGGATTCTCATGCGACTCAGTTCCGATCACGTTTCCCGTTCCGGCGCACAAGGTAACTTCGCGGTGACTTTTCAACAGTGGGGTGAAGACCTCCGTGAGAGCGTCGGCAGATACCACTGCATGTCTCTGCTGTGTGGCCTCGTGAAGCGGCCGCCGTCCAGCGTCAACGCATCAACCGGACGGACGGAGAATTGTTTACGGCGGTGATGCGACGACCGTCTGGCAAGACGGCTTCGACTTCGACCCATGACGCCGCGTTTGTAGAAGCGAACGAGAACTGGCCGCCAAACTCAGGTTCACAATCGAGCGCTTCCCAAACGATGCGCGCCCGACTTAGGTCGAGCTGAGAAGTACGCAGTGTTGCGATGAACGTGGAAGCGGATCCCGAGGATGATTGTAATCCTATCGTGGCGGGCAAAGCTCTCCACGCCTGTTTTCGCACGGGCGTCCGTGCCATAAGCCAGGCGGTGGTGGCGAGCGCGCGCGCCTGGTTCACGGCCACGAATTCCGCCTGCAAGTTGAAGCTGTCGCCCCAGCGGTCGTAGAGAGGATACGGATTTTCCTTCGCGCCATCCCAGGGAAAGCTTAACGCGCCGAGTTGTGCTTTGTAAAAGTCCATCCAGCCGAATCCGCTCTGTAGGTTACCTATGGGAATGCCACTGGGCGGGAGCACGCGCCGATCGTTCTGCGCATACTGATGAACGATTTCGCGCTGGCGTTTCCAGCCGAGGCCGGTGACGTAGCAGACGTTGACAGGATTGCAGCCGGCTTCGTAGTTCAGATTTTCCAGGATCGCGGCGAGGTATTTTGGGCGGGGATCATTCATCACGGGATGATCCAGCGCGCAGGCAGCCGCGAGATCGAACGCCTGGTCCAGCGAGAAATACCAGCCGCCACCGCGAAAGCGTTTTGTTTCGGTCGGAAAACTTGTGCCGTAAGCGCTCTGCTGCGACCAGCGAAGTTGATCGTCCGCGCAGGCAATCAGTTCCGTTTCGCAGGATCTCAGGAATTGCCTGTCCAACTGCCCAACCTTCGCCTTCCCGCTCGGGATGGCGAGCGCGTAGCTGCGAATCGCCCTGCCGTAACTTTCATACATCCGCCACCAGCCCCAGCGGCGGATGCGGTCGTCAGTCGGTTTGAACGCGGCGAGCAGCTTTGTGTGGAAAGATTCATCGCCCGTCGCGAGGAAGAGTTCGCAGGCAGCCCAGGCCATTTCGTCGTTGTGCATGAAGTCGTCGCCGTAGTGCGTGATCTTCTGGTACGCGCCGTCGTTACCATACTTCGCAATGGCCCGTTCCAGGAAGGCCCAGCCCTTCCTGGCTTTGGCGAGATAAACAGCCGCGGCTTCGGGAAATTGTTTTTTGAAAAGTGGCGACGACGCGGTTTGCGCCAGGGCGGCAACAGTTGCGGCGGTCGCCGCGGTGTTTTTGGGCCAGACGATTTGCGGATCGCCGTGATCCGGCAGGACGTTGTTCTCGTATTTGCGCGTCTGTGGATAAACGAGGAAATAGAAGCCGCCGTCGTCGTCCTGAAGTTTGGCGAGAAAGTCCGCCTCCCATTTCGCTTCCTGGAGCAAATCGCTTTTGCCGTCGCCGCTTTCGGGCAGGCCGAGATTGTCCAGCTCGCCCACACCGGGCAGCGCGTCCACGGCGAAGACAAGCGCATGAACGAACGCCGCGCTGTTGATGGTGTATTTGCTATAATCACCGGCGTCATGGTGTCCGCCGGAAACATCCACTTTGCCGCGCTTCACGAAGGGATACAGGCTGGCATCGAAAGACTTGAGCTGTGGGGCAACATGCCGGGCGTTGTTGGTGTAGTTGGCGGTGATTTCGGCGAGGAACTCCAACATGTTCGTGAACTGCGCTGTGGGAACATCCGCGGCCAGCGTATGGCACGCGTCGTGGACAAACCGCGTGAACGGCAGCGCGTTGCTCGTGCCACAGCGCTGATGATAAAGCCCCAGCGCGTAGGTGCGCGCGAACGCCGCCGCCGCGCCATCATCGATGAAGAAAGGAAACGAAGCGCCGAGACCGGGAACCGCCAGCCGATATTCGCCGGGGATTTTGAAATCGCTGAAGTCGGCTTCCAGAACTTTTTGGTACGGCGCGTAGTCGAAACCGACGTCGCGCCGCAGAGTAAGTTTACCTTGGAAAGCTCGTGCGCCAGTTCGCGTGTCCATCAACTGGAAGCCGGCCTCCGTGAGAACATTCTGTTCGCCAAGGCTGCCAAGGAAATAACCCACCATCGCCTTTTTTGAAAACGCCGGGACATAACCCACCTGATTGACATGAATCGCCGGGCTGTAACGCAGCGGTTCCATAACGCCAGCGAAACTCACGCTCGCCGGCCAGAGTTTCCCGCCGGGATTTTTCACTTCAACTGTCACGCCGTTCGCAATTGTTCCGGCCAGTTCAAGGTAAAGACAGTTCGCGATTCGCAGGTCGCGATGGGCCAGCGGCGCATACAGCACGCGCCGTTTGAAGCCAACCTTCCGCACACCAATCTTCGTCGCGCCAGACGTGACCAGAAATTCGGAAGCTTCGGGAAGATGTGCCCGACCGGTGGCATCCACGAAATCCCATTCCGCTGGTTTCGCAGGCGAAGGCGCTTGGGTCGTGATACGCGTCAGTTCCAGAAGATTTGAAGACAGGATGCGCAGTTGAAAGCCTCCGGGCTGAGGCAGCGCCAATGGTTTGTCGTCCGTGATGCGCGGGTCTGGATTGGCTGCACGAAGAGCAAACGACAACGCGCAAAGTAGATGCACGAAGATAAGGCGCTTCCAAGCCATACAGTTCGTCTAGGCCATAGTGTCGGTGCAGACAACTGGGGTGTTCACCCACCTGAGGGAAGCTCAAGTCACGCTTCTGGCTATCCCAGCAAGCGGTAAGAAAGAGCAATTAAGCTTCGGATTGGATCGACGTATCATGCGATTTTGAAACGGCTGATCGAATATCCACCAGGCTCGGTGCCTGATGGATTTCAGTTGGTCACGTACACCTGATAGAAGCGCTTGTTCGCGGCGGCGGTGGTGGTGTCGGTCCACGTTGTGGTCGTTCCCGTGGCGGTGATGTCGCCGATGAAATAAGTCCAACTCGGGTCAGTGAGATTGTTCTTGTAGGCCGCACGATAAATTTTTCCGGCAGCGCTGGGCCAGGTGAGTCGCATGGCACCGGCGGCGGCTCTGCTGAGGGCCATCGGGACGGCGACAAGTGTGGTGTTGGTTCCGCCGCCAACGGACGCGCTTGTCTTGCCGGCCAGATCCCAGGTCACCCGACCGCCGTAAGCCGAGAAATCCATGCCCTTGAGAATGCTGCCTTCCAGCCCGACCTGGCTCGCAGGCACTTCGAGTCGCACCCATTGTCCCACGGCGGGCAAGGGGCCCATGTAGCGGCGGCTTTCCGTTCCGCTGATGCCGTATGTGATGTTGTTGGCGCCCCAATAGGCGCGGTGCTCCCAAGATCCATTGTTCCATCCCAGCATCACTTCGCTCGGAGCATTCGCGGGGTCCAGGTAAACGCAGGCGTACAATGTGTCTCCGGTTCCGATGTCCAGCGTCGCAGTGGCGTTGTCGAACCATTGCTCGTTCAGGCCGGTGGTCGCGCCGGATTGAGTCGCCTTGCCGCCGGAAAACGGCGCGGGACTGCCGGTGACCCAGTTCCAGGAACCTCCGCTGCTGGTGCCGGGCGTGCCTCCCGTGGGCACGGCGTCATCCACCCACACGACGTTCGGGCTGTTGGCGGTGAAATTCACCGTGGCAAAAACACGCCGTCCATCCGGCCATTGAACTTCGGCCTCGGCCCATTGCGTACCATTGTTCTTCGGGGTGAAGGTGAAGGCCGAACCAAAGGCCGGTTCCTGATCGCGACCTTCCCACACAATCCGCGATCCGGTCAGGTTAAGGCCGGATTGCAACGACAAGGTCACCGGTTCGCCCACCGGCACCACGGTCGTGGGCGCATTGATTTGCGCCGTGCCGGATTTCCACACCTGTGTTTTCGTCGAGGTCAGGCCGGCGAGATACGCGACGAGTCCGAGACCGCGCGCCTGGTCGAGCACGACAAATTCGGTCGTCGTGTTGAACGCATCGCCCCAGCGATCGTAGAACGGAGTCGGCGCGACGACCGAATCGTCGGAGGGATAGCACAACGCGCTCAACTCCGTGCCGTAGGTGTTCACCCAGACGAAACCATTCTGGATGTTGCCGAGTGGAATGCCGGTCTTGGGCAGGATGCGCCGGTCGCTCTGCGAATATTGATCCACGATCTCGCGCTGGCGTTTCCAGCCGAGGCCGGTGACGTAGGCGACGTTGACCGGGTTCCCGCCACCTTCGTAATTCATGTTGCGCACCAGAGCATCCACATAATCGGGCCGCGCCGCGATCTGCTGCGCGACGGCGATGTCGAACGCTTGGGCAGTGGAGAAGTACCATCCGGCGGCGCGCATGCGTTTGGTTTCCATGGGAAAGCTGCTGCCGTAGGCGCCCTGCTGCGACCAGAGCAACGCGTCGTTGCCGGCATTGGTGATGGTCGTGATGCACTTGGCGAGGTAGCCGGCATCAAGCTGGCCGGCGGTCAAACGCCCGTTGCGCGCGGCGAAGGCGTAACTGCGAATCGCGTTGCCCCACGACTCCGACATGCGCCACCAACTCCAGCGAAACGTGCTCGTGCTCGTCGGGTCGGGGAACCACTGCATCAAGGTCTGATGGTAAGCCGTTTCGCCGGTGGCGAGATACATTTCGCAGGCCGCCCACGCGAGTTCATCCTGGTCGGCAAAGTTGTCGCCGTAATGCGTGATCTTCTGATACGCGCCGTTCTTGCCGTAACGCGCCACGGCATTCGTGAGAAACTGCCAGCCGAGTTTTGCCTTGGCCAAGTAAGCTGCGGCGGCTTGGGGATAGGCTTGCTTCATCAACGGTGACGAGGCGCATTGCGCGAGCGCCGCCACGGCCCCGGCGGTTGCCGCCGTGTTCTTCGGCCACACGACCTGCGGATCGCCCTGGTCCGGCTGGGTGCCGCTCTCGTATTCGCGGTTGCGCGGATAGACGAGGAAATAGAATCCGCCGTCGCTGTCCTGGAGCTTCGCCAGGTAGTCCGCTTCCCATTTCGCTTCCTGCAACACGTCGCTGATGCCGTCGCCGCTCTCGGGGATGCCGAGATTGTCGAGGGATCCGACGCCGGCCAGGGAGTCAGCCGAGAACATCAGGGAATGAGCGAGGCCGGCGCTGTTGATGGTGTATTTGCTGTAATCGCCCGCGTCGTGATGGCCGCCGGAAGTGTCCACCGTGCCCTGCCGCACGAACGGGAAAAGCTGCGCCGCCGGGCTGATGAGTTTGGGCGCGGTCTGCACCGGGTTGTCGGGATTGGTGATCACGGCGTAGCCGGCAATCGTGTTCCAGGTGAATGCGAACGAGGCTTGCGGCAGCGGCACGCTGGCGGGCGCGGTGTGGCAGGCATCGTGCGTGAAACGCGTGAACGGCAGCGCGTTACTCGTGCCGCAGCGCTGATGATAAAGCCCCAGTTCATAAGCACGCGTGAACGCCATCGCCACGCCTTCATCAATCGCGAACGGCAGCGACGCGCCCAACCCGGGCACCACAAGACGGTATTGGCCGGGCGTGGTGAAGTTGCTGAAGTCGGCTTCGAGCACTTTCTGGTAAGGAGCCGGCGCGTAGATATAGCCGGCGTCCGGCCGCAGCACGAGTGAACCTTGATGGACCTGCGCGCCGGTGGCCGCGTCCACGAGCCGGAATCCGAGCGAGGCCGCAATGTCCATCTCGCCGAGATTGCCGAGGCAGTAACCCACGGTCGCCTTCTTGGGGAACGACGGCACGTAGCCCTCCTGGTTGACGTGAATGATCGGGCTGTCGCGCAACGGATCGGCGGCGGCGAGAAACTGCATGGTCGCGGGCCACAGTGCGCCACCGGGATTTTTCACTTCGACGCTCTGGTTGTCGGGGATTGGCGCCGCGAGCCGGAGATAGAGGCAGTTCTCAATGCGCAGATCGCGCGTGACCAGCGGCGCGTAGAGCGGGCGGCGCTTGAAACCGACGGATTGCACTGCCACGCCCGCGCCATTGACGGTCACGGCGAATTGCGCCAGCGACGGGGCTTGGAACACCCCGGTGTTCACGAGGTCCCAGGCATCCACACGCGCCGGGTCGGGTTGTTTGGAATTGATGCGGCGCAGTTCCAGCAAGGTCGGCGACAGGATGCGCAGACCGTTGTCGCCGACTTTGGGCATGGCGAGCGCCATGTCATTCATCGGACTTGCCGCCGGTGGACTGTTGGAGGTCGGCGGCGAAGGGGCCGTCGAAACTGCATTCGTGGCCGAAGCAGAAAGGATGTTGAGCAGAGCGCTGCCGGGGGTTCCGACGGTGTAGGCTGCGTTTGGCGAGAGCGCGACGATTACGGTTTCCGGGCTGGCAAGCGTCGAGTTGGCCATGGCAAAGATCGGCATCGTCGCGGAGGCCGCGCCAGCAGGGATCGTCACGGATTCCGGCATGTCGCCTTCCGGCAATCGGCGATAATCGGTCCACTTGGCAGCGGTTCCCTCGAGCGAAAAGTTGACGACCAGGCTGTTCGCCGTGCTGTCCGTCCGGCTGAAAGTCAGCACGGCGGGGTCCGGCGTGCCAATCGTCGCGGTCGGACCACTTGCCACCACCACCACGGAGGGCAGCGCTGCTTGCATCGGCCAGCTCAATTGAGCTGCCCACAATAGGAGGCCGAGAATGGCACTTTGTCTGTTAAGCATCGTGCCATAAAGCTAGAGACGGGCGCGGATTTGATTAGTGCGAGTCGGTTTGATTGTTCTGTCAACGTTTGGGGGACAGCCGGGAGCAGAAGATTACCAAGCCGAAGAATTCACAGAAGCAAACAAGGGAAACGAAGTCTGTCAAAAGGGCGCAGATTGGAAGGCTCGGGGCCACCGACGAACGGGTGCCCTCTCTTCAAAATCCGGACCGTGCCTTACGGATTACGGACTCGCAATCCGATAAAACCGCTGCGGACTGAGGCTGATGTTCGTATTCGTCCAGGACATGTTTGATCCAGCGGCAAAGATGTTGCCGCTGACGTCCGTCCAGTTTGTCTGGCTCAGATTGGCCTTGTTGAGCACGCGATACACCTGGTCCGGCTGACTGTTCCAAGTCAGCATGAGGGCATTGGCGATCCGCTTGAGGACCACTGAAATTGGCGCGCCTGAGTTTGGCGCATCAATTGCGGCAAAAATTCCCTGGCTGCCGCTGAAGTAGGTTCCGCTGGGTGTGGTTTGCAATTTCACCGCACGCACCATGTAAGTGTGGCTCGTCGAGGAAACACTGGCGTCGGTGAAACTCGTTCCGCTGACCAGTGAATCGTTCAGGCGCACAAACGGGCCACCTGAGGAAGCGCTGCGATAAACGTGATAACCCAGCACCACGTCGGGTGACGCAGCCCAGTTCAACTGGACGTTCCCGCCGCCGGTAGTTGCGCTCAAAGCGGCGGGCGGCGACACGGGGTCCATCCGCAGGCTGGGATCACCCAGCAAGGAAATGTAAATGGCGCGCGTGAACTTATTGCTTTCGCTCCGGTAAAGCGTGCTGTTGTTCATGCTCAAACGCGTGCCGTAACCGATGGTTTCGCCGAGGCCCATGTGATGCACGAACCAGTGCGGTCGGCCCGCCATACTGCAGGTCAGTCCAAGGGTTGGCGTTGCCAGAAACGCGCGCATGAAATTGTCCGTTCCATCCCAATTGCCAAACCAGCTTCCGAACAACATCACGAACACCGCCTTCGCGTCCTGGCCGACCACGTCGATGCTCCATAGATCGTTGTAAGGTCCGTTCGTTCCGAGTTCGCCGATGCCGGACGGCGATCCAGCACCGCAGCCATAGGCCCACAAATAACGATCCGCCGCGAGCATCGAACCCCAACGCAACTCCGGAGCAGCACCGTCGTCCACCGCAGCCAAGACCGTGGTGCCGGGTCCGACCAGCGGTTCAAAATTGCGGTAGCCGTCCGCAGCCACCGCCTCGCCGCCCTCCGCTCCGCGCCGGTCTCCCATCAGCGCCCGGCGCGGCACGTTGATGAGCGCGTGCCGCCAGTCATGGTCCTTGCGCAAATAATTCCGCAGTAACTCGACTTCGCTCGGAAAAGGAACCAGCGCGTAATTTCCCGGCATGTCGAACATGTCCACCCGGCCCACCATCAACTCGACGTCTGACGGCAGGAAATCGGGACTGTTGCTCCAATTGCCGTTCACATCGCCGTAATAGGCATCCGCCGGCATCGGACCCGCCAGATGCCCGTCGTAGTTCAGATTGCCCGAATGAAAAATCGGCACATGGCCGAACAGAAAAACCGTGTTCACGCGCGCCGGGTCGGCGTTGTAATCAGCGATGATGAGACTGCGAACGCTGGCGGGAGAATCGGCGGGGCTGACGTCGTGGCGAAGGACCGTCCAGCCGTCACCAGTCAAATCGCTTTGCAGCCGGGCCAATTCGTTTGAGAGAGCTGCCGTGTAAGTGTTGGCCACGACCAGAATCAACTTGCCACGATCCTCCACCAGTGTCGTCTCCGTGCCGCAGAAAATATAGCCGTAACCCGTGTAGCCCAGCGCGGCTGCCTTGACGATCTGATACTCGTAGGTCGCACCAGTGGTCACAGTGTTGTCGATGTAACTCGTCGCCGCGCCAGGCAAAATGGTGCCGGCGCCCCAGGATGTCGCGCTCTTCCCCTTGCGATAGACGGTGTAACTGTTGGCACCGTAATCGTCCTGCGGCCAACTGAGCGAGATCCGCGGCGGCGTGCTCTGGACCACGGCGCTGATCTGAACAGTGTAATTCCACGTGGTGTCCGCCTGGCACACTGACGCAACGCTGATCGTGAAGACGGTCCACACGCTGAGGAACCAAGTCGCGCGAACAGCACACAAGCCGGCAACCGTCATGAGCGAATCCATAGTAATTAAGGCGCAGGAGGCGACACCGGCGGGATGACCTGAACTCCGCTGCCCACCGGAATGAACACACCGCTGCCGGCGCCCTGCTGCTTCGTGACCGCGTACGCTCCGGCATTGATGGCCGAGGCACTGACAAAGGTGTTCAACACGAGTTCCACATAGCGCTTCAAATAACGGTACGGTGAGAGAGGCACGTAAACGATGTCGTGCGGTTGCAGCACGATGTCCGTCGCTTCACCGCGGATGACCTTGCGGTAGTTCACGATGGTGACTTGCGGTTCCGAAAGTGATCCGCGCACGACCGCCACGTGAGGCAGATAGGCGTCCGGCAGTGTTCCGTACGCGCTGGCGACGGCGGCCGCCACGGTCATGCCTTCGGAGTATGGGACGGGCCGCGGCTGTATCACCGCGCCGAGCACGTAAACGTTGCGCGCTGTGGCCGGCGGCACATAGACAAAATCATCAGGCTGCAGATAAATGTTCTGGGTCAGATCGCCTTCGTTGAGGAGGCGATTGAAGTTGACGGGCAATAGTCTGCCTTGGCGGACGACGAAACTGTGTTTGAGGTCCGCCAATTCCTCCCCGATGCCAGCCGCGGCCTGGTCCCGAAAAGTGGTCATGCTCAACGTGCCCCCGACCGATGAGATCGTTTCCAACAATGTCATGGGCGTGGCCATGTAATAAACTCCAGGAGCCTGGACGCAGCCCAGAACCCAGACGCGTTTGCTTTCCACGGCCCGCAAGACGAGCGAAATGCGGGGCGGTTCGCGCAGAAAATTGGTGAACGAATTTTGCAGTTCGGCTTTGGCCTGGCCGAGAGTTTTTCCCCACACATCGACGCCGGGCACCAGGTTGAAATAAAGTTTGCCGTCCGGCGCGACCACCGTTGTGGTCTTCGAGGCTGGATCGCCGATTAACTCGATCTCGAGCCGGTCGCCGGGTCCGAGGGTGAACATCTGGGTCGGCGCATTGAGCCAGCGAGGGTCGAATTCATTGGTAAAGGTGATCGGCTGAGGCGCGTCCATCGCGGCCGGCGGATCCACGGCGCGAGGCGGCAAGTGTCCGCAGGAGGCCAGGAGAACCATCACACCGGCCAGCGCGATTAAATGGAACATTCTCATTGTACTTGTTGAAAAGGTGCGATGACATGCTGGCCCACCGTCGCCGTCACGATGGATTGCAGGAACGCGGTGATGGCGAGATGAATCAACTCTTCGCCGTAGATAAAAGGACGCGAGTTCACAAAGACGATGTCCTTGGGCTGCAATTTGAAATCAGCGACTTTTCCGGCAAGGATGGCTTTGAGATCAACGACGAAGGCTTCGGGATGATTAAGTGATCCGCGCACGACAAGCACGTGGCCTTTCCAGGCGCTTTCGGTATAGCCCGCGCGTGCGGAAATGGCCGCCACGAGTGTCAGGCCGGGCGTGTAAACCGCGGCCCCCGGCAGGCGCACTTCGCCGAGCACATAAACCTCCTTCACGTTCGTCGCCGGGAAATAGAGGTAATCGCCCGGTTCAATGCTCAGGTTCTGCGAGAGATCACCGCCCTGAAACAGCTTCTCGAAATTGAGCGAAAACCGTTTTCCGCCGCGCACGAGGAAGCTGCGCGAGAAATCCGCCACGGCAATGATGTTGCGATCCACCAGGCCGGTTTCAAAACCGCGCGCACGCGCCACAGCTTCCAGCACGGTCGTGGGTCGGTCGAGCGTGTAAACGCCCTTCGTCATCACTTTGCCGAGCATGTAATATTTTTTACTCCGGAACGCGACGGGCGTGATCATTGTTTCCGGCGCGCGCCGATAAGGGGCCAACTCTTCGTTCATTCGGACGCGCAGTTCGTCAATGGTCAGTCCGCTCGCCAAAACATCCTGCGCTTCCGCGAAACTGATCCGGCCATCCGGGCCGACGGCCAGTTCTGCGCGCGTCAGCGTGGGTTCACCGTGCAGGGCGATCGTCAACACGTCGCCCGGACCGAGGGTCAAACGTCGCTGCCACGCGGCGCGTTGCGCGGGTGTGACCACGGAGAAGGAAAGATTCGTGTTTGCGGCGGCTTCGATATCATTGGTGGCCTGCGGTTGGGCATCCCCGCCGTGCGCGGGCAGAGCGAGAAGCCCGGACCACAACACGATGCACCCGAACCACCGCGCGAGCCGGTTCTGCCAGCGTGACACGGGAGCGTGATTCAACACTGCCCCCGCCAGATGGCAGCGCGCGTGGCGCAGTGTCTCGAGCTGCTCGCGGGTTGTGTTGGCGGTGGCGTGGCGCGCGTCGGCCAGCCAGATCAGGTTCGGCAGATTTTCCGCGAGCAAAACCGTTTCGGGCATGGACGCGGGCGGCAGTTCGACCAGCAGGGCGATGTTGTCGATCTGGCTCCAATGACTCAACGCCGCCTGCCATTGCTTGCGCCGTTCCAGATTCCAGACCCAGCCCGGCAGGGGAATGTGAACGACTGGTTCGGCATTCGGACCGGTCAATTTTTGTGTCACGTCGCCTGGCGTGGCGAGAATGCTGTGGGCCGCGCCGTTCGTCGGAACGATCGCGCCCGATCCGGATCCGATTTCAGGCCGCGCCAGTCCGTTTTCGATCTCCTGATAATCGTTGGGTGACGGTTGACCCGCGACAATCGTCAGCACTCGAAAGCCGCGCCGGCTGGCCGCGTCAGCCAGCAGACGCACCCAGGTTGAACGTCCCTCTCCATGACCCGAGGACGTGATTCCACAAACGAACCCTTGATTGGCGGATGGACTAAGCAATCCCTGCAGACTCGTCCAAGTGCGAAAGGCCCAGTTGTCCTTTTCGGTTTCGGTCAGGCGGCTCAGGTTGCCAGCGGAAGCGACCACTGGCAGACGAGTCACTCGTTTCACGTCGGCCACCGTTTTCAGCCGATTGTCCATCGCTTCGATCATCACAACAATCAGGGCGGCGAAGAGCAGGCCGAGCACGCCGGTGAATCCCGCGAGCACGGCTACCTTGGTCGTCCTTGTGTGTGGAATGACTTCCCCCGGAGTCGCTGCCGCCAGCAATTGGCAGGAGCCGGGCGGATGCATCTCCAGTGTTTGAGCAGCCTGCTTCTGGGTCAACAGTGTCAGGCGGGCGTTTTCCAGGGATTGCAGTTTGGTGCTGACAAAAATCGAATCGCGTTCCCGTGTGAGCGGGGCAGTGCTGTTCGTTGTCCCAGGAACGCCCAGTGGCGCGAGGGCCACAACCGGATTTTGCGCCATTTGATTTTCGATCGCCGCGATTTTTGCGCGTTGTTCCCGCACCAATGGATACTGGTCAGTGTAACGCGCCAGCAAATCGGCCAGCTCAATCCGGGCGGCCTGGAGTTTTTCCGCAAACGGTGACGGCGATGGCGACGGCGTCACACTGATGCCGCGCACTGTTGCGGCCGGTGCAGACAGCGGCAGCTTATTCAGAGCGGTGATCTCGTCCTCGATCGGCGCAAGCTGTTGCGTGACGAATCGGTTGACCTGGGCGGCCGCATTGGTCTGCAACTCCTGTGTGAACCGGACGGCTTCGGTCGCATAGAGATTCGCCAGAGCCACGGCTGCGGGCCGTTCTTTGGCGGAGGCGGTGATGACGATGACATCGCTGTTCCGTTCGGGAGTCACGCTGACATTCTTGGCCAGCGACTCGGCAGAGAGCTGCGGCTGGGTTTGCGCGGCGACACGCTGGGACAATTCGGGTGCGCGCAGCAGACTGGCAAACGTTTCCGGCGCCATCGGCTGCGCGGCGAGGACTGCCGTTAAGTGCGGTGTTTCATAACGGAGCAACTGCGCCGACGCGCTGTAAGTGGTGTGCCAGAAGAACAGGCCGCAATACAGTCCAGCCCCAGCGAAGACGGCGCCGCCCAGCAGCAGCCAGGGCCAGCGCCGGCCCAAAGCGGCGATAAACAGCCACGCGTCCGCCGCGTTGAATTGCGGCATCACATCGAATGGCGGACCGGGATCTTCGTTCAAGCGCGTGCTATTTTTCTGCACCTCGGCATTCTCGACGGCAGTCAGCCGCGGGGTAAGTGGGTGAACACCCCACGTCGCGGTGAAGAACCCAACCGCAAGGAATCAGTCCACCAGGCCATTCTGCATCGCGTAATGCGTCAACTCGGCGTTGTTCTTCAGGTCCATTTTTTTGAGAGTGCGCGACCGATAGGTGCTGATCGTGGCCACGCTCAGCGAAAGTTCTTTGGCGATCCGGCTCACTGGCTTGCCAGAGGCAATCAACCGCAGAATCAGAAATTCACGGTCCGACAGCCGTTCATGGGGAGCTTTCTGCACGTCGATGGTCAGGTACGAAGCCATGCGCTCGGCCAGCGACGGACTGATATAGCGTCCGCCCCCGACGACTTTTCGGATGGCGCCCACGAGCTCTTCACCGGCGCTTTCCTTGGTGAGGTAGCCGGCCGCTCCGGCCTTGAGCATGCGCACGGCGAATTGATCCTCCGGATGCATGCTGAGGACGAGCACGGGCAATTTCGGGCGCGAACGCCTGATCTCCTTCAATACCTCAAGCCCGCTGCGGCCGGGCATGGTGATGTCGAGCACCACCACGTCCCACTTCTCTTTCCACACACGGGCCAGCGCCTCAGTGGCGTTGCGGGCCTCACCGAACGTGGCTTTCTTGAAGTGATCCGCCAGAATGAGCCTAAGGCCCTGGCGCACGACGGCGTGGTCGTCGGCAATCAGAATTTTCATGACGAGGTGATCGGCTCCGCGACGAGGCGGGCGTTTTTGGGATGCGAACAGTCAGCACCGTTCCATTGCGGGGTTGACGCTCGACGTGCATGGTTCCGCCCAGCAACGCGGCGCGTTCGCGCACACCCAGCAGACCGATGGATCGGGTGTTATGAATCTCTGCTTCCGAAATGCCGCGCCCATTGTCCCGGACTTCCAGCGTCAGGTGGCCGGCGGTCTCGGTCAGGCGCACTTCCACTTTCGTGGCCTTGGCGTGGCGGATGACGTTGGTGAGCGCTTCCTGAAAAGACCGAAAGAACGCAGTGTTGAGGTCCTGGTCCCACAACGTGTCTTTGACCTCCGCCTCGACCAAGCACGTGATTCCGGTTTCCGCTTGAAACTTGTTTGCCTGCCACTCCAGCGCCGCGAGCAATCCGGCGGTGTCGAGCACGCCGGGACGTAATTCCGTCGCGATGCGGCGCACAGCGTGGATCGTTCCGTCAATGTGCGCGGCCATCGACTTCGTCTTGTCGTGAAGCGCTTTTGCTCCTTTGGGCAGCCGGCTGGCCAGCCAGGTGAGTTGCAACTTCAAGCCGGTCAGCGATTGCCCCAGTTCATCGTGAACTTCCCGGGCGATGCGAATTTGTTCTTCTTCCCGGACATGCTGCAAATAGACCGAGAGCGTGCGGAGCTGTTCATGGGACTGGCGGAGTTGTTCCTCCGCCCGGCGGCGCTCGGTCCGCCCGCGGGCTTCGCGCAGGGCCCGATGCACCGAGGGTACGAGCCGCGCCAGCCGCTGTTTGAGAACGTAGTCCGTCGCCCCTTTCTTGAGGGTTTCAATCGCAGTTTCCTCGCCCAGCGTGCCGGTGACGAAAATGAACGGCACATCGGGACATTTCTCTTGCGCCACCGCCAGTGCCACGTACCCGTCAATTGAAGGCAGCGAGAAATCAGAAAGGATTAGATCTGGAGCGGAGGTCTCTAGCTGGTGAACGAAGTCGCGCTTATTATCCACATGTTCGAGGACAAAATCAATGCCACCCTTGCGAAGCGCGTGCCGCACCAGGGCGGCATCGGTGTGATCATCTTCAAGCAGCAGAATTCGGGTGTCAGGCTTCATGCGGGATGGAAAAGTAGAAAGTGGCCCCTTCGTCCACAACGCCCTCCGCCCAAGTGCGCCCCCCGTGGCGATGAATAATGCGCCGCACGTTGGCCAGGCCGATGCCGACGCCCTCAAATTCGTCCGCCCGATGCAGTCGTTGAAACACGCCAAACAGATTGTTCGCATAGGCCATGTCGAATCCGACCCCGTTGTCGCGCACGAAGAAAATGACTTCATCCTTAGTCCGGTTGGCGCCGATTTCAATTCTCGCCGTCGGTCGTGTGCGAGTGAAAGTCAGCGCGTTCGAGAGCAGATTGAGGATGGCCTGGCGGAGCAGGATGGGATCACCCACGACCTCGGGAAGCTCACCGAGTTGCCATTCGATGATGCGACCCTCGGACTTGGGGCTCAATTCGGCGCGCGCTTCCTTCACCAACCGGGCGAGGCTCACGGATTCCCACCGCATTTCAGCGCGGCCCAGGCGGGAGAAGGCGAGCAATGCGTCCATCAGTTGGCCCAATTGCGCCGCCGCTTTCGCGATGGCCCCCAAGTGCTGGTGACAGGTGGCGTCCAGTTGATCCGCAGCTTCGGACTGTAGTATTTCAACGTAGCCGACGATGTGGCGTAACGGCGCGCGCAGGTCGTGCGACACGGAATAGCTGAAGGCTTCCAGTTCCTGATTGGCCGCCTCGATCCGGGACCGCTCCTGCTGTTTCGACGCGGCGCGTTCCTCGGCCGCCCGAAGGGCTCGTTGCACCGCAGGCACGAGTTGGGCAAGGTTCGTTTTCAGGACATAATCAGTGGCCCCGCTTTCAAAGGTTTTGATGGCCATCTGTTCGCCCTGCGAGTTGGTGACGAAAATGAAGGGCACGCCGGGACATTTTTCCCGCGCAATGGTCAGGGCGGTGAAGCCGTCAAAGCTGGGCAGGCCATGGTCGGAGAGGATCAGGTCGGGCGGATTCGTCTGCAGCTCGCGCAGATACACTTCCTTGGAATCCACATGCTGGGTGCGAAAACTCAAACCGCCTTTCTGCAGTTCGTAATTCAGCAGCGCCACGTCGGCTGGAGTATCTTCGATATAGAGAATGCGAATTTCTTTTTTCACGCGTGTGCCCCGAGCATCTTCTATTTGTGCCATCCGGCGCGCGGTCATGCACAGTGGGTGATTACCCCATGAATCCGGCGCTGCTCAGGATCGAACTTCTTTCCGGACGCTGGATTCGCCTCGGACACGATTTGTTGCCACCGCCGTTCTCCTCCGGTGAGCTGTTTCATAAATGTCGAGTGTTTGCGCCGCTGTACGTTGCCAGTCGAAGTTTCGCGCTTGCGCCAGACCGGCAGCGCTGAGTCTCGCGCGCAAATCAGGGTCGGCCGCCAGGCGGGCCAGTTGATTCTTCAAGCCGGTCGCATCTTCGGGATCGAGGATCGCCGCCGCTCCGCCCACGATTTCGCCTAACGAACCACGGGTCGAGCACAACACCGGACATCCGCATGCCATCGCCTCCAGCGGTGGAAGGCCGAAACCTTCAAACAACGACGGGAAGACGAAAACGTCTGCGGCCCGATACAACTTCGGCAGCGCATCGTCGTCCACGAAGCCGAGGCAACGAATGTCGCGGCTCACCGGCGATCGCTTGATGGCAGCGTGGATGAGCGGTGCGCCATGCCAGTCGCTTCCGCCGAAAACCAATTGCCAGTCCGAGTGGGTTTCAGCTTTGAACTGATTAAAGGCTTCGATGAGGCGTGCGTGATTTTTCGCGGGATGTTCCAGCCGGGCGATGTAGAGGAAAAAGGACCGGTGGAGATCATAACGGCACCTGACAAAATGCCGCGCATCCGCCGGGAAATCCGGAGTGAAGCGGCCGTGGTCGATCCCATTGTGAACGACGGTCAACTTCCCGGTCGGCACCTTGAAAAATTCGAGTATATCGCGGCGGGTGCTTTCACTCACCGCGATGATGCTATCCTGGCGATGAGCCAGGCGCCGCGCGACGACGCGTCCGTGAATCATCCGCTTCCAATCGTATTTCCCCGGCACGCGAAACGGCGCGAGATCGTGGATGGTCGCCACCAACGCGCAGGGTCGCGGCCAGAGCATCCGCCGATAACTCGGCACATGGAGCACGTCCAGTTGGTGCGCGCGGGCGAGGCCGGGCAAGGTCGTCTGATGCCAGAGAATGTCTTTGACCGGCGGCCGGAATCGTTCGGGAACCGGGACGAGCGTGACCGCCCCGCTGGCAAATTCGAATAGCGGCCGATCCTCTTCCAGCACAAACAAGGTCAGACGATGAAAACGCTTCTCCTGAAGCAAAGCTTTCACGAGCGCAAACACATATTGGGCCACGCCGCTCTTGCCGCGCTGAATGACGGAGGTGGACAAGCCGACGTTCATGCAGGAACCGGCAGGAGAGTTTGCGTGACGGAAGCAGGCGCCTTCATCAGCGGCTGCAATCGAAAATAATCCTGCAATCGTAGCAGCCGTAGCGCGCGGCAGACCACTACCGAGGGTGAAAGCAAAGCCAACTGCCGCCCGGAGGCATGCAATTGTTTTTGCAGGCGGATCAGCGGAGCGACGCCGGTGCTGTCAATAACCGTCACCGCACCAAGATCGAGCAGACAGTTTCGGTCGGAATGGGCCACTCCCTGCCAAAGCGCCGCCTCGTGTTCCACACTCGTTCGGTTCAGGCATTCGGACGCCTCTACGTGCTGCC
>JBBRBM010000115.1:0-19589 GCA_038205745.1 Verrucomicrobiota bacterium | reverse complement strand
TGTGCGGTTTCTGACGCATCCGCCGGGACTCTACGAGTCGTGGAACTTCGGCGTGAATGCGTGCGCGGCGGAATTTGTTTACATCGCGACCGTCGGCGATTCGATCACGGCAGAAGGTTTGCAAAAGCTCGCGGCCACGGCGCTTCGATTCAAGTGCGATGCGGTGATCAGTCCGCCGAGGTTGCTCGACGCGAGTGGCGCTCCAGTCAAGAAGCGCTGGCCTGTCTTTGAATTGATCGATGCGCTGAACTTGCGGGCGCCTGCGGCGCTCGAACCGGAAGACACGCTGCTCTTCGCCATGGCGTTCATGCGCATGGCGATACTCGGCAGTTCCGCCAGCAATCTACATCGTGCGGAAACGTTGCGCGTCCGACCGTTCCCGACGGATTTCGGACATGGCGGTGATGTGGGATGGGGATTGCGAAACGGTGCGGCCATTCGGCTGGGCGTGGTTCCCGAAGTGGTTTCCACGTTCGTGTTTCATCCTCGCGCGAAACGGGAGGTCGAGAATGCCGGCGCGATGCGGGTCGAAGAATCCCGCGCGGCTCTGGCGAGGGCGCGCAGCGCAATTTCTGCTGAAAGCGCATCATTGGGTGAACGATTGTGCGATGCCTGGCAGCGGTTGTTCGAACTGAACCAGCGTCGTCGGCAAACAAATTTCTGGATGGTGCGTCCCCGCGCGTGGCGCGATCGAAACGCGCAGCAGCAGGCCGCGCAAACGGTCATGAAGCTACAGCGCGAGGTTCTATTGCGGATTCGTTCGAGGACGATCGCATGAAAGTTTGGTCCGAATTCGGTGAGGAGTTTTCAACGCCGGGATTTCCACGCGCGTTGACACTCAGGTGTTCGCCGATAATATTCCGCGACCAATTTCCCGTAGTCCGGAGAAAAAATTAAGTGGCCGCTAAAGACGATTATCTGATCGATACGCTGATCGACCTTGGATGCGTGACGCATGAGCAAGTCGCGTCTGTACAAGCCGATGCGGCCACAACCGGCGAAGGGGTCATTGACCTCCTCGTTACCCGCAAGGTCATTCCTGTAACGTCTGTCACTCAGGCGAAGGCGACATATTTTAATGCGGAAGTCGTGACACTGACTGACGTGCGCCTGCCGGACGACGTCGTCGCATCGATCCCGCGTCACGTGGCCAAGCGTTATCGCGTGGTGCCGGTGTATCGGCACGATGGAGCGATCGGCGTGGCGCTGAGCGATCCTTCCGACCTCGACACAATCGATGCGCTGCATCATCTGCTGCGGCTCGAGATCGAGCCCAAGGTTGCTTCCGACGAAGAGATCGACGCGGCGCTGAATAAATATTACGGCGCCTCGGATGACTCGGTTGGGAAGATGATCCAGGACATCACCGAGGGCGAAGTCGAAGTCGGCGGCATGCCCGGCGGAGGGGTCGATGACGGCGGGACGGTGGATTCAGATGCGCCAATCATCAAGTTGGTGAACCAGACCATCGTCGAGGCGTACAAGATGCGCGCGTCGGATATTCACCTTGAGCCGCTGGCGAAATCTTTCCGGGTCCGGTATCGCATCGACGGAGTTCTTCACGAGCAGAAAAGTCCCCCGAAACGTTTGCAGGCGGCGATCATCGCGCGACTGAAGATTCAGTCGAACATGTCGATCGCCGAACACCGCATCCCGCAGGACGGTCGTATCCAAACGCAGGTGGGCGGCAAGCTGATCGATCTGCGCGTGTCGTGCATTCCCACGAACCATGGCGAAAGCATCGTCATGCGTATTCTGGACAAGGAAGGACTGAAGCTCGGTTTGCCGCAACTCGGGTTTTTCACGGACGATCAGCAGACATTTGAGCGACTGATCGGTTTGCCGGACGGGATTCTTCTCGTCACAGGTCCAACCGGCTCGGGAAAGACGACGACGCTTTACTCGGTGTTGCATTTCATCAATCGCCCGGATCGAAAGATCATCACGGTCGAGGATCCCGTCGAATACGTGATGTCTGGCATCAACCAGGTGCATGTGAATGAAACCGTCGGGCTCACATTTGCGATGGCGTTGCGCTCAATGCTGCGCCAGGCGCCGAACGTGATCATGCTCGGTGAAATTCGTGATTTGGAAACGGCGACGATCGCCATCAACGCATCGCTCACCGGTCACTTGGTTTTCTCCACGTTGCACACGAATGATGCGCCGAGCGCGGTGGCGCGTTTGATCGACATCGGCGTGAAGCCGTTCCTCGTGGCGTCTTCGACGCGCGCGCTGATCGCGCAGCGTCTCGTGCGCAAGATTTGCAAGAAGTGCACCGCACCGCACATGCCCAGCGACGCGGAGTTGCACACGCTGTTGATCGACGAGGAACAGGCGCGCACCGCGACGTTCATGAAGGGCAAGGGCTGCAACGATTGTTCCAAGACCGGGCATCGTGGCCGCATGGGCATTTTCGAAATGTTCGTCATCGACGACGAAGCGAGGAAGCTGATTTACGACAAGGTGCCGTCATCGGTGCTGCGGGTGCGTGCGCGCGAGATGGGCATGCGCACGCTGCGTGAAGACGGCGCGCGCAAAGTGCTTGCGGGAATGACGACGGCGGAGGAAGTCATCCGTGCGACAACGGGAGATACGGATTGACCACGAATGACGGATTTCGAATGACGAAGAAATTTCGACACGGAAACGGTGCCGGCGTTGTCAATTTTGTCATGGATCAGTCGTTACTACCCAGTTCACCCCATTTGTGTTTCGGCGTCGGGTGTTGCACACTCGCTGCGACCACCGGAAGCGCTGAGAAATTTTAGCTATGTCTTATTCGATGTCGGATCTCTTGCAGTTGGTCGTGTCAGAAGGCGCGGCTGATTTGCACCTGCGTGTTGGCGTCCCCCCGGTGATTCGTTTGCACGGTATTCTTCACCGGGTCGAGGGGCCGATGCTGAAGCCTGAGGATACCGAGGAATTGATGCGCTCGATCACTTCGGAGGATCATATCCAGCAATGCCGCGAACGCGGCGGCGCAGACTTCGGTTTCGCATTCGGTGAGTTGGCGCGTTTCCGCGTCAGCGTGTTCAAGGAGAAGGGCCAGTTCGGTCTCGTGCTGCGCCAGATTCCAACCAAGATGTTGACGCTCGAGCAAATCGGTCTCCCGCGTGAGACCATCATGAAGCTGCTCTACAAACCTCGTGGTCTGGTTCTCGTTACCGGCCCGACGGGTTCAGGCAAGACGACGACGCTTGCCTCGATGATCAACATCATCAACGAGGAGCGTGACGACGCGCACATCATAACGATCGAGGATCCGATCGAATATTATCACAAGCACAAGAAAGGTTTGGTGACGCAGCGCGAAGTGAACATCGATGTGCCGAACTTCGCGGAGGCGCTGCGCCGCGCGTTGCGCCAGGATCCGGATATCATCCTCGTCGGCGAGTTGCGCGACCTGGAAACGATGGAGGCTGCGATCACTGCGGCTGAAACAGGTCACTTGGTTTTCGGCACCCTGCACACCACCGGCGCTGCGAAGACGATCGATCGTATCGTGAACGCATTTCCGGCGAACCAGCAGGAGACGATTCGCATTCAGCTTTCGACGGTGTTGCAGGCTGTGATTTCACAGTTGCTGTTGCCCCGTTGCGACAAGCCGGGCCGCGTGGCGGCATACGAGATCATGATGAACACGCCGTCCGTCGCGGCGCTGATCCGCGATAACAAAACCTTCCGCATCAACTCGGACATTCAGACCGGCGCCAAGTATGGGATGGTGACGCTGGATGGCTTCCTGATGGAAAAATATCAGCAGGGAGTGATTTCGCGCGAAGAGGTTCTGAACAAATCGCAGGATCCAACGACAGTGTCGGCGAAGTTGCAGGAGTGGGAAATGCAGCAGGCCATGGTGGCCGCCCAGGCAAATCGCGGACAGCCCACGACGTAACGTATGCCGACGACCGACTACATCTCCAATCCGCTGCTCGCTCTGATCAAGGAGCAGGGGCTGATCGACGACCTGCAGTTTGAGGAGGTGCAGCAGGAGCAGGCGCGCAGCGGCAAAACGATTTCGCAGGTGCTCCACGACTTTGGCATCGTGGAGATGGAAACGCAGTTGCAGATCATCGCGACCCACATCGGCTCCGAGGTGGTGGACCTGAGCGAAAGAGAGCTTGGGCCGGAACTGATTCACTTGTTGCCGCCCACCGTCGCGCGCACGCACGTGGCTGTCCCGGTGGCGGATTTTGGATCCGCGGTGCAGATCGCGCTCGCCAATCCACTCAATCCCAACACGGTCGATGAGTTGGGATTCGTGCTGGGTGGCAAAGAGGTTCAGGTCGCTGTTGCCAATCCCGCGGACATCGAGCGGCTCGTTAATAAATATTACCCCGAAGATGGCGGCGACTTCGGCAACGTCCTGAAGGAACTCGGAGACGAGGATCTCGCGGCAGAGGCGGCGGCGGCGGAGTCAGGCGCGGACGTAAGCGATCTCGCGAACCAGGCGCCGATCGTCCGCTTCGTGAATCTCGTGCTCTTCCAGGCGATCCAGGACCGCGCGAGCGACATTCATTTCGAACCATTCGAGGACGAATTCAAAATCCGTTACCGAGTTGACGGCGCGCTTTACGAAATGTCGCCGCCGCCGAAACATCTCGCATTGCCTGTGATCTCACGCATCAAGGTCATGGCCAATCTGAATATTTCAGAGCGGCGCATGCCGCAGGACGGGCGCATCAGTTTGCCGATGGGTGGCAAGCAGATTGATCTTCGCGTGTCGTCGCTTCCCACGGCGTTTGGAGAATCGGTGGTGCTGCGTATTCTTGATCGCTCGGCCGTGAATCTGGACATCGATGCTCTCGGCCTGCCGAAGTACATCGCCGATTACATCAACGAAGCGATCCTGCAACCCAACGGAATTTTTGTTGTCACTGGACCAACCGGCTCTGGCAAGACGACGACGCTGTATTCGTGTCTGCGCAAGGTGAACACGATCGACTCGAAATTGCTCACCGCAGAGGACCCGGTCGAATATGACATCGAAGGCATCATGCAGGTGGCGGTGAATGAGGCGGTCGGCATGACCTTCGGCAAAGCATTGCGCGCCTTTCTTCGTCAGGATCCGGACATCATCATGGTGGGTGAAATGCGTGACCTTGAGACTTCGCAGATCGCGATTCAGGCGTCGCTCACGGGTCACTTGGTGCTGAGCACTCTTCACACGAACGACGCGCCCGGCGCCGTGACGCGTCTTGTCGACATGGGTGTGGAGCCGTTCCTCATTTCATCGACGCTCATGGGAGTTCTCGCGCAACGGCTCGTCCGCACGATTTGCAAAAAGTGTCGCACGCCTTTCGAGCCGACCGAGAGCCAGTTGAACCTGCTGAATCTCTCCCCGCACGACATTGGCGATAAGGTTTTCTATTACGGCCGCGGATGCTCGAATTGTAACGACACCGGGTACAAAGGCCGTCGCGGTATTTTCGAGTTGCTCGTCGTGAATGACGCGATTCGGAACCTGATCAACGAGCGCGCGCCGTCGGTGGTGGTGCGCCAGAAGGCCGTCGAGTTGGGAATGATCACGTTGCGTGAAGATGGCTTGCGTGGCATCTTCGACGGCGATACAACGATTGAAGAAGTAGTAAAATATACTTAAACGGTATGCCCAAGTTCAGTTACGTCGCGATGGATTCCCGCGGGAAAGAAACCAAGGGAAGTCTCGACGTTTCCAACCAGAACGAGGCGATCACGCGGCTCAAGGAGATGGGCTACTTCCCTACGAAGGTGATCCAGGTCGACGCCAGCAAAGAAAAGGCGGCAGCAGCAAAAGCGAAAGCCCCCGCCGGCAAGAAGGGCGCGGGTGGCATCAGTCTCAGCATCAAGATTCCCGGACTGAGCGGCCGGGTGAAGCCGAAGATTCTCACCACGTTCACCCGTCAGCTTGCGACGCTGGTGGATGCCGGATTGCCGCTCTTGCGTGGACTGCGCGTGCTCGAAAAGCAGGAGCGCGCTCTTACCCTGAAAGAAGTCATCGGCAAAATCGCCATTTCCATCGAAGGCGGCAGCACATTCTCCGAAGGTCTGGCCCAGCATCCCAAAGTGTTCAACAAGCTCTACGTGAACATGGTGAAGGCGGGCGAACTGGGTGGCGTGCTTGAAGTCGTGCTGGCCCGCCTCGCTGAGTTCCAGGAAAAGGCGCAGAAGATCAAAGGCAAAGTTGTTGCGGCCATGTTCTATCCAGTGGCGGTCATGGTCGTCGCAGTCGCGATTCTGATTGTGCTGATGGTATTCGTCGTTCCGAAGTTCGAGCTGATCTTCAAGGACATGTTGCCGGGCAAGGATTTGCCTGCCTTCACGCAACTCGTCATGGGCATCAGCAACATGATTAAAAACCATGCGAGACTGACACTGATCGGCGTGGTTGTTTTCGTCGTGGCGTTCGTCCTTTGGTCAAAAACCAAGGGCGGTCGTCACGTGATTGACAAGATGAAACTGAAGATGCCGATCCTTGGTCCGGTGTTCATCAAGGTCGCCATTTCGCGTTTCAGCCGTACACTCGGAACGCTCGTCAGCAGCGGTGTGCCGATTCTGCAGGCGCTCACCATCGTCAAGGAAACCTCCGGCAACGTCATCGTCGGCGCGGCAGTTTCAGCGGTGCATGAGAGCGTGAAAGAGGGTGAGACCATTACTGCCCCGCTTGAGGCTTCAAATGTTTTTCCACCCATGGTGATCAGCATGGTCGACGTCGGTGAGCAAACCGGCGCTCTTCCTGAAATGTTGATGAAGATCGCCGACAACTACGACGAAGAGGTCGATAACGCCGTCTCGGCCATGACCTCATTGCTGGAGCCGATCATGATCGTCTTCCTCGCCGTGATCGTTGGCAGCATCGTCATCGCGATGTTCCTGCCGCTTATTGCACTGATGAACGACATCGGCGGTCCCGGCGACGGCGGCAATTAGTCGCCGATTCCCACAAAATGCCATTGCAGATTTGACATGTCCTCGCGGTGCGTGTAAATACTTTGTGCATACAAAGCATTTGCGATTGAATTACGCCGTATGGACTTTGACTGGAATAACCCGCCGTTCAACCTTGGCAATAATTTGTCTTTGCGGGAAATCGAAGAATCCTTTGAAGACCCCTTTGCCGTCCGGTTGCTTCCTTCCTCATCGCGTTTCTCTGTGCAATCGCGCTATTTCAATCTCGGCATGTCGGCATCGGGAACGGGTGTCGTCAGCGTTTACCGCACTAACGGGAAAACGTTTCGCATAGTACACGCGCGGGCTTTCGAGCCTGAAGAGCGCTTCTTCTATCAACGTAAAGTGGACCAAACTCTGGGACAGGCATGAACACCTTTTCTAATTGGGACGATGTGCCGCTGTTCGACAACGATCAGGGTGAGGCGACTTACTGGGCCGAGAACCGGCCGGACTTGCGCCTGATCGAGTCCGCCGTCGTGGCGGGAAGTGAACTTTCCGAGTCCGTCACCATCACGCTCCGCATCGATCCGCGCATGCTCGCGCGCATCAAGCGCCTCGCGCGTTCCCGATACCTCAACTACCAGAGCATGATCAAGCAATGGCTCAGCGAGCGCATGGAAGAGGAGATGCGCGGAGCGCATTTCAGGGCCAATGAACATCGGAGCGGCAATGGATAACCGGCTTCCATTTCGTCGAGCGGGCGCCTTCACGCTCATTGAATTGCTCGTGGTGATCGCGATCATCATCATTCTCGCGGGGATTATTGTGCCGTTGGCTGGCGTGACCGGGGACAAGAAGGCGATTTCGACCACGCGCGCGGAGGTCGAGCGGCTCTCCACGCTGATTTCGGTCTACAAGCTCAAGACCGGATTTTTTCCGCCTGATCCTCAGACTTCCAACGATCCGACGAATGCCTCGCTGT
Organism: Verrucomicrobiota bacterium; assembly: GCA_038205745.1. Classification (GTDB taxonomy): domain Bacteria; phylum Verrucomicrobiota; class Verrucomicrobiia; order Limisphaerales; family SIBH01; genus JANNGC01. Next base: position 11,734 of record JBBRBM010000115.1, on the reverse strand, counting down.
TTTACGAGTTGATCTCGACGGTGCTACTTGCTGACAACAGAACTTTGACGAATTCGCAATTCGACGTTGGAATCACGACAAATGAATTGGGAGCGGCGTGCGGCGTTGCCACCGTGTTCAATTCGATTTATGGCACCAACGCTGCAAGCACTGACATCGAGGACCGCAAAGTTCGCGCCTACAGCTTCCTCAAGGAAATCACGCCGCGGCAGACCAACACGATCACGGTGAATGGGCAGCCCATCGTCGTCTTTGTCGCGCCTGCGGAAGGACCGGGCGGGCGGAAGATCAACCCGTTTTACTACCGCATCGGCAGCCAGACGAATGGCACCCACAACCCGGGCAGCTTCGACCTTTGGGCTGAAATAAAAACCCGCACGGGCAGCAAAATGATTGGGAATTGGAAGGATTGATATGAAACTCTACGACGGAACCCGTTCCATCACGCACCTGCCGGTGACGTGGACAAGTGAAAGCTGGGCCAAGCCGCTCACCACGCGTGACACGCCGGAATTACCGATGCGCCCGCGCATCAAGCCGATGCCGCCATGCCGCACCGTTCGCGCCGCGCGTTATTTTCGAGCGTTCACACTCATCGAGTTGCTCGTCGTCATCGCCATCATTGCAATTCTCGCGAGCCTGCTGTTGCCGGTGTTGGCAAGCGCGAAGAAGAACGCGAAGAAGAAGTTGGTTAAAATGGACACGAGCAGTCTGGCGCAATGGATTGCCGCGTATCAGCAGGACTATACCGTGGCCCCGGTCAGTCCAGCGGTGGCCATGGCCGTTGCCGGGAATCCGGCGACCGAGGCGGCGAATAGCTATACCAACAGCGACAACAGGGAAATCATGGCAGTGCTATTGGACCTCGACCAGTTCCCAAACACGAATCACGTTCGGAACCCGCAGCGTCACGCTTACGCTTCCTCGGTGCATCATGCTCCAAACAATAACTCGCAGGGACTCGGGCCAGACGGAAATTTTCGCGACGCGTGGGGCAACCCGTACATCGTCACCTTCGACCTGAACTACGACAACCAAGTCAACGATCCCGTATATGGAATCGTTCCCGGGTCCGTGCTCGTTTGGTCAATGGGACCGGACGGAAAATTTGCCGTCCCGGCGGTTCCCGGGCCGAACGCTGACTCGCTTCCCGAGAACAAGGACAACATCAAACACTGGAAATGAATCGATCGCGCATGAACTCGATCCGTTCCAATCTTCGTTCCGCCAGAACCGCCAGGGGTCGCGCGTTCACGTTGATTGAACTGCTCGTCGTGCTGGCGATCATCGGTTTGATTCTTGCGCTGAGCCTGCCGAATTTCCGGCACATGAACGAAGGCCGGACGATGGAAGGCGCCGTGCGTAAGTTGCTCGATGATCTCGCTTATGCGCGCCAGACGGCAATCGCCACGCGAAGCACGGTGGCGCTCGTGTTCGTCTCGCCGGATATACAGGACTCACTGATCATCAATCCCTTCGACCAGTCGCTCTATACCACGAACGAGAGAGTCAACATCCTGGACCTTCAAGCGGGCGCTCTCACGACTTACGGAATGTTCGCTTTCAGAAAGGCGGGCGACCAGCCTGGCCAGAATGCGGCGCATTATCTTGGTGAATGGCGTACGTTGCCGGAGAAAGTTTTTATCGCGGAGGCCAAGTTTAATTCTTCATCGATCGATGGATTTCGTTACGACAAATTTCCGTTTCCGAACACGACCAGCCGGGGATTCGACCTGCCGTATGTGGCGTTCAACCCTCAAGGGCAGTGCATGCCTCTGAAGACCGGCTCGCCTTTCAGCGGCATCACCGATCCCACCAAAGCGCGCGATGTTTACATTCCGCTCGCTAACGGCGTTATTATGTACACTCGCAATCCCGCCAACGGCACACTCGCCAGTTGGTCGGTGCAGGAAATTCCGCCGAACAATTCCGTGAATGTCTCGAACGTCATCCATATCGATTGGATGACGGGCCGGGCGAAACTCGAACGCGCTGACCTGACGCACCAATGAAACTGCGCGCGCAACATCAAGCCGGGTTCACGATGATGGAGATCGCCATCGCCATCGGCGTCATTGCGTTCGCGCTCATTGCGATCATGGGCGTGTTGCCCACCGGCATGCACATCCAGCGTGACAACCGGCAGGACACCATCATCAACCAGGACGGCGCGTATCTGCTCGAAGCGATGCGCAACGCGGCGCAGGACATTCCTGACCTGCACACATTCGTGGAAAGCTACAAAGGGCAAGCCAACCCTTTCACCAACACCGCAGACTTGATCCGTGCATTGATGGTGCGGGACGACGACGATTCCGCCCACAAGACGAACCTCTTTTTGTTTCGCTCCATCACCGGTCCCGCGGTGATGCGTGGAGCCGGAGTTCCGACCTTTCGTTACATGGTCAAATCGCAGGTTCTTCAAAGCTACGTGAACACGAACCTCGCCGATTCAAACTTCACAGCGGCTTACGTGACGGCTCTGACCAACAATACCTTTGACGTGCGCCTCACGTTTCTTTGGCCGGTGCTGCCCAATGGAGAACTGGCTGATACCGCGCAGAAGCAGGTGATGCGCACCGTGATCAGCGGCCGATGGGATCCGATCAACATCTTCACGCCCGCGGAGTTTACGCCATGAACTCACGCCGCACATTCGCCTTCTCGCTCATCGAGGTGATGGTTTCGATGACGCTTCTCTCGGTCATCGTGGTGGGCCTGCTCGTGGTGTTCAATCACACCACGCGCGCATTGCGGGCGGTAAACAATACGGCTGACATTCTGGAAGGGGCGCGCGCGACTGTGAATTTCGTCACGCGGGATTTCTCGGCGATGGCCGCTTCGGGTATTTCGAACACGTTCAATCTGTATGCGTACTCGACCACGTGGCCGCCGATTACGCTGTCGATTCCAGGAGGTGGAGTTCAGTCCAATGTGCTGCATGACGTTTACTTTCTGACACGTGAAAATGATCGTTGGGCAGCCGTTGGTTACTTCATAGATCGCAGTCAGCGCAATGATGGGGTGGGCACCTTGTATCGCTTTGATGCAGAAACCAATGGCCCGTTTCCCCATCCCGATTGGTATAATCAATTCACGAGAGCGACCGTGGGCGCGACCAACGTCCATCGGGTGGCCGACGGCGTGGTGCAGTTTGAAATCAAAATCTACGACAGCAAAGGTCAGGTTTACCCATACGGAACCCTCACCAACGACGCGACCGGAATGTTGCGCGTGGAGGACCAGGTATTGTTGTGCCAGAACAAGCTCCTTCCCGCACACCTGCAGCTTGAGATCGGCTTGATGGAGCCGGAAACCACGCGCAAGTTCAACGCGATCAATCCAAACAACGCGGCTGCGGCGCAGAGCTTTCTCGCGCAGCAGGTTGGCAAGATGCACCTGTTCCGCCAGCGCATCGCGATCCGTAACCACTCCCTGCCTCCCGCATTTAATTGATGAAGCGTCATTCACAACGCGGTGTTGCCCTGATCATTACCCTGATCATGCTGGCGATCATTACGGTCGTGGCCGTGATCTTTCTCGGCATTGCGCGGCGCAACCGGGCCGGCATCACCGTGCAGCAGGATCAAACGGCCGCCGAGTTCGCGGCGGAAGCCGCCCTGCAGCGCGCGAAGGCGGATGTCGTGGCGCAGATCATGTCCAGCAAGCAACTGCTTGGCTACGATCTCACGGTTTCGCGCGGATACGATCTGTGGAACAACGGCGCATCACAAATGCGCGATCCGCGCGGCGATTCTAACGGTCCGGTGCTGGTGAACACAAATTACGCCGGCGCCAGCGGCCAGTTGGATTCGCGCCATTTCCTCGACCTCAATCGCACTGCAGAGTTCGAACCCACTTTTACGCGATTGATCACGAACGCGGCCGGTATTTTTACGAACACTGTCATTGGCGATCCAGAATGGATTCTCATGCTGGATCGGCCGGATCGGGGATACAGCCCCGACAATCGTCTCATCGCCCGGATGGCGTACATCGTGGTGCCGGCGGGGAAGGCGCTCGACATCAATACGGCGCATAACAGGAATTCGCCGATGTCACCGATCCCGTCGTTGTCCGGAGGTTTTACGCGCAACCAGGGCGTGGGTGCCTGGGAATTAAACCTCGCGGCGATGCTTCACGAGTTGGACGCGAATCGCTGGGATTATTCGTACGGGCCGTTTCCCACGCCCGTGAGCCGCGGCGCTGCTTTCACCAACGCGTTCGACCTTGTTTTCTACCGCACCAACGTTTCCGGAAGGCTGCCGTTCACGCTGAACGATCTTTTCACCAACGCATTTTACCTCACCACCAACGACGTTGATGATCTGGGGGACGATCTTCTGCTGGCTGGCACCACGTTCTATGATGAGAGTGCCGGGTCGACCCGCGACAGCCTGACGAAACCATTCGCAGGGGCCGATGCGCTGCGGCACTACTTCACGCACCAGGATTTCTTTGATCCGAACAAGACGTCGCTCAACTTCGTGCAGAACCTTCGGTCGAGCCTGACGAACGCGGCGAATTTGCCGCACACCAACGGCTACAAGTATTACGAGCTGCTGGGCGAACTGGCGACGGACACCGGCACGGAGAACCGCAATCGCATCAATTTGAACTGGGCGAAGCTCGATCCGCTCACGCCGTGGGACGTGCCGACGAACAAGGATCTCGCGCTCACGTTTTTCACCAACGCGGCGCAGCGCATTCTGGAAAGCATGGCGCCAGACTTTCGCAACTGGGTGATCAACGGCGTGACGAACAGCGTGACGAACGTGAACCGAATCATGATCGCGCCGGCGAACTTCTACAACAACGCCGTCCACCGCATCATGCAGCAGACGGCGAACATCTACGACGCATCACGGAGCGATCCTTTCCCGAGCGTGTTCCGGCCGCTGTTTGGTTCGATCGGCACGAACGTGTTCATCGTGGGATGGACGAACGACAACAACATCACGACGCTCGGAACGTGGCTCGCTGATAATACCAACGGCATCCCGCTGGTCGTGGGCGCGAAGAAGGGATTGCCGAATTTCAACGAATACAGCTTCCGCACCGACATGATCGTGACGCGCAAGCTTCAGCTCGTTCGCGACACGAACGCGTCGCCGAGCGCCTTACCCAGCCAGACGAATCAGATGTATGTGATGGGCATCTCGAACGTGGCGTCTGTGGAAGCGTGGAACCCTTATTACGGAAAGTTTCCTTACGACTCGACGATTGAGGTTTCCAACACCATCACCTTCACGCTGACGAACTACGCTGGTCTGCAAGGCGCGCAAACGATTCCAGCGTACGGATTCACAAACATTCTCGCGAATGCTTGGGAGGGGTGGCCTGGAATCTCTAGGGGGACGGTCGCTAACGCCTCCAGTTTTAAACTGCCTTTGCTGACGAACATCACGGTGTTGTCAAATTCCGTTTTCGTGGCGAGAAACAATGATTTTGAACAGGTGGGGACGAACCGGTTTGAGAGCGGCCTGGCGAATCCTTTTTATCTCCCGGACTGGAACCTCGTGCTCTCCAACCAACTCGTTTACATTCACCGCGTCGGCACAAACATCATCGACTTCGTGGTTCTGCGAGACAACACCGTGATCGATCTGAGCAGCAACCTTGCGCAAAACGCTCTCAGCCCAAGAGCCTCCGGCAATGTGTGGGATACGAATCGCAACTATGGAGGAGCCGGGCCGACCGATGGGCTTCTCAATCAGATCGCGTTCTCAAAAGTGTCTGGAAACGACAACGACTGGAATGCTTACAGCATATTCAATGGCTCGTATCAGGGAGTTAACAACGATCGCGATGCAGCGGCGCTGAAGTTTCGTCAATTTCTCGGAGGTGCCACGAATTCTCCGGCGGTAATGGAGACACCGTTCAATCCCGTCGCACGGCTGATCTACAACAAGACCTGGCAGGCCAATGATCCATTGGTGCATTACCACGTGGGAGACCTGACCGCTTTCTCTCCGAGCACCACGATGGACCCGGTGAAGTGGCGGGAATCAAACCTGGATAAGGTGGGGGCATCTTCCATCACGAACGTGAACCGGGGATACGCGCCATGGGACAAACCAAATGACCCGGCAGCGCAAGATTACCGACTTCGTGATCCGGGCGTGAGTTCATCGGATCTCTGGAACTTTCCCGTGAACAAATTTCCCAGCGTTGGCTGGCTGGGCCGCGTCCATCGCGGTACGCCGTGGCAAACGGTTTATTTCAAAGCGGCCGGAGATTCCAAGACACCTGCGTTGAGGCTCGATGAATGGAACGCGAACGCGAATATGTCTGTTTCGGTAGTGGGCGGGGGGAGTGCGGTGCTGAATCATCCCACGAATGACATTCGGTTCGCGGATATTTTCACCACGGCTCTCACCGACTCGTCCGCGCAAGGATTGCTCTCGATCAATCAGTCCCGGCTCGGCGCGTGGTCGGCAGCGCTGTCCGGCGTCGTGGTGTTGTCGAATTGGATTGATGACAACGAAGTGGCCGATGTGGTGACACGCATGCAGAAGGGTCCGTATCAATCAATCTTGGTGACTCCCACTGGCGGCGACGCCAATTCCCCGGTGTGGAAAATTTGGAACGCGATCCAAACGGAACGCATGCGCGTCGGCGGCACTTTCACCGGATTCGCACAGTTGCTCGCCTTGCCCGAACTGACGATTGAGTCGCCGTTCCTCCAGCTCAGCGACAATCAACGCTCGTACGGAATTGATGACGCGGGCTACGAGCGCATTCCGCAGCAGATTCTCGGGCTGTTGCGCATCGGGCAGCCGCGCGTGGTGATTTACGCTTACGGTCAGGCACTGAAGCCGGAGCACATCGATCCTGCGACAAGGAAGGTCGACAATTATCAGATCACCGCCGAGTTCGCGACGCGCACGGTGCTGCGCATCGAAGGCACCGCGCTGAAACCCAGGGTAGTGGTGGAGGCGTTTAACATTCTGCCCCCGGACTAGATGATTGTGTGGTTAATTTGACTATGCGCCTCTCAGCAAAAAAATGGTTGGTCCTCAGCCTCCTGATCCTCGGGGCTGGGATGTTGCTTTGGCAATTTGGCGGGAGGCGCGAAGGTGTGCAGTCGCCGAACGTCGCGAGTCACAGCCGCGAAAGCGCGTTCGCGCCTCTCATGCTGACAAATCCGGCTGGGTCTGACCCCTCTGTCGTCGTCACGAAAACAATCCAGCCGGGCAACTCAGTAAATATTCTGGCGTCCGCCGACACGATGCACACGAATCCGTTTGCTTATCGTCTCACCAACACGTCCAAGACCGTCGGCCAGCTTCTGCGCGAGGACACGGGACTGATTTTGCGCAACGCGCTCATCGACACGGCGAATCCTTCGCAGCCGGCGATCCCCGATCACTTGCGCGCTTCAGGTGATCCCGGCAGCTACATCGTCCAGTCGCGGGGCGCGATCAACAAAATGTTCCGCGAGGACATCCTGAAGTCCGGCGCGGAGATCGTTTCCTACATTCCCAACAACGCGATGCTGGTGCGCGCCAGCAAAGGGCAGGCGAACCGGATCAAGAGTTCCAGCTACGTGCAGGCCGTGCTGCCATTCGAGCCGTACTACAAGCTCGACAACGCGTTGCTTGCCGTCGCGGTGGAGAAACAGCTTTCGCCGTACGGCGAAGTGAACGTGGTGGCATTTCCGAATGCAACCGGAGCGGCCACGGAAGCGATCAAAAAGATCGGCGGTGAAGTGATGGGCCAACCCGAGCGCACGCCGTTCGGAGAGAACCTCGCGGTGAAGATACCCGCGCGGCGATTGGCGGAGCTGGCGCAAATCCGCGAAGTGCAAATCATCGGCGTGCGCGCGGAGCGACGCCTGATGAACGACATGGCCCGTGCGCGAGTGAAAGTTTCCACGAACACCACCACGATGCCGCTCGCGAGTCATTATCTCGGACTTGGGGGAAGCAACGTGCTGGTGGCGATCACAGATTCCGGTGCGGATGGATCGCACGAGGATTTTCAGGTCATTGGAGGCGGGGCATTGAGGCTGATCGGCTTGACGAACGATCTGGGCAGTTTGGGCAATGGCGACCAAGGACACGGCACCCATGTCGCAGGCACGTTGCTCGGCAATGGATCGCAGTCGTTGACGGTGGGAGACGACGGGACGAACTCGTACGCGAGAGGTTCTCGAAAAGGAGCCATCTTCAGCGGCATGGCGCCGTCGGCCACCGGTTACGTGCATTACTATAACAGGGGGACGGACATTCAACTCCAGGAAGAGGCGGCGCTGGCCGGTGCGTTGATCAACAACAACAGTTGGGCCTACGACAATTCGGACTACGACATCTTCGCCGCCAGCTATGACGCCGCAGTGCGCGATTCATTGAATGGCATCACGGGCGAGCAGCAGATCACGTACGTTTTTGCCGCGGGCAACTCGGGTGGCGGCGACAACGCGGGCTTCGGTGGACGGCCCGGCAGCATCCTGTCTCCGGCCACGGGCAAGAATGTCATATCCGTTGGCTCAAGCGAGCAGTTGCGTCGCATCACAAACCTCGTCGGGAAGTGTAATACCACCACAAACTCGAGTGGCGGCAGCGTCACCACCTGCGTGACCAACCAGCCGTGGCTGGGCGAGACGGATAGCAGCAATCAGGTCGCGGGTTTCTCCGCGCGCGGCAACGTTGGAATCGGGCGGGAAGGGGACCACGGGCGCTTCAAGCCGGACGTGATTGCTCCGGGAACATTTCTCGTCTCATGCCGCAGCTCGAACTACATCTCCCCCGGCGGCAGCATCAGTGTCTTCAGCACGCCGTATAACTTCGAGACGATCGGCCCCGGTGCGACGAACCTTTACAACTTCGGTGTTCCCCGCGACGTGATTCGCCTCGACATTATTACGAGGACGAATGGCGCGACGGTTCCGGGCACGTGGACTTCGTTGTGGATCAACGCGAACACGGGCGCTCCGCCAATCGCGGGCAGTGCGCCCCTTGGCTCGAACGACATCACGCTGTTTCCGCCCGCGGTGGGCTTTGGCAATTTGTATTTCAACATCTGGAACCCTTCGACGAACGAGATCATTTTCGACGTCGTCATACAGGTCTGGGTCACCAACGACGTTGGCAACTATTGGGAAGTGTTGCGCGGCCTGAACGACACGAACGGCCCCGGTCCGAAGTATCGTTACCAGTCCGGCACCAGCATGTCGGCGCCTGTCGTGTCCGGTCTTCTGGCGCTGATGCAGGAATACTATGGGAGAATCCTTTCCGTCACGAATAGCCCGGCCTTGAACAAGGCGCTGCTCATCAACGGCGCGCGTTCCCTCAGCTCCCAGTACAACCTGGACATCAACGCCCCGGCGAATCATCAGGGCTGGGGGCTCGTGAATATCAGCAACTCGGCCCCGGCCGGGCTCACCACGGACACCAACCGCCCGATCTTCCTGATCGATCAGGATCCGACCAACGCGCTGGCGACCGGCGAAGGCCATTTCTACACGATCACGGTGCCGCCGCGCGCGCGATCGAGTCCGTTGCGCATCACCCTGGCGTGGACTGATCCCGCGGGCAATCCAGTCTCCGGCCCCAAGCTCGTGAATGATCTCGATCTGTTCGTCGATGGCCCGGGCATTGCCATTCAAGGAACGAACCTTTTGATCAGCACTAATCGCTGGGTCGGCAACAACTTCGCCGGCGCGAGTGATTTCACGTCGCCAATCCTTCTCGCTGACACGAACGGGCCTAACACGAGCACGAATATCGATGACCTCATCGACTTCGCACGCGACAAGGTCAACAACGTCGAGAACGTTTATATCTCGCCGCCACTCGGTGGAGCTTACACGGTGTTTGTGAAGGGGCACCGCGTGAATGTGAATGCGGTGAACAGCCACTCCAACGGCATCGTTCAGGATTACGCGCTCGTGGTTTCCAGCGGCAACACCGTGACGACCAACTCGCAGATTTCGGTTTCTTCGCCGGTCTATACCAACAACCCGTCACCGTTCGTCATCGACATGCAACGTGGCGGCAACACCAACAACGCGATCGCGCTGGTCAATCAGCGCGTCGGGGCGAACTCGCCGTACATTACCACTACCAATGGAGCCACGAACCAATGGGCGTTCTACACGTTCACCAATTTGACCACATTCACGAACGTTGCGTTCGTGACGTTTCTGCCGCCGAACGCCGGGTTCCTGCGGCCCGATCCATACATCAGGCCGAATGCGCCGCGTTTTAACCAGGGTGACATTGATTTGTACGTGGCGCGCAGTGGCGGACCTTTGTCGGCGAGCTTTTTCAATCTGACCAATCTGGATCCGGCTGTGATTGAGGGTTCCGACCGGTCCACCCACCGCGGCGGAACTGAATTTATCGTTTATTCCGACGCCGCGGCCAATGAAGTCTTTTACATTGGCGTGAAGGCAGAGGACCAACAGTCCGCCACGTTCGGCATCATGGCCGTCGCCAGTGAGAAGCCCTTCAGCAGCCGCGACACGAATGGCAACATCATTGCCGAAGCGATTGGTTTGCCCAGGGACATTCCTGATGGTTCACCGGATCTCCCCGGCGGCATTAACGATTTGTTTGTGCTCGTGTACGATGAGGGAACCGTCCAACGAATCTACCTGACGAACATCCTTACCCACGAAAACGGCGGGGATTTGATCGGCATTCTATCGCATACCGACACCAGCGAACAGGGGACCGGTGAAGAAGCACTCGCGACGCTGAACAATCATAGCTATTTCGCGGGAACAATAACGAACGTTTATGACGACAGCGAGCAGGGCGACTTGACCAATACCATCCCGAGCGATGGCCCCGGCACGCTGCGAAACTTCGTGGGCCATAATGCGGAGGGCGCGTGGATGTTCACGATTTCGGACAACGCGCTCTTCCACACGGGCAGCGTCGATGGGTTGACTCTGGTGATCGAGCCGGCCAGCACGAACTCCGACACACCGGTGGACATCGTACGCACGATTGGCGGCCGCAGTTGGCTGCGCGCTCCTTTCGATGTGACCTCGGATGTGACGAACGTTGAGGCTTGCGTGAGCTTCGTCAGCGGAACACCGCCGGTGAATCTGGACATGTTCCTCCGTCGCGGCCAATTCCCAACATTGATTACCTACGATAAGGGACGGCTCGACATCGATGAACTGGGTGGCTGTCTTAACCTGGACCTGAATGACTCGCCGCCGTTGAGCATCGGGCGCTATTTCGTGGGAGTGTACAATGACACCGACGTCCCGGTTACGGTGAGATTGGTTGTTCGTCTCTCTCGCAGCTTGGAAAGGCCCGTAACAGCTCCGGTCGCAAGCATCGGCACAAAGTCGTTGCTCGACGACGCGACGACCAACTCGTTCATCTTCGTCTCCACGCAAGCGCTCGTCTCGGCCGTTGAAGTGGATGTGCGGATTGATCACCCGCGCGCCTCGGACCTCGTGCTCTATCTCGTGAACCCGCAAAACACCCGCGTGATGCTGGCTGAGAATCGCGGGCGGGACATTGCCAAGGGGTATGGCGTCGCTGCATCCAACGTGGTGATCACGAATTTTGGATCGCGAGTGCTGGATGATGGGTTTGAGCCCGTTCCGGACGCGTTTTCAAACCCGCTATTTCCGTTAAATGCATACGTTTCCGGATGGCTTGTTGCGACAGGGAACGTGGACGTTTATCCATACGGCACGCCAGTGTCCCATAGTGGAACCAACGCCTTGGATCTGAATGGGTCTGTCCGCGGGGCTATTTCAACCAAC
>JBBRBM010000114.1:0-19797 GCA_038205745.1 Verrucomicrobiota bacterium | reverse complement strand
GGTTGGCGGAGCGGAGTCAGCGCAGCCAACCGCACGCACGGGCCAGCGCGGTCTCCCATTGTTTAGGAGTTGCCCAGGACGTTTCGCGGACGATTTTAGTGCCAGCAAAATTGCCAGCAACGCATCTTCAGATGAGTTTTTTTGCACTGGTTGGCGAGTAGTAACTGAGTAATTGCCAACTTGACGAAACACGCAAAAAAGCCCATTTTCACTGGTAGTTCTGATGCCTGTCACACGATAGGTCTGTGATTGCGAGAGTTGTGAATAGAGCAGTGGAGCGGGTTGAAAACCCAAAAGCTGCCCGATTCCGACCCTCGCCTCCAAACCTAAACGCTTCTGCGTCAGGGTTTTACCTCGGCAGGGTGCCGAAATGGGCACCAATACGGGCACCAAATTGCCTGCGGACGCCAAATCGCGTGAGCTTACGCGAGCACGTTCGTAGCACCGTAACGACTCGGTTCACTTCTCTTCTAGGCTGCCGAAATGCCAATGAAGAATCGTTACCGATTGGTCCACCGCGGTGAGCGCGGCTTCTACTTCATCGACAATGAAACCGGCAAACGTTCGAGCCTGCACACGAAGGATCGCGATGCGGCCGAGCAAATCATTCTCGCGAAAAATCAAGCGCTCCGACAGCCCTCGCTGAATCTCCAAATTGCGAAGGCGTATCTCGCCGGAACTGACAATGGCGTGAACACGCGCACGTGGCAGCACGCGATCGAAGCACTCACGAACACGAAGTACGGCGCGAACAAAGAGCGTTGGTTGCGCGTGGTTAAAGACGCTGCGCTCGCTCCCTTGCTGCCGCAAATCATCGTTGAGACGAAAGGCGAAGCGCTGCTCCGCGCGATCCAAACCGGCTCCGTTTCGACAAATGTGTTTCTTCGCCGCCTGCATAACTTCTGCGTGGACATGAACTGGCTTCCGTGGCCGCTCGTTCCGAAACGCCAATGGCCGGCTGTGCGCTTCAAGGAGAAACGCGCCATCACACTCGACGAACATCAGCGAATCATTGCCGCCGAGGTGAACCCCGAGCGCAAGTTACTTTACCAATTGTGCTGGCACTTGGGCGGCAGCCAGGGCGACATCGCGAACTTGAAAGGCGAGGACGTGGATTGGGCAAACAACACCGTGAGTTTCGTTCGCAAGAAAACCGGTGTGCCGGTGCTGGTGCATCTCGGCAAGGAGGCGTTGAATCTCTTGAAGGATTTGCCAAGTGAAGGCCCCCTGTTTCCCTACCTGTCTCGCGTGCGTGCCGGCGACCGCGCGACCGAGTTCGGCCAACGCTGCCGCCAGCTTGGAATTAGGGGCGTGACGCTCCACAGCTACCGCTACTCCTGGGCAGAACGCGCCAAGACTGTCGGCTACCCGGAACGCTTTGCGCAGGAAGCACTCGGCCATAATTCAAAGGCGGTGCATCGCGCGTATGCCAAGCGAGCACTGATGAAGATTCCGTCCTTGGAAGATTACGAGGAGCGCGCAGCGAAGGCGGAAACGGCCGCGTGAACCGATTCACACGGATCGCGGGGTGAGTCCAGAATCACCCCGCGGTGGAAGTTTGTTGATCGTCTTTTGTTCGACGACTCGCGTTCTTATCCCGCCAGTAATGCACGATGCTATCAGACGCTTTGGTGAGCCAGCGGACATCGTTGCGCAGGTTTTGCAGTTCTACCGTCGCAAAGAATTTGGAGCCGCTGGAAGCGGGACGGCCCAAAGGCTTGAGCAGCCCAGCCGAAATCAGAACTGGAATGTCATGCGCGTTGAATCCGAGAAACCAAGCAGTTTCCTCAATTCCCAGCCGCGCGGGCGGAGTGACAAGGGAGAGAAAATCTTTCCGCGCTTGATTCATGCTTCACCCGCTTTCTGCGAATTCTCCAAGCGGTCATCGATGCCATTCTTGTTCGCATCGATCATTCCCCGCAATTGACCGTGACGGTGCGCGAGGAACCAGCCACCGACAACAACAGCGACACCGCCAAGGATGAGCAGTTCGTTACCTACGATGAGAGTCGGTAGGATCATGAGCGCAATTCCACCGAGAATGATGGCGATGCTCGTCGTGACACTGCCGATGATGGCGCGCAGTGGCGGATACGCGAGGGAAGCAATACCGAACAGGAACATCATCACGCCGACCCACACAACGCCTTTCAAACTGGCAAGCTTCGCGCCGAGTTCGCGCGCTGTGTCCTTCTGAGCCGCGCCAATCGTTGTGCCGGCCTTCTCGACGGTGCGCGTTGTTTGAACGACCGGAGCGGACAGAACGATTGTCTTCTCCGTCACGACGGGAGGCGCTTCAGGCTTCTTCTCGTCACGGGTGTTAGTACGCTCTTCGACTTTCGTTCCGGCAGGTAGCGGCAAAGTCGTTTCAGTCGTACGCTCGAAGTTCTGCGCGGCGGATTGCGCGGGATTTTCCGGCTGCTTCAGTTCGCTCGTGAACTGCGCACCGCTCGATGGCGCTGTACTCTTGATCGTGGCAGTGCCAGGACGAAGTGGACGCGTGACGCAGCCAACGCCGCAGAGCGCGACTACAAAGAGGAGGATAAACGTTTTCATTTCAGGCGGTCCTTCAGTTTGAGGATTTCGAGATCAATTTCGCGCAGACGGATGTCCGCTTTGCGCTGTTCGGTTTCGATGGTGAGCATTCGCGCGTCGAACTCGCGACGCGGCACGGTGTCATCGAGCTTGCGCTCGACGCGCGCCAGGCTCTCGCTACTGGCGCGTTCTGCCTTCGCAGAGCTTTCCTTCGCCGCATCGAGTGACGCTTGCATCGCGGCGATGCGCTCGCCGCTATCGGCGGCCTTGTGGGCGACCCAGCCCATGACAGCCAGGCACACGGCGAGCAGGAACGAGTTGAACAGCGAATGTTTGTTCATGCTCTTCTCCATCACGGTTCCACGGTGTAACGAGCGACGATGTCGCTCTCGTTGAGGCCGAAGGCCCAAAGTTGCAGCAGCGCGGTCTTGTTCGCGGCGATCGAGGCAGGAGCAGCGCCGCCGACGAACTTCCAACCGGCAGGCCAACTCATGTTGCGCGGCGTCGCATCGGACGTGATGCGCACCGTCATTTCAGATCCGTAGAGTTGTCCCACGGCAGAGAACGCGACATCACCGGTGAGCGGCAGGCGCTTGGAGGTGAACGTGCCGAAGTTCAGCACCGTGTTGCTATTGAAGAGCAAACCCTCCTGCAACCTTCGCAACCGTTTCACCGCCAACTCTTCGTTGATCGTGACGTTGTTGAACGCAGCGATACCGACAACGCCGAACGCCACGTGATTATCATCACCGCCCGCGATCGAAACCGTGCTCTTGATGACCTGAAGCGCATTGATGTTGCCGGGATCAAGCAGCACAAAGCCATCGATCGGCTTGCCGCCTGGAGTGACGCCGTCATGCAGCACGAGAACTTTCTTTGTGGTGTCGAAGGTTACTTCACCGTCAGCACCGGTGAAGGCGGTGTGCTGCACTGTCGTGCCACGTCGAATGCGAACTTGTTTAGGCATGGGGGTTTTCCTTTCAGTTGAGGTTCATGCGATCCTCGAAAGCGGTCGCCGCCGTGAGGTCGCCAAAATCTTCGGAAACGGTGTGTGCGGTAAGATCGCCCCAATCCTCGTCAGCGGAACGAACACATTGGAACACGTAGAACTCGCCGGATGGATCGAGCCGCAGCGCCTGCACGTTGCGCCGCAAGCCAGAAGAGTTCTCCACGATGTAATCGCCGGCAGCGGGCGCGGTGATCGCAGCCAGTTCGCTCGCGCGAATCAACAGGTTCTCAGTGCCAGGCGTGACGGGCGCGAGTCCGAGATAAAAGCCGGACACGACATGCGTGCCGATGATTTTGCAGCTCGCGCTCGCTTCAGCGGCAGCGTTCGTTTGTGGGCGCACGAAAACGCCATCACGCACGAGCGGTGGCCCGAGTCGGAACACCGCAGCGACGGCGCGCTTCGTTAGCATGGGAAGGTTCAAGCTCATGTTCTCACCAGGCGCGCGGTGCCACCGCCGCGACTCAAATAGTCACCAAGCTTCGAGAGCATCGCTTGCGCGACGTGCGGGATCACGGGCATCCGATCGCTCTTGTTGAAAGTCATGCTCAACGTGCCGCTGATCGACATCGACGCGAGCCCCTCGCCATCAGGATCATCGGCGCGATTCGCTTTGATCAACTCGCGAGCAGTTTCAATCGTCGCCTGGCGCAGCGGTTTGGGAATGACGGCGCTGTTGAAAAAATCATCACGCGACATCAGCCCGCCGATTCCAGAAACGCGCAGCGCATCGTCATCGCGCGCAAACTCGCGCGGCCATTGCAACGCCTGCGGATCGTGAGTTTTGAAGCCGCGGAACTGATAGTGCGCATCGATCAACCGCGTCGCCATCACGAGCGCGACCGCTTTGTTCGCGGCGCTGGCGCCGATCCAATCCGCCCCGTAAAGGTGCGCTTCGTGATACGCGTCGCCTTCAGCCACATCCGCGTAACTGTTCGCGTCCACTTTGCCACTGCCGTCTTCTTTGGTGAGAACGAGTGCCATATCAGCTTCGGTAAATTTTCACGCGATCGAGGAGGTTTTGAGCGGTGTCGAAGTATTCGAGCACGAGATCATTCGCGCCGTCGTGGATCTTCAAGTAGCCGTAGGTCGTCGCGATCTCGACGCGAAACTCAGTCTCGGCAAGCTTCGCGTTCCAGCCGTGATGCGAGCCGCCGCCCATCGCGCAGGTGAAGAAATAAATCCCGTCCTTGTTGATGCGCTCGATGCCGTGATTGTGCGACTGGAGAACCAGATGCACACCGAGCGCCGACCAGCCCCAGCGGTTCGACGCGTAACCAGAATTCGCCGCGCTCGACGAATACACAGCGTGATGAATGACGACGATTTTCCATCGCGCCGTTGATGCGGCGATCTTGTTCACGATCCACTGGCCCATCGTGGATGCCTGGAACGCAGCAGCGCTCGCGTTGATGCCGCCCGCGTTGTCCGTGTCCTCGGGATTGTCATTGATGACGAAGAACTCCATCTGCCCGAGCACGACCGAGTAGTAAAACTTCCCGCCATTGTTGTTGCTCGCGAGATCGAAATAAGTCGGGAACGTGTTTTCGTTCGTGCCATCCCAATCGTGATTGCCGTCGCAGGCGTAGACTTTTCCACCCGCCGCAATGACGGCGTTCTTCAATGTGTCGTTCGCAGCGGCGTAGGTCGTGGTTGCATCCGCGCCGTCGCCCATGAAGATGACGTTCTTCGTGTCAGCAGCCGGAGCGAGAATCGCGTTGTCAACGGCAGCGCCGTTCGTCGCGTTGAAGCCGCCAGTGCGATCACCAAGCACCGCAACCTTCGCAGCACTTCGAGTCGGAGTCGGAAACACGCGAAAGTCACTGAACTTGATCCATTCAGTATCCGGCGAAGTTGCGTGACGAATGAGCAGCAGATGCGGCCCGGCGCTCGCATCGGTTTTCAATTGGAAGTACGACGTGCCCACACCAACTGCGATGTTGAAGTCACCGCCAGCTACTGCGCTGAAGTTGCTTCCACCAGTCGGAGACCCCATGACGCGGAGATTTCCGTTCGCGCCGGCTGAGACGGAACCGACGACGCACTTGCACCAGTAGGTTGTGTTCGCCGCGAGGCCAGTGATGCTGATTTGTGCGAACTCAGCCGTGCCGGTCTGCACCAGCTTTATTCCAATCGCGTCCTTCGTGCTGGCAGCATCGAGGGTCCAGTTGGCGAAATTGGTTCCGTGAACAATCGCGTTATCGTTCGCGCCGTAAATCAGACTCGCACCGCTGCTACCGGACGAACCAGAACTCACGACAGCACTGCCGTTCTGGTACAGCGCGAGAATGCTCTGCGCGTTAAGCGTTTCACTCCAAACGGCGACGTGTGCGAGGTAGCCATTGAACGCGCCACTCGCGACAGCGGCGCTCGTCATCGCCGCGCCGATGCAGGCGTACTGGAGCGAATCTTTTTCCGGCGTTGTGGCAGGCGAAACGTAGCTGTCCGGTTGACCATCGACGAAGAGACGCAACGAAGTGCCGTCGTACGTGACCGCGCCGAGATGCCAGGCATTATCAGTGATCGCGATTGCGCCAGTGACAGGATGATTCGGGCCGCTGTCGTTGTCCTCGAAATCGGCGCAAAGCTTCATGCCGCCCGAATTGGTCAGGCCAAGAATCCAGTTCGCGTCCTTGTTCGCGCCTTCGGCTTCGGCCATTCCCTTCGTGACGAGAGGCTCAACAGCCGCAATACCGCCGTTGCCCGTGCTGATCGTCGTGCCCGCGCCAGAACGTTTGAACCAACACAGAATGGTAAAGCGCGGAGTGCCGAGCGGAGGCGGCGTGTTCGTCTGTTCAAGCCGAACACGCTTGCCCGTGCCGAACTGTCCGCACGTCAGCTTCGAGTTCGGAATACCAGGCTGAGCGAACGTCACTGCGGTAACAACTCCGTTGTTACCGCGCCCGCTCGAATCCACTGCGCTCGCAGCGCCCGCCGCTTCACCAAGTTTCCAGTAGCCGAGCAGGTTCGCGCCGTAGCTCGCGAGCAGGTAATCCTCAAACGGCGGCAGCGAAGCGATGCGACTGCGTCGACGCTCTTGCGCCCACAGCGCACGAAAGCCGCGCCGGGAGAATCGTTGTTCAATGACTCGCTTGCTCATCGCTGGCAGGAATTTTGGCAGGCTTTTCGGCAACAGGCGTGTTCGCGCAATCGAGTTCGTGAGGAGCTTCCACGGTGCGTGGTGCGAGCGGCTTCGGCTCGTCCGGCGGCAGGAAGGGCCGCCGGACTCGTCGAATGATTGGATAGAGTTTGTCCATCGAAGTTGCCGCCGCGCGAAGCGAGCGGCTGTGGCACTAACGCCAGTTAGTTGTTGTGTTCGATGGCGACGATGCGGACGTTTTTGTTTTCCCAAACGCGCGTCCAATTCGCGCCGTTCTCCAATTCGGCGTTCGTCGGCGAATCCGCCGCGACCGCAGCAGAAGTGAACTTCACGCCACGCGGATGAAGGATGTAACGACGGCGATTGATGAGCACGGTATCGCTGTCGAGTGCGAGCCGCGCGAGTTCCACGCCCTCAGTGCCATGACCGCCTTCGAGCGGTTTCGAATCGAGCTTCGCGGAACCCTTCGCGAACGCGCCGGGGCCGAACAGGAACGAGGTGTAAACCTGACCGTCCGTCGTGCCGGCACGCACCGGCAGACTGTCATCCACAACGACGCGGCGACCTTGAAAGGTTTTGATCATCGTCTTGCCTTCGCTGTCGGGAATGAAATCGATCAGATCGAGCTTCCGCAGCGCGGCCTCAGTTGCGGAGTGAATCGCAATGGCCGTGAGACGGTCGCCACGATCACCGAGCTTCACCGTCGCATCGACGAACGTCACGCCATTGAGGCGAGTCGCAGCCGATTGACCGGCAACCGTTTCACTTTTGATGGAGAGAAGATTTCCCGCCATCGACGCGGCGGCGAAGATGCCCTTCAAGCACGACACGAGAATGCCCTCATCCGTGCGCGCCCAATAATCGCCGACAAGATCAACAATCGCCTGAAGCGGATCATCGCCGGAAATGACGCTGGCGAGATGGTTCACGGACCACGCCTGACCGTCGTTGTGGATGCGCGCGATGTCTTGATCGGACGTGATCTTGTTCACCGCGAGCGGGGCTGCGTCGCTGAGCAACTGCCGTGCGCCGCTCAAATCTTTCCAGAACGGCATCTTTACTTCGCGTCCACCGCCTGCGGCGAGTTCATCGAACTCAGGCGCGCTCTCAATGATGCCGCATTGCCCGAACGCACTCAGTTCCGCCGTGCGCTCAATGGCGTATTTCTCAAACTCTGTCGGGATGATGATGTCTGCTACTGCTGTCTTTGCCATATTGCCTTGTGTGTTGTGGCGTTCTGAATTCAGAGCGCCGGGTTTGGGTTAAGCCGCCGCGCGCAAACGTGCGGCCAGTTGGGGATCACTTTTTTGCAGTCGCGCCTGCTCCGTCAGATTCCACGTTTCACGTTTGAACGGGTTCCGGTTGGAGAAGCCGCCGCCTTTTCCCGGTGGGAGTGCACCAGCACCAGCACCGCTGCCCGCGTTGGATTCAAAAAGATGGGGAGCTTCGGAAACTTGCGCGTCCATCCACTCGTCGAAAGTCATCGGCGTCGCGCCGTCCTTGCCCGCGCGCACCGTTTTCCCGTCATCGGCGAACGCAGTCGAGACGCCTTCCACCAGCTTGAACGTGGAACGCGCACGCGAAGTAATGTCGGGAATCGCCGTCGCACGCAGACCGCGTTTTGTCGCGGCGGCGAGAATGCCTTGATCGATCTGAATCGTGACGAGCCGCGCATTGAGTGAATCCCGCTCGCCGGTGAGCGAAGCAATTTGCTTTTGCAACTCGCTCTTGAGCGATTTGGTGCGCGCCTCAATCACTTTCTCGACTTCACCGGATTTGATCTGCGCGGCTTCTTCGAGCTTTTGCTTTTCAGCGGCGAGCGCGCGAACCGCATCGGGATCGATGCCGTCGAAGCGTTGCTTCAACTCATCGCGCTCGCGAGTCAGTGCGGCGTTGGAATTCCGAGACTCGTCGAGCTTCGTTTTCTCGACTGCGCCATCCACGTCGAGAAGCCACGCGCCATCGCGTTCGGTGTAGAGCGAGAGATGTTCCGCCGGAACTTCGTCCTTCGATTTGAATTTGAATTTGAGTGCCATAGATGACTGCGCTTTTCGCGCGCCCATCGTTTAGCACGGGATTTTTCTGACGATGGCTGACGGTAGATGAAGCGCAATTCCACTCGCGCAAGCAGGCGAAAGCCGATGACGTGCTTCCGCAAACAATCGCACAAATATTTTCCCGAAAAATGTTGACGCGATCTGAATGGTCAAGGGGCTGGATGCAGTTGGGTCGCGCCCTCATTCGCCACCAATCGTGCTTCTTCATCAGGCGTGCGCGAGTCCGGCAGAACTTCTCCACGGCGAAAAAGATCAACCATCGTGTCGCGGCTGATCGCACCGGCTTGCCATGCGGCCACAATCGCCGTGAGGTCCTGGGCAGAAAGTCCTTTGGTGCTAAAGTCGGTGTTCAGTTGCAGCGCCACCTGTTCGTCAGTCACGTCATCCGGCAACGACTCCGTTGAATTCCACCAGTACACCCAGCGCAAAACTTGCGACAAAGATTCGCTCACGCTCGTGGCGATGTTGCTCAGGATGGAATGCTCGCCCGTCTGCCGCAGTTCAATCGCTTCCGCTGTCTCGCCGACTTTCTTGTTGCTCTCCAAAAGGCGAGAGCCAAGCACGGCCATCAATCGTTCATCGCGATCCATCGCCTTCTCAAACGTGTTCAGGCCGTGCCCCATGAATTCCAGAAAGCCCGCCGTCGCGCCTGTTTGCTCCGTCACCCAAGCGGTACTCGACCCGATGCGCAGATTCGCCGACTTGTCGAAGCCGCTCACCCACGCTGTCGGCAACGCAGTGAAGTGAACGCCATGTTTGTAATCCGCGTTCAGACGATAGTGATCGAGATTCACGGCGATCACGTCGCCCAGCGGCAGTTTATCCACTTCAACCCGCGTATGCCGTGGACCATGAAACACAAATGGGATCAGCGGCAGAGGTTTGCCCAGGCGCAGCGGCATCTTCGTTTCGACCAGTTTCCATTTCGATTGCTCGCGTCGGCGCTTTTCGTTCGCACGTTCAGGCCGCCAGATTTCTACCTGACAGGCATACGCCGCTTTCGCTGTGTCGCTGGCCTGCCGGACCAGCCTCAAAACGCGAATCTGTTCTGTGGCGCGATCTTCAAAGTCATCACGGCTCTCCGCTCGCGCCATGTGTGGCTCATTGAGCACAACAAGCGTGGGAATGTTTCGCCCGTTGATGCGCTCCACTCTCCAGTTCAAAATATTTTCCGCCGCATAGGCTGAGATGTAAGCCCGATTCTCATTTTCACTTTCCCAATCGATCAACGTCCCGGCGCGACCGACCGCGATCACTTCCGCCAGGATATTTTTTGCGTAGCCCGTCAACGACGTGCCGAGCATGTCGGCGTCAATGCCGAAATTTGTCAGCGCCCGACCGAGTGCGCTGCCGCCATCGGGTAACTTGATGAACGGTGAGCGGCGAAAAATCTGGCCGATGTAGCCATCCGCTGTCCGCGCGGCCGCATTGAAGAACGAGGCGCGAGCGCGGTAGGCATCGAATTCCGCGTCGCTCTGTGAATCGAGACGCGGCAAATACCTTTCGCCCGCCGCCTTCACGGCGTCTTCGCCAGCAATCACATCACGCGCGCGCGACCAGGCCGGCAACATTCCAACGTAATCAGGATGCAACGAATTGACTGGCATCCACCCTACTTAGCATGAGCTTTTCGGAACGAACGCGACTCGCAAAAATACTCGCGCGCCAAAGCGCACGTTGCAGCCGTGCCACCGCAACCCGACGAAAGTATTCAACGCCGAAAAAAGTTGACGCGCACGGAGCTACGCAGCCGCAGCGAGGGCGAAGTAACCGTCATCCAGTTCAATGCCGATGAATTTCGCGACACCGCAGCGTTGTGCGGCGGCGGCGGCATTGCCGATGCCAAGGAACGGATCGAGCACGGTGAGTTCTGCGTCGCGGCCATGAACTTGATGCAGCGCTCCGCGAGTTCCACAGGGAACGTCGCTGGATGCGGCCGTTGATTCGCGCGGCTCTTGATCGTTTGATATGGCACGAACCAGGTATTGCCACGACACCGGCGGTCGCGACCCTTTGTGTGTCCCCACCGAGCAATGTTGCTCTTGTCAGCGTACGCGACGCCAACCGCGAAACGGTCCGGCGGCGTGTCTCCATGCTTCGTGAAATGAAAAACGAACTCGTGGCAGTCCGTGACGAACCGTTGCGAGTTGATCGGTTTGAAGTGACCGACGGAGATTTCCTCGCCGACACGAGTCTCGACCGTGATCGACTTGATCCAGTGAAAGGTGTTCTGCAAAACAAACTCATCACGCAGTGCCAGGATGATTTCATGCGGCAACATCGGGTTGCTGGGCGACGCGCCGATATTGAGGAAGAACGAACCGTTCGACTTCAACAGCCGCTTCACTTCACGGCACCAGTCCAGCGTCCATCGCAAGTAATCCTCGCGCGGCGCTGAGTCTGAGTAAGTGCCGTAATCAATGCCGAGGTTGTACGGCGGCGACGTGACAACGACATCAACGGAGTCTGCCGGCAATCGCGCATCGCGATCAGGCAGTCGCCATGAATGAGTTTTGATTCCATGCAGCCATGCGTACCACAGGTGGAAATCGCGTACAAGCGGAAACAGGGTGAGTGCGCGTTTGATCCAATGCCCGGGCTGTCACAAGAGGTATAGGTGTAATTGTTTTGTGGGACTCCCAGGGGGTAAGGGGCGGGGTATTTTATTTTTGTGCAGGAGGCAGAGGTTCTTTTTCCGTTTTTGTTTCTCTTAACTATTTTCTGGTGTTGGTCGCGTTTCAAATTTTGTTTGCTGCTCTCTTTCAAACTTTCTGCGCCGTGAATCGCGTTGAGAGAACTCGTTTCAAATTTGCTTTTGATTGCGTGAAATTCGCTTGTGCGGTGAATGTGTTTTCAATTTAACGTCGCGTGCCAGGAAATGCTGCTTTCAATTTGATTTATGCCAAACCTATTTCAACGCCTCTCTACAAATAACGCTGCACGCAGGACAATATTTGCTCGCTGCGCTCGATTGAATGTTTGTTCGCGCGCCACTCGCTGCTGCTGCGTTCTGCGCTCATCGCGCGCAACCGGCGGACGCGCTCTCAGTCATTGAGTCGCGGGCCGCGCGCGTCCCTGACGCTCATGCCGGGGCGGTCGCTAACGCGACCATGCCCCGGCACCGGGCCGCCATCACTGGTATTCGAAAGTCACGGTCGGCGGCCCTTTCGCTACAGCGCGCGCGAAGTTACGTCTCATCCAGTTCGTGAGTCATTGTTCCAATTAACCTGCACGGGTTGGCGGATGGTTCTGGCGCGCTGTCAGGGACGGGAAAACTCGGCGCTTCGCGCCTCGATTGATGATGAGTGCTGATGCACTCGCAGGGTGCTTGCGCACGGCCACCAGTGTTCCGTGAGCACGGCTCGTTCACTGCGCGATGCTCCTTCGTCGCGACTCGCTTCGTTCTCTTCACCGACCTCACTCCGCCAGGACTCGTCAGCGCGAGAGTGCTTCGTCTCGTTCCTGCGACAGCACACTCGCGAGATTGCGGCTGCGCTTCCGCGACTGCCGCTGACGATGCGCCGACAGACTGCGGGCTTTGGCGTGTCAGTTCGCTCCGGCTACGATGCTCGTGCCTGCGCGTCTGGGCCTTCGACTGCACTGCCACGCCAAACACCGCAGACTGTTCTGGCGCGGTGGTGCGTGACTCCGAGCTTTCATCTCCCTGCACTTCGTCTCCGCTCTGCTTGCGTCCGGCCACTGAAGAGAGTCGCGAACCGCTCCGCGACAGGAACAGTGGCCGTGCGCAAGCACCGCTTCGGTCGCTGAAACATCGGAGACACGCGAAGACAGATACTCACGTGCGTTCGCCCGCTGCGCGGTTCGAGTGCGAGAGGATTGGTCAGACGATGCGACCCCGCGAGATGGACTGCGCTTCGTTCGGCCTGCTGTCATGAAGCACCGGCACTGCTGACGGTGCTCGTTCCTGCGCGCCTGGGGCAGTGCCTTGCGGTGTGCGTCACCAGACACAATAGCTATTATGTTCACTTTCGCCCCATTGCCGAAACCCGCTGGCGCAGGACCCTCGGCAATGGGTCCCCGCCGGCTCATCGCGATACGTTCGCTCGGCCCGATGAAGTGAGACATAACAGCGTATTGTGTCCAGTGACTCTGCGGGTTGTCACTCGGCTCGCACGCGGACCAGCATCGAGGATGTCCGCCTTGCTGCCGAGCCGCGCGCCAACTCGCAGCCGCATCCTTCACGCCAGCAACGGACTGCACTCGCGTGTTTGAAATGTTGGGCGGGGTCGCTTTGCGAAACTGAGGCTGGTGAGGCGTCGCCAGCCGGGAACCGGAATAATTGGCTTCCGCCACTCGCAAGGGATTGCTCGCGGCGTCAGGTCAGTGTTCAGACTTTTTTTGCTATGCGCTGAGTGCCGTCCGATCCCTTCGCCCTTTCACAACCTGCGCACAGCCCGGGGCAATCTCATGGTGGTGCCCTCTGAAGACTACTCCCACCAGCCGCCGGGCTTGCAGGTTTTCCGATGTGAAGGGCGACGGGAACGGGACGGCAATCATCAAAAAAAAAGTCATGAAAACTAAATCAACAAAACAGAATCCGTCAGGGTCTCTTGATCCAGTCCAGCAATCATCAACAACAACGGCGGCAGTGCCGCCCGCTGCTCTCGCGGTTGCACCGCAGCAGACTCCAGAGCGTCCGGTGGCCGAGCGCCAGCTCCTCCGTATCGACTTCGAGCAGAGACAGTTCAATCGTTCACTTCCTACTCAGGAAGTTTTGGACTTGGTTTATCGCCGTTTGCGTCATGCCTTCGACTTTGCGGAGATCGTCGGCCAGTGGGTTTGGATTTCATTTCCAGAGCCGCAGGAGCAGTTCGTTACCGCTGAGCTTTCACAGCTTGGGTTTCATTGGAACTCACGCCGCAAGGTTTGGCAGCACCCGTGCGGTGTGTTCAAGGGTGAGCCGGTTGACCCTCGCACCAAGTATCAAACCACCCGCGCGGAGGTGGCAGCCTAGCCATCACCGCGTTGATCTGCACGGCGCGAGCCGTGCGGAGCGATGCACCGAGAGAGCACACCATGAAGCGCAAGCGACCATTGCAGATTCCACAGCACGAGTTCGGTTTCACGCCGAACACGTTCAATCTGATTCAAGACTCCGCGCAAGACGGTGAGCGCATCGCGCGCGAGCGTGCGGAGATCGACGAAGCGCGCCGCCGCGCACAATCCGCGCAAGCGAGATTGCCCATGCAAGCCACTCCGTTTCGTTTGCGTGCGGGCGACACGATTGCCTTTGCCGGTCAGTCTTGCCCAGTCGTTCGCGTGACGGATTCAAGCGCGGTCGTTGCCGTCGCCAAGGCGCCGCGTGATTTCACCACGCTTTTCGGCGTGCGTGTTAACATTCAGCCCAAGCCTTCATTGGTTCGCATCTCTCCAAATTCCGAAGTTCCTATTTTGAACCGTTGACCTATGAGCACACCAAATCAAGATGGCCAGTCCGGCACGGACTTCGGCCCCGTCATCTACAGTTACACCCGCGCACAGGCCATCGCTGATGGCGTGCAGGTTGAAGTTGCCAAGACCGCTCGCGAGGCGGGGATTTCGTTTCCCGTGTTTCTCACGCGAGGCGTGTTCGAGCAGTTCGTTGCCGTTCCCGCTGGCGTGACGTGCCAGGACGAAGCCGGGAGACTCTGGGATGTTGTCTGGATGCTACGCTTAGCGATCATGCGTGCGCGGCCCGGAGTGCAGCGCATTCCCGTTGCCCTCTACGTTCGCAATTCCAACACCGAGCGTCCGCGACTTGTGAAACTCATCGCGACGTGTGGCCCGCTCGACATCGACGATCCGCGACCCGCGATCACCGTGATGCTGCCGGACGAAGATTAACCGGGCGTATCACTCACGGCTGAGTTCATCACTCAGCCTTTTTGTTTTCATCGGGGACTGCCGCCGTCCCCGAACCCCAACGCCAAAGGGCAAGCCCTCTGGACTCCATTTCATTCGCGCGCCAACGAAGCGCCGATCTATTCCGTTCTCACTCCACAGACCGCCGCGAATGGCCGCTCTCGCAGCCAGGCGCGCGATCCCACCCATCCCATTGCTCGCCCCTTCCACGAACCCAAGGGGCTGCGCTTAAAGTCCGGCCAGCTTGCGCTGCCGAACTTCGCGCGGCTTAGTTGCGATGAGATAACGCAGCGCATCCGCTGCGTCGTCACCGCCGATGCCTTCTTCGTCGGCATCGACTTTCAACACATCTTCGGGACGATTCGGATCGTGTTGCATGGCGGGTAAGGCATCGAGCAGTCGAGCGCAGCGGCGGTGAATGAACAAGCGCGGCGCAATGCCGGAATCCACATCGCCAAGGCGGTGCAGAATTTCGGCCCAGCCATTGATGCGATCCATGTTCGCGACGGTGAGACGCAGGCCGAGCTTCGCGTATTGTGCGGCGACGGTCGTGCCGTCGCTCTGCTTCGAGAACACGTCCGCGCCGGCCACGAAGCGGCGCAGATCGGAAAGTTCCAGTGGGCGTGTCGGCGGTGACTCCGCGCTGCGGAGTCCGTGTGACGCAACGACGTTGTGCCGCGCCAGCATCGCGGTGATTCCGGCCGCATGGCGTTGCGGCAGCCAAAGCCGCTCCGCGTGTTCATCGACGACGAACACATTGCCGTCGCCATCAGTGCAGCCGAGCAAACAAACCGTGTAATGCGTGAAGCCGTAATCAAAGGCGCAGAACCATTCGCGCGCTCGCGTGTCGTCGAACTCATCAATGACATGGACCTCGCGCTTCCAAGTCGTGAAGAACTGACCGGCGGCGATGTCCCAATCGCCATCGAACCAAGCGCGCTTCTGCCAGCCCGTCAGGTTCGACAACACCTTCACGTATTCCGCATTCGTGAAACGATTGTCAGTGACGCGCGCGGGAATGAATCGCGTCTCAGTCTCAGCGCCACGCTGGAATGGCACGATGAACTTCTGGCGATACCAGGCATGACCGACGCCGCCCGGATTCGTCGTGGAATAAATGCGCGGGCGCCAGTTCGGTTTCGATGTCCGGCAACAAGTCGTGATGTCCTGATGCTTGCGCGAACTCAGTGTCGTCGCCTCTTCGATCCCGATCACGTCGTATTCCAGTCCGAGATACGCGTCGATGTCTTTCTCGTTTTGGAAGTGACCGGCGATGATGCGCGAGCCATTCGCGAACGCGAGCACGCCACGGTAAGCCGAGAACTCATGGGGCAATTTTCCAAACAAGCGGCGGCGCAAGTCCTCGAAATTTTCCATGTTGGCTTTGCCCACCTTGCGCAACAGCAAACATTTCAGCCCAGAAACACGCTGGCAATCGTCCGCGCCCATTTGCGCCAGCAGCCAATGCGACTTCCCACCGCCACGCGCACCACCGTAACCAATCGCCGTTGGACCGTCGGCGCGGTCGCAAGCCCGCGCCGCCGCGCTGGCGAGAAGCTGCCGTTCCTGCAAAACGATTTCCGCACTGCCGAAATAACAAACCTGATCGATGGGGCAACCAATCTGCAAAGCGGTCGCGATGTAATCGTTCATCGCTTTACCTCCGTTGCTTCGACATCGACGAACTGCGGCGGCACAGGACGACCGTAAATTTTTTCGACCGCCGCTTTGAACTCGACACTCAGCGTTCGCGTCTCGCTTATTTCAGTCTCGGTCTTGTCCGTCGCCATGCCGCACGACAGCCGACCGAGCTTGGACGCCAGTTCGAGCAAACGCGCAATGCCTTCAAGCGTGCCGAGTTTTTTCGGATTGGCCCGCCATTCCTGAATCTTCTCTCGCGCCAGCGCGAGCAGTTCACAGCGAGTCTGCCATTCGGATTCCTCTTGCGCAGAACGACGCTTCGCGTGCTCCAGCGCGAATTCGTTCACGACCTGAACTTCCGCGTTGCGCGTCAGCACCGCGATGTGTTTGCCGTGTTCCTGGATGCGTTCGCCCCAGTGGTGACGACGACTCCACCGTGCAATCAACCCTTCACTCTTCTTCAACTTGCGTGCGACGGCGGCGAGGGATCGATTCACGCCCATGTTCAAATAGACCGAGAACGCTTCAAACGCTTTCGCCGTCTCATCGGTTTGCTGTTCAAATGGAAGTGACATCGCTTTCCTTGGGTTGATGCGGCTCGTTTCGGATGATGGCCGTGCGCAAGCACTCGGCGCGTGTTTGGCTGATGGACTGTCCGCCTTTCCACCAATGAAATTTCGGATCGCTTTTGAACGGGATCACCAACGTGCCATCGGCCAGCAGATGAGGCGCGAAAGGATCAACAGAATCAGGCTTTCGCTGACTGTCAGTTGATGAATCCTCAATGAATTCCCGACCGATCTCGTTGTCAGGATGAGAATCACCAATGTTTCCCCGTGCGATCTCGTTCTCTGCCCGAGAAACCTCAATGTTTCCCCGAGAATCCCCGAGGGCTCCTATTCTACTCGTACTGTGATCACATATTTTTTCTGCCTCTAAAAAAATATTGATTTGAACATCATCAAATATAGGACGCTCGGGGATTCTCGGGGATTTCTCGGGGCGAACCGCCGTTGCGTCGGGCGCTGCAACGACTTCTGTCGTTTCGCACTGCGCCAAAGCGACTTCACCTTTGCGATGTTTCAGCCATTCGAGCGTTGTCATGGTTGGGGCTCCTTGTGAACGGTGTAGAAGCAGACATCCTTGCCGGAAAGCGACTCGCGCGTTTCGCGGCTGATGCGGAACCGGCCGCCGTCGAACTCATGTTCGCCGTCGTGCGGGAATCTTCGCTTCAATGCTTTCCCGATGCGGAACTTGTTTTGTTCTTCGCTGCCTTGCAGCAATCCAGCGTTGGCGGCGATCTCCGCGAAGCTGGAGGCGGTGATTTCGCTGCGCGTCTCACCATCGCAAACGACACGCAGCAGGTTGCGCAACAAATCGTGATCGGGATCAGCCAGGCGTTTTTGGGCTTCCTTGTGTTCGGCATCAAGCAACGGCAATCCAGCGAAATGCTTTTCCAGAATCCAGGCGCACGCTTTCTCCCATTGCTGGAAACGAAAATTGCTGAGGATGCGGCCAGCGGGACGGCCGACGATGGCCCAATCGTTCACCAGCGCATACACCGCGCCGAGGTAACGTGAACGATTGGCGATGACGTGTTCTTCGATGCCGCCTTCCGGCCACGGATGCCATGCATAATCATCGGGCCTCTTCGTGATGGAAATCTTGACCGTGCGCGTCGTGAGGTCATCGCTCAGAAGCGCACCGTTGGTGCTGACGGCAAACACGCGGCGCGTGACGTCGGCCTCGCCTTGCTTGTACGGCATTCGACACGCGAACGTCGGCTCAGTGAGCAGGCTTTCAAACCACGGCAGCCGTTGCAGGCCATTGCCGCGCGCGTTGTCGAAGTAACAAATGCCATCGCCAGCGAGCAGCTTCGCGGAAACGTCCTCATAAAGGCGCTTCGGATCATCCAGTTGCGTGATTGGCTTCGGGGGCTGTCCGTAAATGCGGCTGATGAGCTTCACGAGCAACGAACCGCCCGCGCTGGCTTCATTCTTTTCGATGAGGAACAACGGCGCGCGGCCCGCGCCAAGAAAGCCGCCTTGCGTTAATGCCGGCGTGAGCACGAATGCCAGGGCGCGGCCCATGTCACCGGGCGCGGTGAAATCGTAATCGCGCAGAAGTTCGCACAGCCACGCGACAGCTTGCTCACACGACGGCAACTGCAACGGCTCACCGCCGGCCAGAATGCGCGTGTTCAGGCAGTAGCCGTTCACGAGCACAGGCGCATGGCCGTCCCACGCCAGCACCGGCACGTTGGACTTCACGTCCACGACGCGCAGCAAGTAGAGCGAGTCCTGCCAGCCGCCGAGCAGGATGCGCGCGTCCGATTCAGTGAAGCGGACCGGGCATTGCTCGCCTTTGGCGTTCAACCGATACGGAACGATGCGCGACGGTTCATCAATGAAAGAACAAATCTCAGCCGCCGATTGCGGCACGAGTTCGCCGTCGTTCATGCGGCAGACGTTCTGCGCGTAGAAATAAACTTCCGCGCCGATGACCTCGAAGGCTTCACGGCACCAAAGCCCGTTGGCGCTGCCCATGTTCACCGGGCGGCCAGCGGCTTCGCCTTGCGCGGCGTGCATTCGCATCTCCTGGCGCACAACACCGATCGCGCGCTTGAACGGGGCGCGCTTGACGCGCAAATGTTCCACGGCGAACACGATGACCTTCTCTTGCGCGAGCGGATCGCGTTCCAGCATCGCGGCCATCTCGACGATGCGCCGCTCTGCCTTCTCGCGCGCATCGCCATCAAGCAAAGCAACCGCGTCCGATTCGCGGTTCAACAACTCGCAAGCGAGCGGGCCGGGCTTCGTCTTGCCGTGAACAGTCACGGCGTCACTCATTCGCGCACGCCACCAATCGGCGAACGCATCGCCGAGGACCGCGCGACAATCATCCGCGCCTTTGCCGGGACCACGGACCGGAATGCGCGGAAGCAAAACGGGAATGCCATTCAGCAACGCGGCGAGACGCACTGCGGCAACGGCGAACTGGTAATTGAGTGCCGTGTCGGAATCGCCGCAGAAGAAAGCGCGCGACGGCTTGAGATGATTGAGCACGTCCGCCATCTCGACGACGAACTGTTCGCCGCCCGGTTCAGCGAATCCAAAGAATCCCGAAACGCCCACGGCCGGAAATCCTGCTTCCATCAGCGAGAGCGATTTGAACTCACCTTCGATGACGAACAAATCACCGCCCGGCGCGATGTCCTTCAGCCCAGGGGGAACGTAGGCGTGAACCGATGAGCCAAACGCCTGATGATATTTCTTCCCCGCTTTCGCGCTCGCAAGCCGCAACCGGCCGTAAGGCTTTCCGTTATCGACGACGGCGGTGCCGTCGAGGGCGCGATATGGAATGAACAATCCCTCGGTTGAGAGTCCGCACAAGACTTCGGCTCGTTCGGCGGATACCGCCTCGACGCCAGCTTGCGCCAACGAATCGGATGAGATACCGGGTCGCATTCGTCATCGGCTACGCCGCCTCCCGATAGAACTGAATCGCCGCTTCGCTGACGTGAACGCCTTTGAACCATTCCTTGAAGTGAAGGCCCGCGAGTGACCGCACGCGCGACACAGCGACATAAGCCTGAC
>JBBRBM010000113.1:0-19829 GCA_038205745.1 Verrucomicrobiota bacterium | reverse complement strand
ACGTGAAGGAGCTGTGGTGGAACACCATGACCCGCCTGCGCGACGATGTGGTCGGACTCGACGCGACCATCATCATGGCCCCGCAGATTTGGCGCGCGTCCGGGCATGTGGACACGTTCAGTGATCCGATGTGCGATTGCTTGCTGACGAAGAAACGGTTTCGGGCGGATCAAATCGAACCGCAGAGTGGCATGGTCTATTTCTATGATGGGGCTGAATCCGAAGTTCTTCAGTCAAGCGATATCAAGGCAATGTCCGTCCCGCAAACCGTTGCTCTTGAAGCTACTGACATTCGAAGGATCGAGAAGACGGCTTCCTCTCAGTTAACGCCAGAAGACATTAAGCGGAAGCCCCAGACCGGCCTCGGCAAAAGCAATGAGCCATATTCCGCCTTGGTTCCGTTTGGCAAACCTCCTGAAAGCGCCCGAAAGATTGCGACGCAATATTATCAACAGCGTGGAGTTCAAAATCCAAAGCTTCTTGGAGAACGATTCGAGAAGCTTGAAAATTCTACTCGCTACAACCCTGAGAACGGTTCCCTCCTCACCGAACCACGCCCTTTCAACCTGATGCTCCAAACCTGGGTCGGCCCGATTCAGTCCGACGAGAACATCGCCTATCTCCGTCCCGAAACGGCTCAGGCCATCTTCGCCCAATTCAAGAACGTCCTCGACTCGTCGCGCGTGAAAGTTCCGTTCGGCATCGCACAGGTCGGCAAGGCGTTTCGGAACGAAGTCACGCCGCGCAACTTCACCTTCCGCTCGCGCGAGTTCGAGCAGATGGAGTTGGAATTTTTCATCAAGCCGGACGAGGTGGTGGAAGTCATCAGTGGGTCGGTAAACAGTGAAGCAGTGAGCGGGCATCCCGGCGAGCCGCAGGCGAACTGGGGCTGGAAGTTGTGGCACCAGTATTGGGTCGAGGAGCGCGTGCGGTTTTACGAAGGCATCGGGCTGTCGCGCAGCACGCTCGGCTTCCACATTCAGACGGCGGAAGAACTGGCGCACTACGCCCGCGCCTGCACGGACATCCTGTTCAAGTTTCCTTTCGGCAAGCTGGACGAGAAGGGCGAACTCAATGGCGAGGAACTGGAGGGCATCGCTGCGCGCAGCGATTTCGATCTCAGCCAGCACGAGCGTTTCTCCGGCAAGTCGATGGGTGTGTTCGAAGAAGAGTTACGCACCGCGTGGGCGAAGCTCGACGACGCGAAGAAATCCGACTTGTCGAAGCGCTATTACGAAGCGCGCCTGAAGTATCTGACCAAATCCGGCGTGGAACAGGCGAAGGCCGAGAAGGACGCGAAGGAAGACGCGGACGGCTTGGCGAAGGGCCAATACATCCCACACGTGATCGAGCCTTCAGCGGGCGCGGATCGTCTCATCCTCGCGCTTCTCTGCAACGCATTCAGCGAGAGCACTTCGACTGACGAAAAGGGCAAGAGCGAGACGCGCGTCATCATGCGGTTTCATCCCAGAGTGGCGCCGATCAAGGTCGGCGTCTTCCCATTGCTCAAGAACAAGCCGGAGTTGGTGGCGAAGGCCAGGGCCATCTTCGAATTGCTCCGTCCGCACATGGCGGCGTTCTACGATGAGGCTGGGGCGATCGGCCGTCGTTATGCGCGGCAAGACGAGGCGGGCACGCCGTTCTGCGTGACGGTGGATTTCGACACGCTCGGCGAGAAACCCGAGTTGCTCGACACGGTGACGTTGCGTCACCGCGACGACGGACGGCAGGAACGAATGCCGATTTCAGAATTGCTGCCATGGCTTTCTGCGCGCATTCGTTGAGTGATGTAATTCCGTGACGATGCACGACGTATTTCCACGAGCGTGTCGTTTGGCTTACACTGCGCGCGCATGAGTCTTCCGACACGAATGTCTTACGCGTTCATCGCGTTGCTGCTGGTCGCAGCGGGATGGCTGCACCTGGCGACGCCGTTGATCACGGTGTTCTTTTGCTACTTCGCGCTGAACGCGTTCAACTTTCGTGGCCAAAAGTGGCTGGCGGTGACATTGTTCCTGGTGCTGCTCGTGGCCGTGTGCTCCGGCTTCTACGTGTTCGCCAAGCAGGCGGTCGTGGCCATGCCGCGCATCGTCGAGACCACCGTGCCTGTTGTGCTGGAGTGGGCGGAGAAACGCGGCGTGGAGCTGCCGTTCTCAGATTACGCGAGCCTCAGGCATCTTGCGATTGAAGGCGTGAAGGACGAGATGGCGGGCCTTGGCCGTCACGCTGGAGTGGCCGCGATTCAACTCGCCGCGATCGTCATCGGCATTGTGGTGGCGGTGAGCATGTTCTTGAATTCGCGCTTCGATCTCGAAACCGACAAGCCCTCCAGCAGCAACAATCTTTACACGCTGACAGCGCTGGAAATCACGCATCGCTTTCGCACACTTTACGGGAGCTTCGCCACGGTGATGGGGGCGCAGATTTTGATTTCCGCCATCAATACGGCGATGACCGCCGGTTTCCTGCTCTGGAATGGATTTCCGTACGCCAAAGTGCTCATCGGGGTCACGTTTCTCTGCGGCTTGCTGCCGATCATCGGGAACCTTCTCAGCAATACATTGATTGTCGGTGTTGGATTCACCATCTCGCCGAAGATGGCGCTGGCGGCGCTCGTGTTTCTCGTCGTGCTGCACAAGTTCGAATATTTTCTCAACAGCAAGATCATCGGCGATCGCATTCGCAATCCGATGTGGCTCACGCTGATCGGGTTGGTGCTGGGTGAAAAGTTGATGGGCATTCCAGGAATGATTCTGGCCCCCGTCGTCCTTCATTACATCAAGGTCGAGGCCAAGCGCAGCCGCGTGACTGGCGCGGGTGCGGAAGAGAGGATCGTCACCACGTCCCATGAGTGACTCGGTCCGCCGGGAGCGCGCTCCCACGCTGTATGCGATCATCGTCATCAAGCTCCTGAAGGGCTTGATGCTGGTGGGCGCCGCACTCATCGCGTGGGCCTTGTCGGACAATGTATTGCCGGAGGAATTCGGCAAAATGATCACATGGCTTCATCTGGATCCCGCCAATGAATTTTTCCGGAACATTGGCAAGCAGCTTTCAAAAGTGACCGAGAATGATGCGCTCGTTTTCGCCGGCCTCACCCTCTTCTACAGTCTCTTCTCACTCGTGGAAGGCGTGGGGCTTATTTTCCGTTTGAACTGGTGCGGCTGGCTCGCCATCTGTGAATCCATTTTTTTCATCCCCATCGAAGTGAACAGTCTGGTGAAGCGATTCTCCGTCCAGATCATCACCATCCTCCTCATCAACGTGGTGATCGTCTGGTATCTGCTCAAGAACCGGCACCGCCTTTTCCACCATCATCATTGAGCGGGGAGAAGCGCATCGAGAGTCCTTGCAAGCGGAAGGCGCGACCGCGAGCGAGGGACGCTTCACAACCGCCGCGACTCGAACTGTTCCTCGGTCCAATGCCGCGCCTGCACTTGTTGCTGCTCCACTGGCGGCCGTTCAATGGGAGAGCATCCCAGTCCAGGCGGCGAGGGCGATGGGGATGAGCGCCCAGCCGAGTATGGTGTGGATGCGGCGCCAGACATGGGTGAGCACGTATTCCTCCTTCGGTTTCCAGATCTCGGCGTCGTGGAGTTTGATGATGGGCAGGTAGACGTCCACGCTGTACCAGAACGGGCTGTAGGTGCGCTCCGTGTACTCGGACTTTTGCGGTTCCATTCGGTTGGGCCGAAACATCACGCAGCCAAACCCGATGATGATCACGCTCCAGAAGATGGCGCGTTCCGGGCTGCGACCGTAGCCGACAAATTGTTCCAGGAAAAAACTCCACGCTGCGGAGAGGCCGCCAAGGACTTCTTCGCGTTCACGTTTTTTCTGGGCGCGAAAAAAGGCGTTCGCCGGCCGCGGATAGCCGAGCTTGCGGTAGTAGTCTTCGAGGCGTGTGAAGACATCAGAAGAATATGCGGAGCCGTGAGCGCTGCGTTGGACAAGGTGGTAGAGGTTGAGCCATGAATCCTTTTCCGATCCGGCGCTGATGCGCCCGTAGTTCATGCCGTTCAACCAGAGCCACGGGTGGTCATCGTGCGTCGTCGGCCAGATGACTTTGGAAAAATCGACGGCGGTAAACCGTGCATCCTTGAACGAAATGTAACCGGCAAAGCGGCAGTCGATGAAGGTGGTGGCACCGCCGACCTTCACCTCCTCAAACTTCACGAACGCGTTGGTGTGGGTGAACTGGCTGCCGTCCAGTCGCCAGTTCTCCGCAATGCGCGCGGCTTGAAACGTCACCGGGCCCGCAAATGTCGCGCGGGTGTAGAAGACGTCGCCGCCGGCTTTCAAGCTGGTGAAATCCACCCAACCGGTCGGGTTGTTGAAGTGTGCATCCCGTGCGCTCAATACGCCGGTGACTTCCATTTGCGCGGCATTCACTTCCGCCTCGAAGGTCGTCTGGTCGAACACGGCGACGCGCCCGATCTTCATGGAGAAAAAATTGGCAGGGCGGCCAAAGGTGGAATCGGCCAGCGAGAAACCCTTTTCAAAGACGCTCTTGGAAAAATTTGCTTCTCCGGCAAACCGGCATCCGATGAGGCTGACTTCATAACGCACCTCGGCATTGTGGAGGTCGAGCACATCGAGGATCACAGCGTGCTCGATGGAAACGCCGTTGCGATGAATGTTGGTCCCGCCCTGCGTCAGGAGCGCCTCGAGAAAGGCGGCCCGCAGAACGCGATTGGTTTCATCAGCGAATTGAATCTTGAGGTCAGCCGATTTGCCGGCGAGCGCTTGTGCGAGGACAAATTTTTCGGAGAGCGCCAGCGTCGGCGAATCCAGAAGCAGCTTTGGCAATGGACGTCCTGCTGCGAACAGATCAACCGCAAGCAGCGCCATCAACGCGACGGCTGAAAATAGGCGACAACAAAACATCGGCCTGCATCATAGAACAGAACGACGAGAAAGCGATGTGCGATGGAATCCGCATTCAAAACAGGGCGGCTGACAGAGGTTAAGTCCGGCCCTGCTCTTTCGGTAAATCTCTTGCGCGAGGTCCGGGCTTTTAGGGAACGGCAGCCGGCGCCACCGGGAAAAAAACGCGAAAAACGCTCCCTCGCCCCGGTTCGCTTTCCAAAGTGATTATCCCATGTTGAGCTCGCGTAATTCCAAGAACCACGGCCAGGCCCATGCCTCGGCCGGGAAACTTGCTGGAGAAAAACGGGTCGAAAATCTTTTCGATATCCCGGTCGTGGATGCCGCAGCCACGATCAGCCACTTCCAGACAGGCGTAAGTCGAGTCTTGTGCCTGGGAGCCTATGGGGAATCGGTGATTTAACGGGATGGCACCGGCGGAAACCGTTTTGACGGTCAAGCGAATGGGGCCGCGAACTTTATCGCCAGCCTCCCAGGCATTGGTGACCAGGTTCGTCAGAACATGCTGGATTTGGTTTGTGTCGCCCTGAATGACTGGGCCTGGGACGGGGAAGTTGGTTTCCAGCACGACGCTTTGCGGGATGATCGCCCGCAGCAGCACCATGCTCTCGCGGCAGGCATCAGAAAGTTCCAGCGGTTTACGTTTGGCAAAGTCATGCCCAAGGTAAGTCAACATCAGATTGCTCACCTCCGCTGCCTTGCGCGCGGACTGCATGGCAAGGGAAACGTTTTCGAACCCACTCCCATTTGCCGGCAGGTCCTCCTTTACCAATTCCAAGCCCAGCATGACGGTGTGGAGTTGGTTGTTGAAGTGGTGGGCGATGGCCCCGGCCATGCGGCTCAAACTTTCGGCTTTCTGGAGTTGCCGATTCTGCGCTTCCAATTTCTCCCTGTCCGCTTCCACACGCTTTCGTTCGGTGATGTCGCGGACGATGACCACCATGCCGGTGGGCGAGCCTGCCGTATCCCGGATGAACTCGCTGTTCACCTCAATGTCGAAGGTGGTGCCATCCACGCGCAGTCCACGGTATTCGCTCGCTCCCGTCACGGCACTGTCGCGTTTCACGACCATTTGAGCCATGGCGCGATCCCGGTCTTCGGGGACGATAAAGTCGATTATGGAACGCCCAAGAAATTCTGCTTTTCCTTTGATGCCGAATAGCCTGAACGCCATGGGCGACACCATGAGGATGTGACCCTGGGGATCCGTGATGGTGATATCGTCCGGGGAGGCGTTGAGGATGGATCGATACCGTTCTTCACTTGCCTGCAATGCGGCATCCGTCTGCTTGCGCTCGGCAATTTCCCTCGTCAGTTCTTCATTCGCCTGGCGCAGATTATCGTTTGCAGCGGAAAGCTGAGTGGTCCGTTCGGCGACCACATTTTCCAGGAACTGATTGCGGTCGGTCAATTCCTTCAACGGATACACTTCACCTTCACGAACCAGGTGGTACGGAATGGAAATACTGCTGTGCGAGATCTTCCAGCCGCTGGGTTCCTTGCGGAAAATCAGCACCAGGCGGGCTGTTTCTCGCGACAGGATGTGGTCTTTGAAGGGCAGGTGGATGATGAAGAATCCCGTCGCCACCGCGATCGTGTCCGCCAGGGATTGGATGGCCACATCCTTGAGTTCGATTCGGATCGGATCCTTGACCTGGGCAAAGTCCTGACGGGTGATCGCCACCCACTGTTCCTTGTCTTTGACCAGAAAATCACCGCCTCCCGTGAAGCCCGAGAAGTCCTCGCTGAAATACGTGGTGAGCCGATCATCGCGTGATGAGTACATCCGCAGATAATCGTCAAAAAGTTGGCGCAGAACTCCTTCATCCTGCCCGCAAAGCGCCCGGCCTGGGCTGGGCGAATCAGCGGTGCCTTGCGGGGGGCGGGCAGGAGTCTCTTTCATCGCAAAGATTTACTTCATGAAATTAAGCAAGCCAGCATGGCGATGGGGTGTCAGCATGTCGATGTAAACTCACGTGGGCCCGCAAACCTCTTGACCGGCCTTTGCCCGCATTTACCATCGCGCGCAATTTGTGCAGTGGTTGATTTAATGAAAGCGATTCTCGCCCTCGAAGACGGAACGGTGTTTCACGGACAAGGCTTTGGCGCGCACGCCCACGCCTGCGGCGAGGTGTGCTTCAACACGTCGATGACCGGCTACCAGGAGATCCTCACCGACCCGTCTTACAAAGGGCAGATCGTGACGATGACGTACCCGCTCATCGGCAACTACGGCGTGAACGATCAGGACGTCGAGTCGTGGCGCCCGCACGTGGCGGGATTTGTCATTCGCGAGTTGTCGCCGGTCGTGAGCAACTGGCGCGCGGATTATTCGCTCGCGGAATATCTGGAGAAGAACGGCATCCCCGGCATTCAAGGGATCGACACGCGAGCGCTGACGAAGAGGCTGCGTGTGAGCGGTTCGATGAAGGGATTTATCTCCACCGAAGGCGTGGGCGCGGAAGAAGCGCTCGATCGCGCGCGGAAATGGCCGGGCATTGTCGGCGTGGATTACGTGAAGGAAGTCACGCATCGCGAGGCGTTCCTTTGGGATCCGGAAGACAAGCAGAGTGCGAGTTTTAACATCGTGCGCGGCAATCATGTCGCCGATGTACGCAACGTTCGCGATGCGTTGCCTGCGGCGGACATCCCGATCGTCGCGTACGACTTCGGGATGAAATACAACATCCTGCGCCGGTTGCGTCAGCAGGGCTTCAAGGTTCAGGTGGTGCCGGCAACGACACCTGCCGCCGAGGCTCTGAAATACAAGCCCGCCGGCATCTTCCTCTCGAACGGGCCGGGCGATCCTTCGGCGCTGCCCTACGCGGCGCAGGCAGTGGCGGACATCGTGAGGAGCGGCATTCCGACTTTTGGAATTTGTCTCGGACACCAGATTCTCGGGCTCGCGGTGGGAGGAAAAACTTTCAAGCTGAAGTTCGGGCATCGCGGCGGCAACCAGCCAGTGAAGGATCTCGAAACCGGCAAGGTGGAAATCACTTCGCAGAATCACGGGTTTGCCGTCGATGCGGAGTCGTTGCCCAGCGATATCGAAGTGAATCGCATTAATCTCAATGACCAAACCGTCGAGGGGATGCGACACAAGA
Source organism: Verrucomicrobiota bacterium (assembly GCA_038205745.1). Taxonomy (GTDB): domain Bacteria; phylum Verrucomicrobiota; class Verrucomicrobiia; order Limisphaerales; family SIBH01; genus JANNGC01. The sequence continues at coordinate 11,838 of JBBRBM010000113.1, read as the reverse complement.
CGAAGCCGATCTTCTGCGTGCAATACCATCCGGAGGCTTCGCCGGGTCCGCACGATTCGAGTCTGCTCTTCGCCGAATTTCGGAAATTGATCGAGTCGAAATGATGAGCTGCAGGCGCGCACTGTGATTCACGCATTGACTTGAAGTGGGCCGTTCATAATCTGAGCCACACAATATGCCCAGACTGGTTGTTCTTAGCGAAGGACTCACAGGACGATCGCACGAACTGAAAGCGGAGCGGACGACCGTGGGCCGCGTTGAAGACAACACGTTCCAGATTCCTGACGCATCTGTTTCCAGCCATCACGCGGAGATTCTCCTCAAGGGCAACGATGTCGTCATTCGCGACCTGAACTCGACGAACGGAACATTCATCAACGGCCAGCAGATCACCGAGGCCACGCTGAAGCCGAGCCAGATTTTGCGACTGGGACAGGTGGAAGTCCGGCTCGAAGGCGATGCGCCGGTCTCGAAGAAGCAGGTTCTCGATCACACGCAGATTGTTCCACAAGGAATCAAGCTCGACGAATTGGGCCAGATTGCGCGGAGCGGGAGCCCGGCCTTTCAGAAGAAAACGAACACCGGCACGAAAGTTTTCATCATCGTGGCGATTCTGGTCGGAGTCGTGGTCGTCGGTGCGCTGCTCTGGGTTCTGTTCAGCGGCGGATCGCTCTGACAATAAACCTGTGCGGCGGCTTGGCTGCTCAAGCCTTCTCTTCGATCAACTCACGCCGAGATCCGCTCAGCAGGCGCTCCACGAAATTCGTCGAGTAAACGCCGCGACGGAAATTCGGGTCGCTCAAAATCGCCTGCTCAAATGGGATCGTCGTCTTCACTCCCGTGAGCATGTATTCGCTGAGCGCGCGGCTCATCTTGTCCATGGCGTCACGGCGGTCTTTCCCGTACGTGATCAGCTTGCCGATCATGGAATCGTAATGAGATGGAATCGTGTAGCCGGCATAAGCGTGCGAGTCGACCCGCACCCCGCGACCACCCGGAGCGTAATACATCTCGATGCGGCCGGGAGATGGACGGAAATCGTCGAAGGGATCCTCGGCGTTGATGCGGCATTCGATGGCGTGACCGCGGATGTGAACGTCGTTCTGCGAAATGCGCAACGGCTCGCCCATCGCGACCATGATCTGCTGCCTCACCAGATCGATGCCGGTGACCTCTTCGGTGATCGGATGCTCGACCTGGATGCGCTTGTTGACTTCGAGGAAATAGAAATTGCCGTGATCGTCGACAATGAACTCCACGGTGCCGGCGTTCGTGTAATGCGCCATCTCGGCGATCTTGATCGCCGCTTTGCCCATCGTCTTGCGCAGGTTCTTGAACTTGTGCTCCAGCAGGGGAGAAGGGCATTCCTCGACGATCTTCTGGTTGCGACGTTGGATGGAACAGTCGCGCTCGTTCAGGTGAATGATGTTGCCCCGATTGTCGCCAAAAATCTGAAACTCAATATGGTGCGGATTCTCGATGAACTTCTCGATGTACACTCCGGAGTTGCCGAAAGCCTTTTCCGCTTCTGTGCGCGCCGTCTGGTAGCCGCGAACCAGTGAGATGTCGTTGTGAGCCACGCGCATGCCGCGACCTCCGCCGCCCGCGACCGCTTTGATTATCACCGGGTAGCCGATTTTCTTGGCCGTCGCGAGGGCATCCTGCTCTGTTTCGACCACGCCTTCCGAACCGGGGGGGATTGGCACGCCCGCCTTTTTGGCCAGCGCCCGGCTTATCGCCTTGTCTTCGAGGGCATTCATCGCTCGGGAACTGGGGCCGATGAATCGGATGTTACAGTTTTCGCAGACGTCAGCAAAGTGGGCGTTCTCGCTCAGAAATCCGTAGCCGGGATGGATCGCATCGACGTCGGCAATTTCGGCCGCACTGATGATGCGGTCGATGCGCAAATAACTTTCGTTGCTGGGGCTCTTGCCGATGCAAATGGCTTCGTCGGCGAGTTGCACGTGCATCGAGTTGGCATCGGCCTCGGAGTAAACTGCGACCGTGCGGATGTTCAGCTCCTTGCACGACCGAATGATCCGGACGGCAATTTCGCCGCGATTGGCGATGAGAATTTTTTCGAACATGAGTCAGGGCTGCGAATTGCGATTCAGGAATCACCCGAAGTCACGAGAACGACTCGCGAATCGTGAACTCCAAATCGCAGGTTCCTCACAGCGGTTTTACCTTGAACATGGGCTGGCCAAATTCGACCGGCTTGGCGTTCTCAACGATAATTTGAGTGATGACTCCGCGAACCTCAGCCTTGATCTCGTTCATCACCTTCATCGCTTCGATGATGCAAACAACCGTGTCCGGGCTGACCTCGGTGCCGATTTCCACGTAAGACGCTGACTCAGGAGAGGTTGACCGATAGAATGTGCCTATCATCGGCGACTTGATGTCGATCTCATTGCTGACGACCGGGGCAGAGGTTCCGGCGCCCGGAGCCGAACCTGGGGCAGGCAAGGCGGATTGAGAACCCGCCGCCATTGGAGGCAAGGTCACGACCGATGGGGCATACATCATCGGAGAATCGTCCGTGCTGACTGTGCCGCGCTTGAGCTTGATCTTGAATTCCTGACGTTCGAGTTCGAACTCCGATATGGAGTTCTTCTTCATCAGGTCGATGATGGCTTTGATGTCTTTTAGATCCACAAATTTTCTCGCGATGGTTTGCCGAGCACGTGCGTTCGGCTCTTTAGCAAGAAAGCAGGGCCGCTTTTCCGGCACTGCTCCCACCGAGTTTCAAATGCGCGCGGACGATAGAAACGGTGGTTTTTGGCGTCAAGACCCATTTCCCGCAGTGCTTTTTATGGAAAGTTGCCCTGCGCGAGTTTGGAGTGTCCGTGAAAACTGAATCAAAATGCATTTCAGCGGTTATCGCTAACGGCCGCTTCCAGCGCCAGGAGATACGAATTCGCACCGAAGCCTGTGATCTGTCCTTTGCAGACCGGCGCAATGAGGCTCTTGTGTCGAAATTCCTCGCGGGCGTGGACGTTTGAAAGATGGATCTCGATGGTCGGCACCTCAACGGCCGCGATGGCATCCCGCAACGCGATGCTGGTGTGGGTGTAAGCGGCGGCGTTCAGGATGATCCATCCAAAAACTCCTTTCGCTTGCTGTATCCAACTCACCAGTTCTCCCTCGATATTTGACTGCCGAAACTCGACGGTTGCGCCGAGTTGAGTGGCTCGGGATCGGACCCGCTGTTCAATCTCGGCCAAGGTGGTGCGGCCGTATTTCTCAGGCTCACGCGTGCCGAGGAGATTGAGGTTCGGACCATTGAGGAACAGCAGTTTCACGGCGCGGAGGCTAGCCAGCATTTTTCGAGATGTCAGGGGGAAAGATGCTGGCGGCAAGGGGTGGCGTGAAGGGAAGGGGTCAATTGAAGCCGATGGCGGTCACGGCGCAAACGCTCGCTTCAGGTACTCGATGCTCTTTGTCGCGATGACTTCCGGGCCTTCTTCGAACTTGAAAACCTCCACGGAGACGTAGCCGCCGTAGTCGACTTCACGCAAAGCGGCGGCGATCGGTCCAAAATCCACGTCGCCAAAGCCAGGGCCTTTGAGATTCTTGTCGTTCGCGTGGAAGTAGGCGAACTCGCCGCGGGATTCGCGGATGATCTGCGGGATCACCTTCGATTCCGAGCACATCGCCTTCACGTCGAGAATGATCTTCATGGCGCGACTGTTGAACTGTTTCGCGAAACGAATTCCCTCCGCCGCCGTGTTCACGAAGTTTGTTTCACTTGGTGCGAGAGGCTCGAAGCAAATCGTCACGCCACGATCCTCGGCGCGTTTTACGGAATCACGGAAGGTGTCGGTCGCCCAGGTCCACGCTTGTTCGGGCGTGACGCCGTCCATGACGTTCCGTTGCTTTGGCGAACCGACCACGATGATGCGTCCACCCAGGTCGGCGCAGAAGTTCACCAACTCGACGAAGTAATTCGCCGTCCGTCGTCGCACTTCGACGTCGATGTGGTTCAGATACATGCCTTCCGCCTGCACCAGCACCCAATGAATCCCCGAGATCTCGATCCCGACCCGATCGGCCGTTTCGCGGATGCGGACGCGTTCTGCGGCAGGAATGTCCGTGACGTATTTTGCGAGCGTGAATGGGGCGATCTCGATTCCGTCGTAGCCCGCCTTCTTCGCGAACACCATGGCGTCGTCGATCTTCCAGTTCTGGAAAATCTCGTTGCAGATGCCGAACTTCATGGCACGCCCTGACTCAAGGCAAACAAGTCATGGTTTGCCAACGGGGACTTCCTTGTTCGTCGCCAGGAGCACCCGGTATTCCGGTGTCGCGCGGACGCCCCCCAACCGCGGATCGCTCTCGATTGCGCCGACGATGTTGCTCGCCTTCGGATCAGCTTTCATTCGGGCGGCGCTGAGCGCCAGCGCTTGCTTCAGCGATTCGACGGCATCAGCATTCTTGTTCTGCATTCCCTGGGCACCGGCGAGATCGAGCCACGATTCCGGCCCCGGGTTCAATGTGGTCCACCGTTTCAGCGCAAGCTCCAGTTTCGCATAGTCGTGAATCTGAGGCTGCGCGTAAATTTGCATGGCGAACTGGATCATCGTCGCGTCCGCCTTCGGATTCGCGATGATGTCATCCGCCACGCCCAACACCCGCGCCACGTCGCCGGCTTTCGCAGCCTCCTGGGCGAATGCCACTGCCAGGCCGAAGTTGGATTTGTTTGCCTTGTAGTCCGCTTCGGTCTTCTGCAGCGCGGGATTTACGGCTGGAGCCGAGCCGCCCGCAGTTTCCTTCAACCGTTTCAATTCTTCGACGAGTCGATCCAGTTGCGTGTTGCCGGGGTCGAGCTTGCGCGATGTCTGCGCCAGCATCAGTGCATCCTCAAAGCGGCGCACACCCGCGAGCAGGTTCACGTAGCGATACAGTGCTTCAGGGCTGTAGGGGCAGAAGGCGTAAGCCTGTTTGAATGAAAACTCCGCTTCCTTGAACATGCGGTCGGATTCAGGAGCGGAACGCGCAGTCCGCAGGCGCTCGGCATAGAGTCCCGCGATCGAGCTGCGCAACTTCGAGAATGCCTTCTGGCCGTCGTCGTCACGAACGAAGCGAGGGTCACCTTTGAAATTGCTGAAGTCCTTCCTGAGATAGACGCGCTCGGCGAAAGCCACAATGTTCGACACCGGCGTGTCGTACGTGATCCAGTTGCCGATGAGACGCTGCGAATATTCGCTCCAGAAATGATGGTCCCGATCGACGATCTCCTGCGTGAGTTCCTTCAGTTGCTCACGGTTGATCTTCATGATGATGCCGAACGGCGTGAGGTGCGGATACATCCACTCGAGCGGGAAACTTTCTTCCACGAAGAATTCGTGATCGGGGTTTTTGTCGAAGATGACTTTTGTGAGCAGGCCGTTGATCGCCATCACTGCGACCTGGCCCGAGACCTGGACCTTTCCGTCCTGCACGCGGACGTCTTCGCCGGGCTTGAGCTGGCCCTTGGCCATGCGGCCCTGCGCGTCGGCCATGTATTCCTGGAAGCAACGCTGGGAGTCCTCCGGGGTCGGAGTATAAATTTCCTGGTCGGGATAAACCCCGCCAAGGCTCTTCGCGATTTCCGGGTAGGCAGCTTCGAGCAAGAGACGATTCATGCGAATCCGCGAGTGGTATTGCGGGTTCTCCTGCAAGAAAGTTTGCAGGTAAGGCGAGATCGTGACTCCTTGAAAACGTGCCGGCGTGTAGAACGGCACGATCTTCGAGTAAAACTCCACCTTCTTGGAAAGCTCCGGCGTATCTTTCGCGCTCGCACCCGCGAGTTGTGACTTCAGCGCCGCCAGAGTCTGGGTGCCATCCAATTCGTCATTGAGAAGCTTGTTCAAATCCTGCGCAAGGCTGCTCGCCAACTCCTTGTTCGGCGTGCCGAGCATCTTGCGGGTGCGCTCGGAAAGATTGTCGCGAAGATACTTCGATACCTCCGCCGGGCCACCGCCTTGCTCGATCTTCTTCGTAAAGGCCGCGAGATCAGTGAAATGGTCCGGCTTGAGGAAGGATGATCCGGCGCGACGCTCTTTCTCGATGTTGTCGCCGATCGTCTTGCCGAAGAAGTTGTCGAGTGGAACTGCGATGGCTCGGGCGAGGAAGTTCGTTTTGAAATTGTTCTCTCGCTCTTTCTCACTGCGCATCAGTTCCTGGAAGAACGGCGCGTCGTATTTGTATTCATCGCTGCGGTAAAAGTGCGCGCGGATGTATTGCAAATATGTGCCGTCTGCGAGCGCGTTCTGCGTGATGATGTAAACGTCGCGCCGATCGAAAGCGGGATCGCGCGGCTTGTCTTTTGCGTCGGTGAAACTTTCGCAAAAGATCATGTAAGTCGGGCAGAAGCGTCCCGGGTCCGTGCCGCCGAAGAGAATCGTGTCCTTCGTCATCTCGGGATAGATGAACTTCTGGCCTTCCGGCGTGCGCATCAGCTCCTCACGCTCTTTCTTGTCGTAAGAAAGCTTGCCCTGCTTGTCCTTGAACGGCGGCGTGAACATGTCATGGCCGAACCAGTAGCCGAAAAAGTGATCGCGCTGTTCGTTCTCGGACCAGTGGCCGAACATCGGCCACAGCGGCATCAGCGCGAACACCGCGAGCAGCGCGGCTGCGGGAGCGCGATTGCGCGCAAAGACGATGCAGAGCACGGCGAGCAGCGCGATGCCGAAGCCAATGATGGCGGTCCAGCGCAGCACGTTGTAAGGCGTCGTCTCGTACACGTGATAAACGTTGAAAAGTGCGTAACCCGCCACGCAGGCCAGCCCAATCATCACGGGCAGGCGGAACCGGTTGTAAGCGGTGATCAATTCCGCCACGAGCAACGTGAGCCCATAACCAATCGCCATCGCGATGATCACGTGTGACGCGATGAAGAATGGTTTGTTGAGCGACAAGCTCTGCCGATCCGGCGCTGGATTGAAAAGTTCCAGGAGGAATGGCCCGAGCACGAAATAGAATGCCACGAGTCCGATCAGCCACGCTCGCTCTCGTGCTTGCAATCGGCGGAAGAAGAACAGCGGCACAAATCCGATCAGCACGTAAACAAGGTTGAATTCTTCGATCGGACCTTCAATGAGGATGAACCACGTCTGCTGTGCGTAACGTGTCACGTAGTTTGCTGTCTGCGTGATGATGTTGTCGCCCTGGCCGGACGTGGGATGAATGCGTTCGTATTGTCCGCGTGTGAAGGCGTGGATGAAGCCGGCAACGGTGCGCGGATAACCCCAGTTCAGCGGCGGATTCGTCATCGAGGCCAGCGGCATGTAGAGGTAGAACGCCGCGCCAAACGCGAACGCAATTCCAGACCCCATGGCTTTTCGCCAATGCGCTGTCCACGGCGCGATCTGTTTGCCTGAAGCGAAGAAAATATCGATGCCGGCGAAAACCAGCAGTTCCAGTCCCACGACCACGACAAAGCCTTTGGTGCCGCCAACCATCGCGCCGAGGAGACCGCCTCCCGCGAGGATCCCATCCATGATGAAATCCCCGCCGCGCGCCTTCGCCTTGATCGAAAGAACGATCCATCCCGCGATCGAGGCGAGGCCGACGAAACAGAAAATCACCATCACCGGCGTGTTGCCGGCCAGAATGGAGATGGAGCCTTTGCTGTGCAGGATGAGCCCGACAAGGAAGAGCAGCGAGTTCCAGAAACACATCACGCGCCCAAGCTTGGGCTGCACGCAAAGCATCAAGATCTCCATCGCGACCGTGATGACGAGCAGGGATTGATGGTTGTTGAAGGCGATGCCGCAGAGGAACCATGCCAGATAAAGGTAGCGATACTGGGTTGGGTTGTGGGTCCAGCGCAGCAGGAACAGCAGCACGCCCACAAGCGACAGCATCGTGAGCGCGTAAACTTCCACGATGATGGACTGGCTCCACATGAAGCCGTTGAAACCGATCAGCATTCCGGAGACGAATCCCGTTACCAGGCAAATCCAATTTTCCATCCGGCGCGTGATGGTCCTGAACTCAACGATGCTTTCCACCAGCATGCTGCCGCCGCGGGAAACCATCAGGGCGATCAACCCGCACGTCAGCGCGCCAGCGAAGGCGGACGAAATGCCGACCCTCCATGCCATGTTTCCGAACGGAATGATCTTGGTGAAAATCCAAGTGTAGATCGTCCACACCGGGTAGCCCGGCGGATGCGGCACGCCGGCGTACATCGACGCCACGGAAAGCTCACCTGAGTCCTGCAGCGTCATGTCCGGCGCGAGCGTGTAGAAATAACCGATGAAGACAAAAAGCGTCGTGAGCAGGAGCGACAACCAGTCGATCGGGCGGAAGAGCGCGGTGGTCCTCGCTGGAACGCCTTTTAACTCCGGAGTCGTGGCGGGCGCCGGAGCCGGTGTCTGGGCGGATTCCGTGCGTCGAGGTTGCTTGCTGGGTTCGAGAGCCATATCAGGGCAAAAGGTGGTTTGTGTTCAAGAGATCAAAAGAGCGGATACTTGAATGGACTTCTCCGTCGTTTGTCCAACCGAAAATCGGCGCACTGACGCAGTTGTGTTCGAGTTCGACGAACGACGACGCGTAACTCGAGTTGCTCAACACCGCCGAGGCGTTCAATCCGGGCAGCCGTGTGATCCCGGTCGTCTGCGTCAAATTCAACAGCGTGAACGCAAGCACGAGGCACATTGCCAGCCCGGCCGCCCAGCCGCTTTGCCAGCTCAAGTGAAAATGAACGGTCTGCGCAAATGACTTGGCCTTCGGCGCGGCTGTGACCGGCGCGAAGATGCTCTGCTCAACGCGGGCCGACGGGCGCCGTGGCTGCCACGAGCGGAGTTGATCCTCCAGTGAATTCCAGTTGCTCATAATCCTGCTCCTTCAAACATTCCTTCAACTTTTGCAGGCCGTAGCGATAACGGCCGGCGGCTGTGTTCGGTGAAATCTCCTGCAGCGACGCGACTTGCTCGAAGGTGAGCTCATGCCAGATTTTCAGCACGATCACTTCACGCTGTTCCGGCGGAAGTTGTTGCAGGCATTTCATCGCCGTCCGTTCAGCCGGCGATTCATCGTTCGATCGCTCGAACCAGCGATGCGATTCGAACTCACGCGTGAGCCGCCGCAACCAGCCGCGCTTGTAGTTCAACGCCTGATTGCGGAACCCTCGCACGCAATAGTGCGCCGGGTTTTCCGGTTCCCGCTCCATCTTCAGCAGAGCGAGGAACGTCTCCTGCAATACATCTTCCGCCTCGGAATGGCTCAAGCCGAGCGCGCGTCCGTAGAGCAAAAGCTCGGCGGATTTATCGCGATACAAGCGCTGTTGCCAGACCTGGTCGTACACAGATTTCACCGGATAGACACCGGCCCGTGCAGTTTTGTATGAAAAATCTTTCGTGCAAGCGGTTGTTTTGCGCCTTTGGGGTCGAAGGAAGGGATTACGAGCAGGATTAGGATTACGAATCGCGCCCACCTCTCGTAATCCTGATCTTCAATCGTAATCGTAATCCCCCATTCGCATCCCACCGCTTTAATCGCTTTACACCCTTCCCACCCCTTGCCCAGATTACCGTTCGTGTCCGTGATGTTCATTCAAGCACACAAACAGGGAACCTCTCTCTCGCAACCTCGGCCGGAACAACCTTCGGCGGCTGATGCGGCAATTGAGCGTTCGCAGCATTACCTGCTCTCGATCCAGCACCCGGAAGGGTATTGGGTGGGCGAGCTGATGGTCGATTCCACACTCGTGTCCGACACCGTGGCGTATCACCACTGGGCGGGCGACGTGAATCCCGAGTGGCAGAGCAAAGCCGTCAATCACATCTTCTCGATGCAGTTGCCCGATGGCGGCTGGAACATTTACTACGGCGGCCCGGCGGAGGTGAACGCCACGATCAAGGCGTACCTGGCGCTGAAACTGGCCGGCGTTCCCGTGACGCATCCGCGCATGTTGCGCGCGCGCGAAATGGCGAAGAACCTCGGCGGCATCCCACGCATGAACACGTTTTCAAAGCTGTATCTGGCTTTGATCGGTTTGTACCCGTGGGAATACGTGCCCACGATCCCGTGCGAAGTGGTCCTGATCGGCAAATGGTTCCACGTGAACTTCCACGAGATGAGCAATTGGTCGCGCTCAATGCTCGTGCCGCTGGCGATCATCAATCACTACAAGCCCACGCGCGCCGTTCACGTGACCCTCGATGAACTTTACCTCGAGGGCTATCACGAGCGCGATCTGGCGCTGGCCGCGGACCCGGACACGTTCACGTTCCGCAATTTTTTCCTCTGGCTCGATCAGTTGCTCAAATTCATCGAGCAGTTCCGGCTGCGTCCGTTCCGCAAGCTCGCGCTGAAGAAAGCCGAGCAATGGATGCTCGAACGCTTTGAAGGCAGCGATGGCCTCGCGGCAATTTTCCCGGCCATGCTGAACTCGCTCATTGCGCTCAAGGCGATGGGTTATCGCGACGACCACCCGGAAGTGCGCCGCGCTGAGTTGGAATTGAAGAAGCTCGAGCACGAGACGGAAGACAGCGTTCGCATCGAGCCGTGTTTTTCGCCGGTGTGGGATTCCGCCATCGTCGCCATCTGCCTGCATGAATCGGGATTGCCGAGCGATCATCCTGCACTCAAGAAAGCCACCGACTGGATCATGGATCGCGAGATCCGTATCCGCGGCGACTGGAAATACAAGAACCCGTCACAGGTCGAGCCGAGTGGCTGGGTCTTCGAGTACAACAATCAATGGAACCCCGACGTCGACGACACGGCGATGGTGTTGCTCGGCCTGCGCAAAGTCCCGACCGACAACCCGAAGCGTCGCGATGAATGTTTCGCGCGCGGCCTGAACTGGATGATGACCTTCCAGTGCAAGGACGGTGGCTGGGCAGCGTTCGACAAGGATTGCACCAAGAGCATTCTGGAGAAGGTCCCGTTCGCCGATCACAACGCGATGCTCGACCCGGAGTGCGCCGACATCACGGCGCGCATTCTTGAGTTGCTCGGCTACGAAGGTTGGGACACGAAGCATCCGCAAGTGCAGAAGGCGCTTGAATACGTGCGCAGCCAGCAGGAGCCCGATGGCTCGTGGTACGGCAGATGGGGCGTGAATTACATCTATGGCACATGGCAGGTGTTGCGCGGGTTGCGCGCGATGAACATCGACATGAACCAGCCGTGGGTTTTGAAAGCGCGCGACTGGCTCGAAAGCGTCCAACACACCGACGGCGGCTGGGGCGAGCGCTGTAATACTTACGACGATCCCGTCTTCAAGGGCCGTGGCCCGAGCACTGCATCGCAAACCGCATGGGCCGTGATGGGGTTGCTCGCTTTCGATGATCCAACTTTGCCGAGCGTCCAGCGTGGCATCGAGTATCTCACGCGCACACAGAATGCCGATGGCTCGTGGACTGAACTCGAAACGACTGGCACGGGTTTCCCCCGCGTGTTCTACCTGAAGTACGACATGTATCGAAACGCCTGGCCGCTCCTCGCCCTCGGCACGTATCGAAACCTGCAACGCGGCATCAAGCCGGGCTTCAAGACAATGGTGAACGGCAAGTCGCGCGATTTCGAAGAGATGCTGGCAATTAAATAGAATTCCGCCGTGATTACGCTGAAACTCAAACTGTTGCCAGCGCCAGTGCGGGCAACATGGCCAGCGCAAGGTTGCTTGTATCAATAGTGAGGACCCATTTAGGCCCATTTGTGAACGCAAAACCAAAATTCCTCGCCGCCTCTCTGTTCCTCGCCACCGCCGCCTCTTTCGCCACTGCCGCGCCCGCGCCGCAGCCGGGGCGGGTTTCATTCAACCTTCCGAAGGAAGCCACGCTCACCAGCGCGGGCATCTACGACACAGCGGGGCATCTCGTCCGCACGCTCTGGACGATG
>JBBRBM010000112.1:0-19848 GCA_038205745.1 Verrucomicrobiota bacterium | reverse complement strand
AACGATCATCGAGTTGTGCAGGAGCGATTTGCCGTCGGTGTCTTTGGTGCGCTCCATTTTCTCGAGAAACTTTCCGAGCTGCTGCATGTAGAACAGGTCGATCGACGCCACCTTCTCGATCATCTCCGTCTTGCCCTGATGATGCGTGAGAGAATGATGACCTTCGGCGATGCCGATCTCTGGGAAAGCGCGGTTGCTGCCTTCGTTCGCCAACAGGAACGTGGCGATCCGCGTCGAGTCGGTCTGAAACGCCAGCACGAGCATGTCGAACATCACCTGAATGTAATCCTCGTATCCGGCCGGCACGCCATCGGGCGTGTTCGCCTGCGGGTCCGGAACCTTGCCGAAGCGTTCCGCCTTTTGAATGCGCTGCTCGATCTCGCGCACGCTGACGAGATACTCATCGAGCTTTTGCTTGTCGCGATAGCTCATCTTGCCTTCCAGCGAGTTCGCCTCGTCGATGACGAAGTCGAGGATGGAACGTTGCTGGCGCTGGCGGCGAACCAGACTCTCGGCGCGCTCGCCATGATTCCCGCCGCCGAACAAACGCTCGAAGAGCAATCGCGGATTGGGCTCGGGCGCAACCGGCGTATTCGGTGAACGCCACGCGAGATTGTACTGATACGCGCAGGAGTAGCCCGAATCGCAGTTGCCGGACTTGCGCACCGCGTCGCACGTCAGTTCGAGCGATGGAAAGCGCGTGAGATGCCCAACCTGCCCCGCCACCAGTTGGTCGATTGACGGGCCAGCATGAATGTCCGCGCCCGCAGTTTTCTTCACACGCACGCCGGTGAGAAATGTTCCGCTGGCCCGCGCATGATCGCCCGCTCCGTCGGGGCCGGGCGTTGCGTTCACGTGATCCATTCCGCCGAGCACTTGCAGTTGGTGTTTCACCGCGGCAAGCGGCTGCATCGTGCGGTTCAATTCAAAATCTTTGCCTTCGCCCTTTGGCCACCAATTGGGCTGGATCGCGCCGTTTGGAAAATACACAAAGGCCATGCGCAATGGAGCGACGCTCGCAGCCGTGGCGAGTGGCGTGGGAGCCGCCGCGATCACGCGCGCCGGCATGAACGATTCAAACGCCGGCAACGCCACGCATGCGCCGAGTCCCCGCAGGAAGTTGCGTCGGTTTAACGCGAGGAGACGTTGTGCTGCCTTGTCCGCATGGTTTGTTTGCATTTTGTCCTTTCAGTTCTTTGCCTGCTCAACCGTTCGCGCGGGCTGTTTCTCCGGCACGCGCGTTCGCTGGAACGGCACCGACTCGACGATGCCGGTCAGCAACGTCGAGAAGCGCCCGTTCTCCTTCTCCAGCTTCTCCACGATTCTATCGACGCTTTCCACGTCGTAATATTCCAAGCCGCGACCGAGCGCATACGTGAGCAACTTCTCGGTGAGGCAACGGTAGAAGTCCTTCTTGTGCCCCGTCGCCAGCGCGCGCTTCACCTCGCGCACATCGGTGAAAGTTTCACCCGTGACTAATTTGCCGGCAGCGTCGATGGGTTTGCCGCGCTCCTTGTCGCGCCACATGCCGAGCGCGTTGAAATTTTCCAATGCAAGCCCGAGCGGGTCCATGCGGTTGTGGCAAGAACTGCACAGCGGTTTCTCCCGATGAATCGCCAGCGTCTCGCGCAAGGTCGGATTCGCGCCCGCAACTTCCTTCTCGGACTCCTCGAGCGGCGGAACGTCCGGCGGCGGTGGCGGCGTCGGCGTTCCGAGAATGTTGTCGAGAATGAACAAGCCGCGCTTCACCGGCGAGGTGCGGGTCGGGTTCGACGTGACGATCAGCACTGAACCGTGCGTGAGCACTCCGCCCCGCGGGCTGTCCGGCGGCAGATCGACGCGCCGCATTTCGGGACCGATGATGTTCGTGATGCCGTAATGTTTCGCGAGTCGCTCATTGAGGAAGGTGTAGTTCGAGTCGATCAACTCCAACACGCTGCGATCTTCCCGCATCACGTGTCCAAAGTACAACAGCGTTTCGTCGCGAAGAAAACGGCGCATGTCCCGATCGAGTTCCGTGATTTGGTTCTGGCGATTTCCGCGTTGGCGGCGTTGGGCGATGAATTCCTGGAGCTCAGCTTCCTGTTCTGGCGTTCGCTTTCCGTCCCCGATTTCACGCAGCTCCTGGACGCGCTTGAATCGACGCTGCATGTCGCGGTCTTCGCCGCGGTCGCGCGCGATCACGAGGCGGGCGTTGATGTCGATGCCCTCGACATCACGGACCTGGAGCCATTGCCCGACGAAATTCTGGATCAACGCTTCGGAGCGATCGTCGGCCAGCATGCGCTTGAGCTGCGGGCCGAGGTTTTTCCGCAACTCGCCGCGTCCCGCCAGACGAAACAATTCGTCATCCGGCATGGTGGACCAAATAAAGTAAGAGAGCCGCGACGCCAGCGAGTGCTCGTCCACCAGCGGGAACTTATCCGCCAAACTCGCCTGCGCATCCTCGATGCGGAACAAAAACTTCGGCGACGCGAGCAGCGGGATCATCGCCTGCGCGATGCCATCTTCAAAACGCTTGCCCGGCTCGGTGTAAGTGTTTTCGGCGATCGTCACCAACCGCGCGATCGTTCGGTCATCGACGGGCCGGCGGTAAGCCTTCTCGGCAAACCGCTTCAATACTTCGCGCGCATACTCGCGCCGCTCGGCGACGGCAATTGGCGGATCCTTCCAAAAGAAGCGTTCGTAGTTTTTCGGCGCGACAAGAAATTTATCCTCCAATGGTCCCAGCACGCGCACGGACGAAATGCGCAGGTCGAGCGAGTTCTTCTTCTCCTCAGCCGGCGTGAGCGGATGCACTTCCAGCCCGATCGTGTGTTTGCCGGCCTTCCACTTTTGCTCCACCTGAAAGTTGAACTTCTTGCTGTCGTGCCACTTGAAATCATTCGTCCACACTTCCGCATCATCGACCTTCAACACCACATGACAGCGGCCCGGGTCGAACTCGAACTGGCCGATCACATCAAAGGTCAAATCGACTCGATAAGTGGCTTCATGCGGCGCATTGAACGTGCGGGTCAACGTGGCATTCTCGTAAAAACTCGTGCGCTCACCGCCCAGTCTCCCCTGCCCTCGGCGAGGCTCGCCATCAATGAGAAACGCCTCTGCGGGCACGCGTCCCTGCCGCGGCACCGCAGCGGCAGTGATTTTTTCCGCAGCCTCCATGTACTTTTCGAGGAGCAACGGCGAAATTGTCAACACGTCGCCGATGTTGTCGAAGCCGTACCCGCTGTCGTCGGGCGGTAATTCCTCCTCGACCTTGAAGTCGAAACCCATCAGGTCGCGGATGGTGTTGTGATATTCGACACGATTGAGGCGTCGCACTGTGACGCGGCCCGGATCAGGATTTTGCGGATCGACCTGGAAGACGACGCTCTTGATCCAATTCTCCAGGACACGCTGTTCCGCGGCCGAGGGACGCGCCTTTTTTTCCGGCGGCATGAGTTCGGCTCGAGTGTTCTTCAGGGCATTCGCCCACAACTCGCGTTGCGCGATCAACTCCTCGTGAGACTTGAATTCGTCGAAGGCGATCTTCCCTTTGTTCGCGCCGTCGCCGTGACAGTCGTAGCAGTAGTTTTTGAGGATCGGCAAAACGTCCTTTTCAAACGTGGCGGCTGATGCTTTTCCGGGCACTGCGGCGCGCGATGAATCGAGTGATGCGAACAGGAGGGCACAACAGAACTGCACGAACGCAGTCCCCACAAATCGCGATAGCTCACGTCGCAGCAACATGGTGAATCCCGGAATACTACCGCCAAAGACGCGCGAGTCAGCGGCAAAGTTTCGATTTTGTGTCCCGCGAAGAGCACGAAGGAGGCGAAGGAAGAAAGTCTTTCGGCCAGTCCTCCTTCGCTCACTTCGCGGCCTTCGCGAGAACTTCTTCTGTCATTGCTTGTCGGGTTCGCCGAGCGGGCGAATCCAGATGTTGCGGAAGCGCACCGGATTCCCGTGTTCGTAGAGTTCGATGTAACCCTTCGGCGCATGCGGGCGGTTGTAATTACCGAGCGCGTGATACGGCGTCGTCCCATAAAGTTCCTTGCGATGATGCACCACCACGCCATTGTGAAGCACCGAGACGTAAGCCTTCTTCACGAGCTTTCCCTCTTCCCAGCGCGGTGATTCCCAAATGATATCGTAAGTCTGCCATTCGCCCGGACCACGCGACGCGTTCACCAGCGGCGGCGTCTGGCCGTAGATCGCCGCGCACTGGCCGTCGGCGTAAGTCTCGTTGTTGAACGAGTCGAGCACTTGAATCTCGTAACGACCGTAGATGTTCACGCCGTTGTTGCCGCGGCCCTGGCCATTGCCCTTCACCACGGACGGCGTGGCGAACTCGAGATGCAATTGGAAATCACCGAACTCATCCGTCGTGCGAATGCGTCCTGTCGAAGTGGTCTCCATGTAGCCGCTCTCGATTTTCCACTTCACATCCCCTTTCTCGCCTTTCCATTTCGAAAAATCCTTTCCGTCGAAAAGTAACACGGCATCCGAAGGTGCCGGCGCAAGGTCGCTGTAGCTCTTTCCGGGAGTGATGATCGGCGCCTTCGGCCGATTGGGATCATGGACATGCCATTTACCGTCGGGCTGCATCGGCGTGTCGGTGTATCCCTCGGCGGCGCGCAGGCCGGACGCGGCGGACAACAAAGCGGCAATGGAGAAAACAAAGGCGTGTCGAATCGAGTCTTTCATGGCTTTCGCGGACGAATAGCAGCACGAACTTATTCGTGAAGGCGAGAGAGAATTGCGTTCGCAACTACGCCAATCCGAGATCGCTGTAGATCGCGTTGTTGATGGCGCGTTGACGCTGTTGATGTTTGCGCTCACCCGGCATGCCGTTGCACGCCCACGCCACGACGAGTTGACGCGCCAGATCGGCGAACGCGCACGAGCTTTGATTCCCGCTGTGGCCGAAGGTCTCGCGCGACGCGGCGCGTCCATAGCCGTAAGGCATCTGCAATCCGTCGCGATTCGAATTCAGGATGAAGCCGTACCCCGTGTCGGTCTTGAATTGAAACGTTTCATCAAACACTCCGGCACGCTGACGCGACGTCATGGCGCGAACCGTTTCTGGATTGAGCAACGCATCGCCGCCGCGCAAAAGCGTCTCGTAAAATTTTCCCAACTCCCGGACCGGTCCACGAGCACTGCCGCCCGGCACAAGCGTGGTGAAACCGACTTTACTGTTCCAGAAATCCAACGGCTTCGGCACAGCGCTCGTGTCATACATGAACGCGCCGTGCTCGCCCACCTCCAACACCTCCGCTTCGTCGAGGCACAAGCGGGTGTTCGCCATTCCGCATTTGCCGAAACTCTGGCTTCGCAGAACGCGATCGAGCGATTCACCTCCGACTCGTTCCATCACTTCCCCGAGCACATACCATCCCGCCGTCGAGCTGTAGGCGGCGCGCTCACCGGGAACCCAGTCGAGCGGCAAGGCGAACTCGTTGATGCGTTCAAGCTTTTCTTCCCACGACAAGGCCGAATCGATCGGGTCGAGCGCGTGCAATCCCGCCGTGTGCGTCAGCAAATGCGCGAGAGTGATGTTCTCTTTTCCGCCGCTCGCGAACTCGGGAATTATTTCACCGACTCGTGTGTTCCACTGGATCAATCCCCGCTCAACGAGTTGAGCGATCGCGACAGCCGTGAGTGGTTTACCTGCGGAAAACCAAAGCGTGATTGTCTCCGGTGTCATCGGCACCCCTTCACGCGCTTCGCCGAAAGCAGAATCGATCAACACTTCTCCCGCGCGCGAAACGTAAAGTTGCGCGCCGAGATGAAGCCGTTCGCGAATTCCCGTCTTAATGACTTCGATGCTGCGGTGAAAATTCCCAAGCTCTGGCACGCGGAAGTGAATCACGAAAGCGGAACGTTGTCGCGTCCGCTACGGGCCGGCGGAAATGAAATCCACGCCCGGTTGCGTGTAAGAATACGTCATCTCCTTCGGATCCCACATGCGGTAATTCCGCACGTGGCCGTCAGCAAAGAGGATGTTCACGGTGCGCGCGTGCATGGGCGGGTCTTCTTCGAAGAGCGTGTCCCAGGAGTAATTGTCCAGGTCAGCATCATCCGCGGCGAACTGATCGCTGTTGCAGTCACCAGAAAGGACGTAAGCGGACGGCAGTTGAATCTTGCTGGCGTTCACTGCCGTTGCGGTGGTCGTCTCGGCAAACGCGGCACGCGATCCCATGAAATAACTGATCGAGTTCTTTTTGTAGAACCGGCTGAGTTGCGGACATCGCAAGACATTTACCGCGCTGTAGTAATCGACAAGCTGGCGCGTCCATGCCGGCGGATTGGTTTGCGACCACGGGATGCTTCCATACGCCATCGGCAGGAGTTCGTCGTGTTCATCGCCATACATCTGGAGCGCAAGGCCGATCTGGCGGACGTTGCTCGCACACTGAACCGTGCCGGCACGCTCCTTGGCCCGCGCCAAGGCCGGCACCAGCATCGCCGCGAGAATGCCAATGATCGCGATGACCACGAGCAGTTCGATCAGCGTAAAGGCGTTTCGCTTCTTCACCGGAGATGGGACGCGGCGCAGGAGCAACTATTCGTCCGAATGCTTGGCGCGGATTGCTGAGTGCTTCGACAAAATTGTGCTGCACTCAAGTGTTCTCTTGGCAGCGGACGCATGACGCGTAAGCTGCGCCTCAATTCAGCTATGCACCACCAATACATCGAACGCGTTGTGGACCTGCTCGATCCTGCGGCGAACCACATCTTCAACATGACTGCCGATGACGCTCGCGCGCGTGTGCTGAGCGGCAACGCGGATTCCGTGCGCGAGATCGATGGCTCGTTCGCGTTGCTCGCTCGCGACGGCAAGACGGTGCGCATGGCGCGCTCGCTCGATCGGCCCATGCGCTATTTCCTGGCGAAGCGCGAAGCCGGACCGGCGTTGATTGTCGCCGACCGCATTGACGCCATCCGCGCGCAGCTCGAACGCGAAGGACTCGCCGATCAATTTCATCCCAGCTACACGCGCATGGTGCCGGCGCATTATCTCGTCGAGATTCAACTCCTCGGCTGTCCCGATCCGGACCCGACTTACACGCGCTACTTCACGCCGGAGCGGAACAAATTCTCGACGGACCTCGACGAAATCGGCCGCGCTTACATCGGCGCGCTCGCGGATGAAATCGCGAAGTGGCTTCAACGTGCCCCCTGCATCTTGCCGGGCGGTGCGGTCCCGACATCGGAACCCGGCAAGATGCCGGGGGCACATTCCATCGGTGTCTGCTTCTCCGGCGGCATCGACAGCGGCGCCGTTTTTCTGACCACGTATCACGTGATGAGGAAGCTGGGAATCAGCCCATCGCGCTTGAAGGCTTTCACGCTCAGCTTCGGCGATGGGCCGGATCTGAAACAGGCGCGCGATTTTCTGGAACGCACCGGCCTCGGCATGTTCCTCGAACCGATCGAAGCCGACCTCGCCAGCATCGACGTGCGCGAGGCAATCAGCGCGATCGAAGATTACAAACCGCTCGATGTTGAATGTGCGTCCATGGGACTGACGCTTTGCCGCGGCATTCGCGAGCGCTATCCCGACTGGCACCACCTGATCGATGGCGATGGCGGCGACGAGAATCTGAAAGACTATCCGATCGAAGAGAACTCCGAGTTGACCATTCGCAGTGTCGTCAACAACCTCATGCTCTATCACGAAGGCTGGGGCGTGGGCCGCATCAAACACTCACTCACCTACAGCGGCGGGCTCAGCCGCGGCTACGTGCGAACTTACGCTCCCGCGCGGAAGTTTGGGTTCGAAGGATTCAGCCCGTTCCTGCGCCCGAGTGTCGTCAGCGTCGCGGAAGGAATCCCATTCATCGCACTCACGGATTACAGCGTGGAAAAATTGTACGCGCTCAAAGGCGAGATCGTTTCGCGCGGCGTGAAGGCGATCACAGGCATCGACATGCCGGTGTTTCCGAAGCGGCGCTTCCAGCATGGCGCCTTGCGGGTGGATGAATTGCGGCGGCACGTGCCTTCCCGCGAAGCTGAGCTGCGAAAACAGTTTCTAGCGATGTATCAATGATGCGGCGATCCGTCGCAGAGAGCTCTCATCCGCATTCCTTCTTCATTGAACGCGAACGCAACGAGGCGGGTGATGTCATTTCGGCCGCCACGATTCTGCTGAGAAACCGCCGCTGTCCCTGGCGGTGCGTCTATTGCGATCTGTGGAAGCAAGCGCTTGATTTCACTGTGCCGCTCGGCGCGATTCCGGCGCAGATCGATTTCGCATTGGGCGAGATTGCAAGAAGTGGCGGAGATCAAACACCACGCCAAATCAAACTCTACAACGCCGGCAGCTTCTTCGATCGTGCGGCAATTCCGCCGCCGGATTTTCCAGCCATTGCCAAGCGCGTGCGTGCCTTCGAGCGAGTTATCGTGGAATGCCATCCGGCTCTGGTGGGCGAATCTGCCCTGACGTTTTGCGAACTGCTCGGTCACCAAAGCGATGGAACAGTGGCACAACTGGAAGTCGCGATGGGTTTGGAAATCGCAGACGACGCGATCCTGAAACGGCTCAACAAGCGCATGACGCGGGCGATGTTCGAACGCGCCGCGCGCTTTCTCCGCGGCAACGGCATTTCGGTGCGCGCCTTCGTGATGGTGAAGCCGCCCTTTGTGAAAAGCGATGAGCTGGCCATCGAGTCAGCGGCACGCTCGGCGGAGTTCGCTTTTGATTGTGGCGCGACGGTGGTGTCACTCATCCCGTCACGATTCGGAACGGAGGAACTTTCTGCGCTGGCGGCGAGAGGCGAATTTTCTCCGCCGCGACTCTCCATCATCGAAGCAGCGCTTGATCACGCTGTGGCGCTGCGCCGAGGGCGCGTGTTTGTGGATCTGTGGAATTTGGAATTATTTTCGTCTTGCGAGCATTGTTTTTCGGCGCGCCGCGACCGCATGGATCAGATCAATCACGAACAAAGAACCGCCCCCCCCATCGCTTGCGCGTGTCCTGGCGTGCGTATTCCAAACGATCCTCAACCCGCCTGATCCCGCGAACCTCGTTTTCGCCCACCCGTCAATGGGCATTTCACCTTATATTCAACCAACGAACTGTTTTGTAGTTTGCGCACGTCATCAATCGATGTGGGGGCAAAGAAAGATGACGCGCAGGCAAGGGCGCTAAGAGGGGAAAGCCTGCAAAACTGAAGACGCCGGACGCCTTGTCCGGCGTTTTCTCTTTTCCAGGGCCAGTTCCGAATGAAAACAGGAAGTGGGTTTCCCCACTTCCTGTCGCTTCCCTTCTGCTGACAGAGCGGCTTGTGTGCGCAAGCGCGCCCCGAATTGTTCGGCGGGTTCAGCTCAGAGTTCGTTCCACGAAGTGAGCGTGAAGCCGCTGTAGATGCCCTTGCGTCCCAACGCCTCGTCGTAGTGAAACGAGTAGTGGCCGTTGAAACTCAAACTCTTAAGGATGGCCGCGCCGGAGAAATCTTCTGAACTATTCCCGCCGCCGTTGCCGGACACGACTGCGCTCGGGGCGTAAATCGCGCCCGTGAACTGGCCATTACCCGATAGCGTGAGTGACGTGTTGTTCTTCGTGCCGAAGTAATAAAAACTGCTGGCGATCCCATCTACATTCGCCACGCCGTTGCCGCCGAAGCCTGCCGACGGTCCATCCATATACATGGTCAGGCTCGCGCCGGGAGCGATCTGGATCACATCCTGCCCTGTCATATTGAAGCTGCCGGTGACCAAAATCCTGGCCTTGCCGCGGACGAGAACCTTTCCGCTCAAGGTGTTCGCCTTAAAAGTTCCGCTCCCGAGAATCATACTCCAGTTCGTTCCATTGATCGTGCCGGATTGAGGGGGAAGACCTTCGGTGAATGGCAGCACGACGTCAGGGAAAAACACATTCATGTCATCGCGATCCTTGCCCGGCTGCACGCCGCTCTTCGAATTATCGTTCTGCCAAGACCCGTCACCCACTTTGCCCGTCGCACCGATGGTCATGCTCGCGTGCCCGGGATTCGCCGCGTTCGGTCCAGTTGAGACACTGCCCCAGACGTTCGCATTTCCAACATTCACGCTGTTGGTGAGACTGTTGTTCGTGGCGATGTCGCCGCGATCGCGCGCCTTGTTGATGTCCCAACGGCCATTGGTGTTGTACGCAGGAATCATGGAATCGTAACTGTCGGTGCGCACGTTGTTGCCGTTGAGATCAATGGTCTGCTTCGCCACCAGCGCCTTGCTGAAGAGTGGCACGTTCGTCGTGGTGCATGACACGGTGCGCTTCACGTAAGTGGCGCCCTCGTTCCCGCCGAGCGCTGCCAGGAATGGACGCGAGACCCACTTGCCCAGCGCGAAAGTTCCCAACTGCTTCACATATCCATCGGCCGTGACATTCGGGCAGTTGGTTCCCGGTGCGAACGGCGAAATGGTGACAACGTAATAGTCTTCCCCGATGTAAGCTGTCTTCGTCCACCCCCCGCCATCCGCAGCACTCCATCCGTCCACCAAAAGATTCCCTGTGTACGTGAAGGTTTGCCAGTCCCACGCTCCGTTCTTGTTGAGATGCGCCAGCGCCTCCTCGATCCCGGCTTCCACCACCGCGATATTTCTATTCCACGCCTGCGAGCGCATCGTCATCTGGTTCTGGCTCGCAACGAGTTTCAGGAATGTGGAGAGGATCAGGCCAATCAGCACGGCGGCGATCACCACGCTGACGTAGGTAAAGCCACGACGGGCCAGGTTGAGAGCAAGACGAATCTTCATGAGCTATTCCTTTCTGATTACAACTTTTGCGGTCTGAACACTTTCTGTGTTCATTCGATTTCCGAGGACATTTCGAGAACACACCCAACTGACAGAGATCAATTTCGTGTTGGTGGCGACCGCCGTACTCCACTGGTCCCACTGTCCGGCGATCGGGTTTCGTTGAAAAACCTGGAACGTGAGATAATCACAATTCGTCAGCATCACGCGATCGACCCCCAATTTCGACCGGATCAGGACATCGTTGGAGAATGTGTATGTCAGATTCTCGCCGTCCGAGTCCTCGAAAGTGATCGTGTTCGTGATCACCTGCCCTCGCAGCATCGTCGTGCCGAAGTTCAAAACACGTCTCACCTGACGGACTTCCCGCGTCATTCGATCGAGCGCGTTCTGGCTCTTTTGCTCGAGGTCGACGTAATTGGTCAGCGCTGCAAAGCTTTTGCCGGCGTAAAGGCTGAACGAAAGCACCGCCGCGCCCAAGAGGGAGCCCACCATGAGCGTGAACATCATCTCCGGCAATGTGAGACCGCTCTGGCGGCGATGGGCGGGCTTACCACACATAGCTTTGCATCCCGTTTCGCGAGACATACGTTTGCATGCTGCGGGTGCGCGGCGTTTTGCCGGTGACCCAGTCCAAAGTGATCGTGACGAGTTTGATGTTGTTCGAGTAGCTGGTCGCCATCGGAGCATCAGCGACTGAAACTTTCCCGGTGTAAACGAGGTCGCTGTTCGTTCCGCCGACCGAGTAATAAGGCACCGTGAAAGTGTTCGTCGGAATAAAGGTGGGCGGGGTTGTATCTGTAATCTGGTCCCACGTGTAAAGCCGGACGATTTCCATTTTCTCCAGCATGATCTGCGTGGCGCGTGTGTTCTCCCGGGCGAACTTGATCGTGTTGAATCCGAAGGCAATGCCCGCGTAAAGCGCGGCGAACATCACCCCCGCGACAGCCATGCCCAACATCGCATCAATGAGCGTGAACGCTCCCTGACGATGCGCACGAAAATTGAACGATGATATTTTCCGAATCTTCACGAGTGCTGGCGCACCGCGCCGCCAGAAAGGTAGCAACGGAGGTGCCACGATAGTGGCGACGGAGGCTTTGGCTGGTTGACTGACAGCGACTGCCCGAATTACCCACATTGGTCTGTAGGCGCATTTCCCAACCCACCTCCAGATGGCCCTAGCAGCGTCAGGGGGCGGTCATCGACTGCTCCATTTGAACTGTCCCACCAAGGATTACACGCTCGACTTAACAGGACACTTGAAGCGAGACACTGCCGAAGAAAATTTCACCGCGCGATCAACAGATTTTCAGCGACGAGTTCGACATGATGCAGACGCCAAACCCTCGCGTACATGGCATCCAACCGGAAGAACCGAGTGCAGAGCGTGCGATCAAAACTGTCGCGGATCAGCCGCCACGTAGCGCCGATTGGCAATCGGCTCCACGGCGGATTCGACGCGCCCGACGCCCAGCGCTCGCCCCCCTGCACCTTTCCGAACCGCCGAATGACATTCGGCAAAACCCCAGATTGCGAGTATGCACATCAATTGCCCGGCGCTCGCATTCGGAACCGATTGCAGACGAAGACTTGCGAGTCAATTTGCTCGGTGCGTAAATGACGGGCGCGAGTGGCGCTCGTAGCTCAGTTGGATAGAGCAGCGGATTTCTAATCCGCTGGTCGTGGGTTCGAATCCCGCCGAGCGCACCACTTCACTTAATGTCGTCGGGCACCACCTGCACTTGCGTGGAGAGATTGTACTCGTGGCCGAATGAATTGGTGAGGACCACTTCCCCCATGAACGCTCGATAACCACTCGCGGGCTTTTCAACGTCCGTGTCCGCGATGCTGCTGCCGGGCTTCACTTCGAGTTCCTTGCTCGACCACTTGTCGTTGCGGAAATCGCGATCGATCGAGTCGGCCGTCCACAGGCGAATCGACTTGGCAGCGCGATTGACTTTCACGTGCATGTGCGGAGTTCCGCCGTTGCTCAGCTTCCATTCCATGGTCGGAATCTCCTCCTTGTCGGCGATCATTTGGAAAAACGCTGCGAGCGTCTCCGTCGCTTGCTGTCCGCCACCGAGGTTGTGCCCGGCGTTCGGTGTTTGGAAAACCAGTTTCGGCCCCGGCAGTTCGTTCCAGTAATGACGCAGCGAATCGACCGTCCAATAAGGATCGTTCGTGCCAAGCAGGAGCAGTTTCGGAATGTTGTAGCGTGCGCGATAGCTGTAGGGATCAACCCAACTGCGCAACTTCACCATCGCCGGATCATCCATCCGCTCAATGAGTCCGATCTCCGTGTAGTCGCGAATCTGTTCGCTCTGCTTCCCGTAAACTTTCAGCGCCCAATCCGTCTGCGCCTTCATGTTCAACATGTCGATCACCATGGGCGCGATGCCGGCAACGCGCTCATCAACCGCGCCGGTAAGCCATGTCGTCCAACCGCGCTTCGACGCGCCCGCGACGACGAACTTCTCGATCTTCTGCCCGTGCTCCTTCTGTGCGAATTGCTGCACCGCGTCCATCGCGCGCATCGCGCTCTTCGTCATTGGGAGCAGGAGCGGCCACGTCTCGTCACCGCTCTTCATGTATTGAGCAAAGGTGTAGGCGATGAGCGCGTCTTCCTTGCGATTTCCGTAGAGAGGCTGATTGGGAATACTGCCAACGAGAGCGGCCACCGCCCCAGCCTCGTTCGCGAGTTTCATCAGCATCGGAATGTAGCCCTTGCCTGAGCCGTCGCCCGTGACGAACAAGAACGCGATCTCCGGATGACGCAACTTCGCCGGGCGCACGATCTGCATCGCGTGCTTCCACTCATTACTGCGCCACGTTTGCGAAGTGAGATTCACGAATGCGCCGGTGAAACCGTTCGTGTTGTAACGATAGTTCACCTCCCATTTGAAAGAATCGTCCGGCTTGCGCACGTAAGATTCGAGCGCGTTGTCCGCGGCGCGAAGCGCTGTGGAAAAAAGAAGCGTGAGCGCAAAAGCAGCAACGATAAGTCGTTCCCTGTGGTGGTGCATGGCGCCGCATACCTTCAATGTTTCAGCACCAGCGTCAAGCGCGCAGGCAGAGGAAAAACGGAACTTTGACTTCGAGATGTCAGTGGGCGTGAGGTGTGCCGGTCGCGTGCTGCCACGCGTGCGAAATGTAATCGATGATTTCGTCCACGCCCTCACCGTGCTTCACCTGCGCGAACACGAACGGGCCATTGCCGCGCATCTTCTTCGAGTCACGCGCCATCACCTCGAGATCGGCGCCCACGCCCGCGGCCAGATCCGTCTTGTTGATCACGAGCAAGTCCGACTGCGTGATCCCAGGACCGCCCTTGCGCGGTATCTTATCGCCGCCACCAACATCGATCACTTGGATCGTGTAATCAGCCAGTTCGCGACTGAAGCAGGCCGCGAGATTATCGCCGCCGGATTCGATGAGGAGGATGTCGGGCTTGAACTTGCGATGAAGTTCTTCGAGCGCGAGCAGGTTGGCCGAGATGTCTTCGCGAATCGCTGCGTGAGGACAACCGCCCGTTTCCACCGCGCGAATGCGCTCGGCTTCCAGCGCGCCGTTCTTCACCAGAAACTCGCCATCCTCCTTGGTGAAAATATCGTTCGTCACCGCCGCAATGCTCATTTGTTCGCGCAGCCGTTTGCAAAGCTGAAGCATTAGCGCCGTCTTCCCACTGCCTACTGGCCCGCCCACACCAACCGTAAAGGCGCGCCGGTTGAAGTCGCGATGCAACGGCATCTCGCGATCGTGAAAATGACCGGGATGATCGTGGTGTTCGTGTGTGTGGCCGTGGCCGCCGTGCTCGTGCTGATGCCCGCCGTGGAGAAGAAGTCGCATACGTCAGGTTTGAAAGAGTCGTGAGTAAAGTCGGTCCTGCGTGCCTTGCCAAAGATCCAGCAGCGGCGCGGTTTGCGCCACGTCGTTGATCGGAATCGCGCCGAATTGCGACGCGGTTCGTTCCGCATCGGCGGCCAACTGGAGTTGGACGCGTTGACCTTCAATCGGGCCGACGATATTCAAGCGAACTGCGGCGCTGATCCAGCCGCGTAACTGCGTGAAAACAAAAAGCCGCGCCGTGGAATCCGCATCCAGCAGCAGCGCGTGCGCAACATGCCCAAACACCGGCGCTCCATGAGCCGGCGACTCACTATCCAAAACTTCATTTCGGAAAGCGCGCAGAGGCTCGGAATCAAACACGCGCTCACACGTCGCGAGCATGGCGTGGCCTTGCAGACGGCTCGCGCGATTGGCGACGTGGTTGGACAGGAAGGCATCGCAGGTCTCATCGACCTCGGCAAATGAACGAGCACCACGGAACGTCGCATGAACGAAAGGCAATGCTGTGTGCGCGAGTTGGTTCACCGTTGTGCGAAGATATTCTGCCAGTTCGTCGCGACCGCGGAGAGCCCGATGGAAATACGCCGCCTCCAATCCGCCAGAGTGAGCAAAACCGCCGATGGGAAATGCCGAATCGGCGAGCTGCCAGAGGAGCCAATCGCTCTGCACGACTTTCGGCGTCTCTGTATTTCTGAGGTTCATCAAAAAAGGTAGTAGCGTTGTGCGGCGGCAGGACGCTCGCGGGTTCACACTTCAACAGTTCGCCATCGGCGCGCACCTCGTACGTTTCAGGATCGACCGTGATCTTCGGCAACGCATCGTTCCACTTCATGTCGCATTTGCCGATCTTGCGACAGTTGCGCACGGCTTCGATTCGCTTGGTAAGATTGTATTCCTCCGCCACGCGCTTCTCTTTGCAAAGCTGGCTGACGAACGCGATCGACGTTCCACCGGCCGCGCGACCGAACACCCCAAACATCGGGCGCATGTAAACGGGTTGAGGAGTGGGAATGCTCGCGTTGGGATCGCCCATCTGCGCCCACGCGATCACGCCGCCTTTGATGACCATCTCAGGTTTCGCGCCAAAGAAACTTGGCTTCCACAACACGAGGTCAGCCAGCTTGCCGACTTCGACCGAGCCTACGAGATGGCTGACGCCATGGGCGATGGCGGGGTTGATCGTGTACTTCGAGATGTAGCGTTTGATGCGCAGGTTGTCGTTGCCACTCTTGTCGCCAGCCAACGCGCCACGCTGCTGCTTCATCTTGTCCGCCGTCTGCCACGTGCGCATGATGACTTCGCCGATGCGGCCCATCGCCTGCGAATCACTGCTCATCATGCTGATCGCGCCAAGGTCGTGAAGAATGTCTTCCGCCGCAATCGTCTCGCCACGAATGCGACTCTCCGCGAACGCCACATCCTCTGGCAAATTCGGATCCAGATGATGACATACCATCAACATGTCGAGATGCTCGTCGATGGTGTTGATCGTGTAAGGCCGCGTCGGATTCGTGGAACTCGGCAACACATTCGGCTCGCCGCAAATGCGAATGATGTCCGGCGCGTGCCCACCCCCTGCCCCTTCGCTGTGATACGTGTCGTGAGTCCCGCGGCAATCGCCTCGTGCGCCTGCTGCGGGCAGATGAAATGAATGTGCGTGTCGAGTCCGCCCGCAGTGACGATCAAGCCTTCACCCGCGATGATTTCCGTCGTGACGCCGACAATCATGTTCGAAGTGACGCCTGCCATCACATCGGGATTGCCCGCCTTGCCGATGCCGTGGATCAGCCCGTTCTTGATGCCGATGTCCGCTTTGTAGATGCCAGTGTAATCAACAATCAGCGCATTCGTGATGACGCAATCGAGCGCCCCATCCGCGCCGACGCCGGCGGCCTGCCCCATGCCCTCACGAATGACTTTGCCGCCGCCGAATTTGCATTCGTCGCCGTAAACCGTGTGGTCCTTCTCAACTTCATGGACGAGCGACGTGTCGCCGAGACGAACCCTGTCGCCCGTCGTAGGGCCGAACATGTCGGCGTAGTGCCGACGATTCATGCGATGGCTCATGTGGGGAAAGTAATCAGTGAATCAGTCATCAGTTTTCTGTGGCGAAGCCATTCGTTTTCGCTCGTTCTATGGCAACAGCTTTGCCCGCATCGGAAACGAGACCGCTCGCGATATTGTTTCCGCCGCGAATGACTTTGTTCCCGGCGATCTCCACCAGCTTCACCGTCTTCGTTTCGCCAGGTTCAAAACGCACCGCCGTTCCAGCGGGAATATCGAGGCGCTTGCCATAAGCCTTCGCGCGATCGAAGCGAAGCTGCGGGTTGGTTTCGATGAAATGATAATGGCTGCCGACCTGAATCGGACGGTCGCCAAGATTCGTCACGGGCAGCGTCACCGTTTCGCGACCCACATTGAGTTCAATCTCACCCGGCGAAACTTCCACCGCACCCGGCTCCGCTCCGTTGGGCAAAGTTTTGAAAACGAAATGCGAAGGCACCGGCAGAAAAATTCCGGCTGCTCACGATGTGCCCCGCGCCTTGATCGAAAAGGTCGTGGCCAGGATGCGCGTGAATCGCCGGAGCAGATAATAGAAGCGCGGCAATCGGGACATGCTTCACCACGCTTTTGAGTTCCTGGCTTCATACCGTCAAATGCTGCTTCACGAGTTCGTTGTTGAGTTCGGGAATTGTCCCCTGCGCCACAATGCTGCCGCGGTCCATGATGTAGAACCGGTCCCCGACGTCGATGCAGAAATCCAGGTACTGCTCGACCAGCAGAATCCCAATTTTGCCCTCCTTATGCAGCATCTTGATCGCGTTCCCAATTTCTTGGGCGCGCTTGCCTTCATCTTCGCCGAGACCATGCGCACGCAGCTTTTTGATCGTCTCACCGATCTGGTCGATGATGTTCGGTTGAATGCCTTCGGTTGGTTCATCGAGCAACAGGACTTTGGGATTCGTGAGCAACGCGCGTCCGATCGCGAGTTGCTGTTGTTGTCCGCCGCTGAGCACGCCGCCTTTGCGCTGCGTCATTTCTTTCAACACGGGGAAAAGCCCGAAGACGCGGTCCACTTCGCCGTTGAGTTTCTTGCCTTGGGCGATGGCACCGATGCGCAGGTTTTCCCAGACGGTGAGTTGCGGGAAAATGTCGCGGCCTTGCGGAACAAAACCAAGTCCTTGCCTTGCGCGCGATTCCGGTCGAGTGCCCGCGAGTTCAACAGCGTCGCGAAGATGAACAAGCCGCCAAGTATGTATGGCCATTGCTCTGCGAACGAGTGCGTCGCGTAGCTCTTGAGCGAGTTGCAACCGATCGCGCCGAGAATCGGGCCGAGCAGATTTCCACGTCCACCCACGGCGCACCACACGACGGCTTCGAGAGATTTGTCCGGCGCCATCTCGCTGGGATTGATGATGCCGACTTGCGGAACGAAGAGCGCGCCGCCGAGTCCGCAGATGATTCCCGAGAGCACGAAGACGAACAGTTTGAAATTCGCCGTGGCATAACCGGAGAAGAGCACACGGTTTTCGCTGTCACGAATGGCGCGTTGGATCAGGCCGAACTTCGTCGAGGTGAGCCATCGGCAGAGAACATACACGCTGAGAAGCAACACAACTGACGCGATGAACAAGCCGCGCTTGGTTCCCGCACTGTTGACCTCGTGGCCGAGGATGAATTTGAAATCCGTCAGTCCATTGTTGCCGCCAAAGGTGAAATCGTTGCGGAAGAACATCAGCGTGGCGGCGTAAGTAAGCGCCTGGCTGAGAATGGAAAAGTACACACCCTTGATGCGCGATCGAAACGCGAGCCAGCCGAAAATGAACGACACGATTGCGGGCACCACCAGCACCATGAGGGCGGCGAACCAGAAACTCTTGAAGGGAACCCAGTGCGGAGGCAGTCCACCGGTTTCGGGAAATCGTTTCGGGAATTCCAGGAACACCATGAAATCGGGAATGTCGGCTTTGTATTGGCCGAGTTTCCCAATCATCAACATCAGGTGCATTCCGAGCGCATAGCCGCCGAGCGAAAAGAAAAGCGCCTGGCCGAGGCTGAGCAGGCCGGTGTAGCCCCAGAGCAAGTTCACGCCGATGGCGAGGACGGCGTAACAGAGATACTTGCCATAGATGTTGATGCTGAAATTGCTGACGTGGAAAAAGCTCGTCGGTGGCAGGAACGCATTGAGGCAAGGCAACACGACGATGCCGACGAACGCAGCAATCGCGATGAACAGCAGCTCGCGTTTGGAGATGGATTTGTTGCTCAGCATTTAACCTTCGAGGCTGCGACTGCGTGTAACGAAAATACCAGCGGGCCGCCATTGGAGGAAAAGGATGATCGCGGCGAGCACGGTGATCTTGGCGAGCACCGATCCGAGCCATGGCTCAAGAATCTGGTTCGTAACTCCGACGCCCATTGACGCTGAAACAGTTCCGACGATGCTCCCCACTCCGCCCAGCACCACGATCATGAAGCAGTCCACGATGTGATATTGGCCCAGCGCCGGGCTGACGTTGCCGATTTGCGAGAGACACGCGCCGGCCATTCCCGCGAGACCGCTGCCGAAGGCGAACGTCATCATGTTCACGCGATCGGTGCGGACGCCGAGCGCCGACGCCATGTTGCGATTCTGCATCACGGCGCGGATCTGCAATCCAAGCGACGTCCGCGTGAGCAGCATGTAAGTGAGCGCGACCACGAACACTGCGAAGAAGATGACGAAGATGCGATTGTAGCCGAGCCCCACATCGCTGATGACGAAGCTGCCGCTCAACCAACTGGGCGAATTCACCTGCACATTCGCCGCACCAAAGACGTGACGAAAAACTTGCTGCAACACCACGCTCACGCCCCAGGTGGCGAGCAGTGATTCGAGCGGACGTTTGTAGAGAAATCGAATGATGCCGCGTTCGAGAATCAGCCCAACGCACGAAGCCGCGACAAAAGCGACGACCAGTGCGGCGATGAAGTAAGAGTCGAACCCGCCGCCGCTCGCACCGAACCATTTCGTGAAAACATTCTGCGTCACGTAAGCAGAGTAGGCGCCGACCATGATGATTTCGCCGTGGGCCATGTTGATGACGCCCATCAGACCGAACGTGATCGCGAGTCCAAGCGCGGCGACGAGAAGCACGGTATCCGTCCGGCCAAACCAGCTAGGCGGAAGGTGGGGATTGCGGCAGCGTTGGAGGCGTGAAATGTAAGCGCTCGCGCCTGGCTGAAGTTCAAATCCAATCCGCGTCCTATGCTCCCGCGTCAGGGCGGGCTGGC
>JBBRBM010000111.1:0-19905 GCA_038205745.1 Verrucomicrobiota bacterium | reverse complement strand
GATGACGTGTCGCTTATGCGCGTCGCGAGCGACCACTTCGTGTTCATCCCGCGCCTCGACGTGGAAACTGATCTCACGGCCATCCGCGCGAATCACCCGCGTGGCGCACGTCACGCGCTTGCCGACCGGCACCGGCGCGAGATGCCGAATCTCCACCTCGACACCCACCGACCGTTCGCCTTCCTCCAAAAACGGGAGCAAGGACTGTCGCGCGATCCGTTCAAGGATCTGAATCAGGTTTGGAGTGGAAAGGACCGCGGGCATACCGTCGTTCGCGAACTCGATCGTGTGTTGCGGTTCGACCGTGAACGTCACTTCGTTGCTCGTGCCGACTTTCGGAGTGCCTTTCATGATCGTCGCAACGCTAACAACCATCCGTGCTCGACGGCAAACACAAGTCCTCGTCGGTGCCGAGCCTCATGCACATGGAGTCCTTGAACCCAAAGAGGCGATACAGCGACTGCGCATCCCGCGTGCGCAGATAGACCGTGCCGGTTTGCAAGTCGGGATGGGCCAGAATCGATTCCACGAGCCACTTGCCGAGCCCGAAGCCGCGATGCTCCGGCGCGATGATGATGTCGCACAGGCAAGTGTAAGTGGCGTGGTCTGTGATGGCGCGACCGAATCCGATTTGCTTGCCGCGATGAAAAACGCCGAAGGACACGGAATGCTCGATCGAGGTCTGAATCACTTCGCGCGAGCGCCCCGCCGCCCAATACGTCGCATTCAGCAGAGACCAAATGGTGTCCAGATCGAGCCGCGGCTTGTCGTCGCAGAGTTCGTATTCGCCGCGCGTGAGGTTCATCCTATTTGCTGCCGGGTTTGATCGGCGGCAATTTAGCCAGGTCCGGCGGTAACTTGTCCGGCTCGAATGTTTCCACGTTCAGCTTCAACACGCTCAACGTCGGCACGCCCAGATCGACCTTGCCGCTCGAACGATCGACCACCATGGCGACGCCCACAACTGTGCCGCCGTGATCGCGCACGATCTGCATCGTTTCCTGAACGCGACCGCCCTTCGTCACGACATCTTCGACCACCAGAATCTTTTCTCCGCTCGCGATTTTGAAACCGCGCCTGAGCACCAGCTTGCCTTCCTCCTTCTCGGCAAAAATAAATCGAACGCGCAATTGCCGCGCGACTTCCTGGCCAATCACGAGCCCGCCCATCGCCGGCGCGATGACCGTGCGCGGTTGCAAGTGACGCACTTTTTCAGCGATCCCTGCGCCGAGCTTTTCCACCGTTGGCATGTCCTGGAGCGCGAGTGCGCATTGGAAGAACTGCCGGCTGCGCAATCCGCTGCGAAGGATGAAATGTCCTTCGAGAAGAGCGCCAGCGTCTCGAAAAATCTGCAAAGCTTCGGATTCGGTCATGGCACCGGACTCTATGAGTGCCGCGTAAAACTTGTCCAGAGGTGACGAAAACGGATGACATTGGGCACTCGATCCCAACAATGCGCGCCATGCCGAAGTGGCTGAAACTCGTCGTCGCGATCCTGCTGCTGCCTGCGTGCTTTGGCGCGGCTTCGGCGTTGAGCCGCGTACTGAGCGCGGCGGGCAACGCGCAGACGTTTTGGGTGGCGCTGGTCGGCGGCGCTGGGTGCTGGCTCGCGATTTTTCTGCTGCTGCCCAAGCCCATGCTGCTCTACGTCTTCGGCCACGAACTCACGCACGCGTTGTGGACGTGGCTCTTCGGCGGCCGGGTGAAGAAATTCAAAGCATCGAGCAAAGGCGGCCACGTCGTCATCACGAAGTCCAACTTCCTAATCGCACTTGCGCCGTATTTCTTCCCGCTCTACGTGGTGCTCGTCATCGTGGCGTTCGTGATCGGGCACCTGATCTGGAACTGGACGCGATACCTGCCGTGGTTCCATTTCTTCATCGGGGCGGCGTACGCCTTTCACGTCACGCTCACGATGCACATTCTCAAGACACGGCAGACCGACATTACGGATCAGGGCTATCTGTTCTCGGGCGTCGTGATCTGGATCGGCAACATTGTGGTGCCGCTGCTCGGCGTGCCGCTGCTCACCGCACGCGTCTCAGTGCTG
This sequence comes from Verrucomicrobiota bacterium, assembly GCA_038205745.1. Taxonomy (GTDB): domain Bacteria; phylum Verrucomicrobiota; class Verrucomicrobiia; order Limisphaerales; family SIBH01; genus JANNGC01. Next base: position 17,855 of record JBBRBM010000111.1, on the reverse strand, counting down.
GAAGCGCTGGCGTGGTGGCTTGACGGAACGAGGCATGTGCTGCAATGGCTTTCGCGGGTTGTCTGAGATGGCCAAACAAAGGTATCGATGGATGCCATCGATGCGGCGATCCAGTTTGCTTTTGTCCCCAATCCAACGAACACTGCTTTCATCTCGAATGCGAACTGGAAAAGAATTGTTGTTGGCGACGAAGCCTTACGCCGTGGATTCAACTCTGCGAAGCTGGTGGTATCTGGCCTCCACGGCCTTGCTGCTCGCGGCGGCGTTTGCCGGCACGATCTGGAATTTTCATTGGCTGGCCAAAGTCGTGTGCAGCGTCGCGGCTGGACTGCTGACGTTGCGGATGTTCGTGATTTACCATGACCAACAGCATCACGCGATCCTGCCGCGCTCGCGTGTGGCCGAAGTGCTCATGCAAATCTTCGGCGTCTTCGCGCTGAGTCCCAGCAGCATCTGGCGGAGCTCGCATAACCATCATCACAACCACAACTCCAAGCTGCGCAGTGCGCACATCGGCTCCTTTCCGATCATGACGCGCGAGCAATTCGAGAAGACATCGCGCGGCAAGCGGTTCAAGTATCTCTTCATGCGGCATCCGCTCACGATCCTCTTCGGCTACGTGTTCATTTTCCTTTTTGGGATGTGCGTCTATCCGTTCTTCAACAAGCCATCAAAGCACTACGATTCGCTCATCGCATTTGTCATGCACGCTGTGCTGATCACCGCCGTGATTATATTGATCGGGTGGCTGGGCCTGTTGCTCACAATCGTTGTGCCGTTTTCTGTCGCGATGGCATTCGGATCGTATTTGTTTTACGCGCAGCACAATTTTCCGAGCGTCTCATTCAGCGACAACGCCGGCTGGACTTATGAGACTGCGGCCCTGACGTCATCGAGCTACATGAGGATGAATCGCTTCATGGCGTGGATCACGGCGAACATCGGCTATCATCATGTGCATCATCTGAATTCGCGCATCCCGTTCTATCGCCTGCCGGAAGTCATGAGGGTCATGCCCGAGCTGGCGGCTGCCAAAACGACATCGCTCCATCCGGTGGATATTTTCCGCTGTCTGCGCCTGAAGGTTTGGGACGTCCCAGCGCAGCGCATGATTCCGCTCGGCGATTCAATGTAAACGCACGGATCGCTTCGCCGGGGCATGGTAAACGCGGGCCGCTTTGCAGGCCGAGACCAACATGGGATTGTCAGAAAACTTCGACGCCATTCAACGCCGCATCGCCAGCGCCTGTGCGCGCGTGGGTCGTGAGGCGGACTCCGTCACTTTGCTCGCCGTGAGCAAGGGCATGCCGCCGGAGTTCATTAGTGAAGCGGCGCAGCTTGGCCAGGTGTTATTCGGCGAGAACAAGGTGCAGGAGGCAAAAGCGAAGATTCCTTTGAGCCCGAGCCGTTGCCGATGGCACATGATCGGGCATCTGCAATCCAACAAGTGCCGCGATGCGATCCAGCTTTTCGAGATGATCGAGAGCGTGGATAGCGTTGCGCTCGCTCAGGAGTTGAACAAATGGGCGGACAAGTTCAGCAAGCGAATGCCCGTCTTGCTGGAAGTAAATGCTGCCGGTGAAGCGACGAAGTTCGGACTCAAGCCCGAGCAGGTCGTGGACGCGTGTGTGGCGATCAACGAGTTGTCGCGCCTCGAAGTGCATGGACTCATGACCATCGCGCCGTGGACGCCGGAGCCGGAAAAAGTGCGGCCCGCGTTTCGCCGCCTGCGCGAGTTGAAGCAGGCGTGCGAAGAAAAGCTGGGCGCGCCATTGCCGCACTTGAGCATGGGAATGAGTGACGATTTCGAAATCGCGATCGAGGAAGGCGCGACAATAGTGCGGGTGGGCACCGCCTTGTTCGGTCCTCGGCCGAAGCCGGTGCGACCCACCAGTGTTGACGATACACCTTAACGCCTCTTACCTTTTTGGCGTGACCGTCGACATGTTCAAGACCGAGATCGAGGATGCGATCCGCGCATACGATAAATACATCGTGTGCCTGGACAAGGTGCCTGAACAATGTGAGGAGTCCCTCCGCTCGCTGATGGACAAAGCGATCAAGGCGTACGAGAACCGTGGCCCGCATCTCCGCCACGGCATCGCGCTTGATAAACACGTCACCATCATCCTGAGCCAGACCGATCACGACCGGCCGTTGTGCGGGATCTATTTCAATCTTCACTCGCCCTACCACAAGAAGGGCACAGCAAAGCCGCCAGCAAAGACGGAGAAGTAAAACGGAGCGCTGATTTCCGGCGGGCGCTAATTTCCGCGCACCTGGTCGTTCTCCTGCACAGTGCCGAGCACGATGTCAGCGACCGTGAGTTCTTCCTGTGTCGGACCCGTGATCTTCACTTCACCGGTCTTCGCATCGCCGTGATAGACAACCATTCGTGTGTCGGCCGGCGGCACTTGTCCGAGCGGAAATTGGAGCACGACAAATTTCGCCGCCAGATTCACCTTGGCCACCCTGCCCACTGACGCGGTGGCGAGCAGCAACTGCGATTGGTTCGTGTTCGCAGGGACAGGCGTGACCGCAGTCTGGGGATTTGGATTCACCGACGTCGCGCTGTAAGGAGCGGCCGGGGCCGGCTTCTTGCGAAACCAACTGCAACCCGTCATCCCCACCAACAACGCGAGCGCCACGCACACATTGAAAATGTGATCTCTCGAGAAATGAGAAAACGTTTTCACGCGCGTGACGCTACCTGAGCGGTTCGCGCGCTGTCACTCGTTACTTCTTCCACGTCGTTTGGCGCATATCGCCCGTTGCCGAGAACTGCGTGTGCATGTTGAAAGCGGCACTCAACGTTTGCGGCGAATGCGTGCGGCCCGCGAGATTCAAGTAATCACGCAACAACGGCCGGTACTCGGGATGCGCGCAATTCTCGATGATCGTTCGCGCGCGCTCACAAGGACTCTTGCCACGCAGGTCGGCGACACCCTGTTCGGTGATGATGATCTGGACCGAATGTTCGCTGTGGTCGAGATGGCTCACCAACGGAACGATCGTGCTGATCTTTCCGCCTTTCGCGGTCGAAGGGCAGGTGAAGATGGAAAGGAACGCATTGCGCGCGAAATCACCCGAGCCGCCGATGCCGTTCATCATGCTGCGCCCGAGTACGTGCGTGCTGTTCACGTTGCCGGAAATGTCCACTTCGATTGCGGTGTTGATGGAAATCAATCCGAGCCGGCGAACCAGTTCGGGTGAGTTCGTGATCTCCTGCGGACGCAACAGGAACTTGGAGCGGAAGAATTCAAAGTTGCTGTACATCTCAGCCAGCACGCTGTTCGAAACGGTCAGCGAACACCCGCTGGCGAAACGGACCTTGCCCTGCTTCATGAGTTCCACGACCGAATCCTGAATCACTTCCGTGTACATCTCGAAAATTGGGATGTCAGCGTTCTCGCCCATCGCTTGCAAGACCGCGTTCGCGGTGTCACCAACGCCAGACTGAATGGGCAGGAACGGTTTCGGAATCAAACCACGGCGAATTTCTGCCGCCAGAAAGTCAGCGACGTTGCGTCCGATGCGCGCGGTGGTTTCGCCGATCTCGCTGAACGAGCCCGTCTCGTCGGGAGCATTGTTCTCCACGATGCCAATGATCTTCTTGGGATTCACTTTGACCGTGGGCGAGCCGATGCGGTCCGAAGGACGAAATACGGCCAGCGGATTTCGGTACGGCGGGTCTTCCGGTTCGTAGATGTCGTGGCAACCACGCAGCATCGGCGGATGAAAGTGGTTCAGCTCGATGATAATTTTTTCCGCCACGCGGCAAAACGTCGGCGCTGCGCCCACGCCTGATGTCAAAGTGATTTCTCCGTTGTCGCTCACGTCACACGCTTCGATGACCGCGTAGTGAACCGGTCCCAGGAACCCGTATCGAACGTTCTGCGGCAGCATTGACAAATGCATGTCGAAGAACTGGGTCCTCCCTTCATTGATGCACTTGCGCAGGTCGGGATCCGATTGATACGGCGTGCGAAAACGCACCGCCTCCGCGCGCGCCAACTCGCCGTCCAATGATTTGCCGGTCGAAGCACCCGTCAACACTCCGATCTGAAATGGCTTGTCGGCAGCGTGCAACGCCACCGCGCGTGCGGCGATGGCTTTCGGCACCGTCTTGGGCGCGCCCGCGGGCGTGAACCCGCTGAATGCGACGGAATCGCGATCGTGAATCAGTTCTGCGGCTTCGGCCGCGGTCAACTTCGGGTAGGAATTGCTCATTGAATTAAAAAACTTCGCCGCAGCGCGCAATGCGCTGCTCATCGTCACCCGCTCTGAGCGACTGCTCTAAATGAACCTTACCGCCAGCCCACCAACAACGTAGCGATTGCCAAGTACCCGCATTTTTTTGCTCTGCCTTAGCAGAATAAAGTCAAGCTCGCTGCTGCGTTTGCTTGCGCAACTCCCGCTCGCGCAACCACGCGAAGATCACCGGCGTCACGATCAGGATGTGAATCAGGCTGCTCACCATGCCACCGATCACTGGCGTGGCGAGCGGCTTCATGACCTCGGCGCCCGTGCGCGTGCTCCACATGATCGGGAGCAAACTCGCCACGATCGTCGCGACTGTCATCACCTTCGGACGCAATCGCAGCCGAGCGCCGTCTTTGATCGCTTGAATGAGATCGTCATGATTGAATGCCGCACCGCGCTCCAGTTGCTTCTTCTTCAGCATCTCTTCGAGATACACGACCATCACGACACCGGTTTGGATCGCCGTGCCGAACAGCGCGATGTAACCGACCCAGACCGCGACGCTGAAATTGTAGCCGAGAATGTATTGGAGAAACACGCCACCGGTCAGCGCGAACGGCACGGCGAGAATCACGTGCGCCGCTTCCTTGATCGAGCCGTAGACCACGAACAGCAGCAGGAAGATGATCACCATCACTGTCGGCACAATCACTCGCAGCGTGCGTTGGGCGCGGATTTGATTTTCATATTGGCCGCTGAACTCAATGGTCATGCCTTTGTCGAGCTTCACTTCCTTGGCCATGCGTTCGCGCACTTCTGTCACGAATCCGCCAAGGTCACGGTCCTGCACATTCGCCTGCACGAACACGCGGAGCCGTCCGTTCTCGCTCGCGATCTCGCTCGGCCCGGTGTTGCGGCGAATCTTCGCGACTTGTCCGAGCGGAACGTATTTGCCCGAAGGCGTCGCCAGCAGCGTGTCGCCAATGCGCGTGATGTCTTCGCGCTCGCTGCGTTCGAGCCGCACTTGAATGGGGAAGCGCTGACGCCCTTCGATCGTCGTCGTCACGTTCTTGCCGCCAAGTCCGGTCTCGACAGCGTCCATCACGTCCTGCGCGCGCAATCCGAATCGCGCCATCGCGATGCGATCCACTTCGATTTCGAGATAAGGCTTTCCCTGCACGCGTGACGCCGCGACGCCAGTCGCGCCCTCGACCGTGCGCACGATGCGCTCCACCTCGAATGCCTTTGCCTGCAACGCTTCGAGATTGTCCCCCAGAATCTTCACGCCCACTTGCGCGCGAATGCCCGTGCTCAGCATGAGAATGCGTCCTTCGATCGGCTGAAGAAATCCTGGCACGTAGCCCGGCACCTGCGTGAGCTTGTCGCTGAGTTCGCCGATCAGCTTGTCCTTGTTCATTCCGTCGCGCCACTCGGGGTTGCGCACCGTCCATGGAATCTTGATGAAGCCGAGAAACGTTTTGTTCGTAACGAGATACTCCGGCTTCAACATGATCGTAGTCTCGATCATTTCGACCGGCGCCGGATCGGTGGCAGTTTCTCCGCGCCCGAGCTTGCCGGCCACGGACAACACCTCCGGCGTCTCCGACATCACCTTGTCCTGCCACGACATGATGCGCTTGATCTCGGTGAGTGAAGTGCTTGGCACCAGCACGGGCATGAAGAGCAGCGAGCCTTCATTGAGAGGCGGCATGAACTCGGAGCCCATTCCTTTGGCTGCGTCGGCAAGCACCGGAAGTTTCCAATCGCGCAACTTCTGCACCGCCGCTCTCGGCAGGCCAACCGCCAGCACCAGCGCCGCCCCCAGCAAAGTGAATGCAAAACCCAGCACTGCGACGCGGTGCTTCAACGCCCAGTTCAAAACCGGGTCGTAGATGCGCAGCAACACTCGCATGATGATGTTGCGGTCCTCGGAGTGAAACGGTCCGCGCACCAGCAACGTGCAGAGCACCGGCACGATCGTGACGGCGAGAAACGTCGAGCCAACCATCGCGAACGTCTTCGTGAATGCGAGCGGATGAAACAGCTTTCCTTCCTGCCCGGTCAGCGCGAACACGGGCACGAACGCGAGGATGATGATCGTCATCGCGAAGAAGATGGGCCGGCCGACTTGCTTCGAAGCTTCGAGCACGACCTGTGAGGTTTCGGCACCGGTGAGACGTGAGCCCTTCTTTTCCTCCGCCTGTTCGCAATGTCGGATCACGTTCTCCGTCATCACGATCGCCGCATCCACCAGCACGCCGATCGCGATCGCGATGCCTGAGAGCGACATGATGTTGGAGGTGATCCCGAACTGCTTCATCAGCACAAACGACACGAGGATCGAAACCGGCAGTGGAAACGTGACGATCAAAATGCTGCGGAAGTGCCAAAGAAAAATGATGTGTGCCAACGTCACCAGGATCACTTCCTCCCACAGCGCGTGTCTCAACGTGCCGATCGTCCGTTCGATCAGTTCGCTGCGATCGTAGAAAGGCTTGATGTGTACTCCCGGCGGCAGACTCGGCGAGATTTGCGCGATCTTTTCCTTCACGCGCGTGATCAGGTCGCGAGCATTTTCGCCTGTGCGCATCACGACCGTTCCACCGACCACTTCGCGCCCGTTCACGTCCAGCGCGCCGCGGCGGAAGTCACCACCGATCTGCACTGTTGCGATGTCGCGCAAATAGATCGGCACATTGTTCGTCTGCATTACGACGATGTTCTCCACGTCGTGAACGTTGTTGATCAGACCGATGCCGCGCACGACGAACTCCATGCCGTTTTCTTCCACGACTTTTCCGCCGACGTTGAGATTGCTCTGCTCGACGGCCATCAACACGTCCTTCAGCGACACGCGCGCCGCGCGCATCTTCAGTGACGACACTTCAATCTGATATTGGCGCACGAAGCCGCCCACGCTGCCAACCTCCGCGACGCCTTGCACCGCCTGGAGTTGGTAACGAATGAAGAAGTCCTGCACCGCGCGGAGTTGGCCGAGATCGTAAGTGCCTTGTGGCGCGGCGCCCGGATCGACTTCGAGGTAGTACTGGAAGACCCAACCCAGTCCCGTCGCGTCCGGTCCGAGCTGCGGAATGACGCCTTGCGGCAGTACGGAGCCAAGGTAGTTCAATCGTTCGAGCACGCGTGTTCGTGCGAAGTAATTGTCGATCTTGTCCTCGAAAATAATCGTGATGAGCGAGAAGCCGAACATCGAATTCGCGCGCACGGTCTTCACGCCCGCGAGTCCTTGGAGATTTACCGAAAGCGGATAGGTGACCTGGTCCTCCACTTCCTGCGGACTGCGTCCTGGCCAGTCCGCGAAGACGATTACCTGGTTCTCGCTCAGGTCAGGAATGGCATCCACCGGCGTGCGATACACCGCGCGGATTCCCCAGCCGACGAGGAACAGCGTCGCGATGGCGACGAGGAACCGATTACGAATCGACCACTCGATGATGCGATTGATCACGGCTTCACCTCATTGCCGCACTCAAGCATCTCGGAGCCGAAGAACGGATTGCGCAGCGGCGGTGCGAGCTGGATCCATTGCCCGTTCTTCGCCGCGCCGGGAATGGCGCGATTCACCATCGGACAGTTGTAGATTTTCGTTTCTTTGAACGCTTCGGTCGTGCGCAACTGCTTCGCCAGTTCCACCGTGGCCATGCTGAGTGGCAGAAAATCTTTGCGCGCCGCGGGGAGTTCCTTCGCCGGTTCCAGGTGGCCGCTCTCTTCCAGCTTCAGCAGGGCAGGACGCAACGCCTTCACCGGAGCGAGGGAATCGATGAGCTTCGGAACGTCCGCGTGAATGCGCGGCGCGAGAGTGTTGAATCGCTTCACGTCATCCGCCGCGAGCGCCGCGGCGAGGTCGCTCGTCAGCGTGAGGAATTCCTTCGCGAGCTTCTGCTGCGACTCGTTCAGCGACTCCAGCGAAACAGCGTTGGTCGCCGTCATGGCGCCACCCGATTCAGCGCCCATCGCGCTCGCATTGAGCTGAGCCTGTGAATCGATGAGCAAGTTGCCGGTGGTGACGACGCGTTCGCCTTCCTTCAACCCGTCCAGCACTTCCACGAGATCATCACCACCGCGGCCGAGCTTGAGCTTGCGTTGCTCGTAGGCGCCGCCGCCCAGGTCGACGTAAGCCAATGCCTGAGGGCCGCCGGCAAGCACGGCCGAGCGCGGAACAGAAACCACTTCCGGCACCTCGATCTTCACAACGCCGTCGGCATACATGCGGTGATAGAGCAGGCGGCGTTTACGTCCGTTTTCCTCGATCATCGGATTGTCGATCACCACGCGCACCCGCGCGCTGCGCGTCATGTCATTGAGATTGGGATCGATGAACGCAATCGGCGCGCTCAACGTTTTGCCGGGCAGCGAAGGTGTTGAGACATCCACTGTTTGGCCCACGCGCAGCCATGCGAGGTCGCGTTCGTAGGCATCAAACACAAACCACATCTGCGAGAAGTCGCCGAGTTCGAAGAGCACGTCGCCTTCCTTCATGTATTGCCCCTCGTAAACGTTGCGCGTCACGACCGTGCCGCTCATCGGTGCGAGCACGTCGATGTGCGCGTGCGCCTCGGTCTTCTGCGCCAGCGCGACGAGTTGCGCGTCCGCATAGCCGAGCCGCTTCAATCGCTCCGCGGACGCCCCGAGCATCCGCGCATGTTCGGCTTGCAGATTCGGCGCCGTGCCCGGCGGCTTCTGCCGTAACACGGTCAGGTATTCGCTCTCGGCCGTGAGCAGCATCGGGCTGTAAAGCGTCGCGAGCGGCTGACCCGCGACCACTTCCGCACCGATGAAATTCACGAACAACTTGTCGATGCGCGCGTCCACATACGTCGTGAGCCGGCGATGATTCGAATCGTTTTCCTCGATCGTGCCCGCCACCCGCACCGTGCGCACGAGAGGACGCTTCTTCACTTCATCCGTCTGCACGTTGATCACCTGGATGATGTTTGAACCGAGCGTCGTCACGCCTTGGGCGTCGCCGCCGAAGCCCTTCTCGCCCTCGTACACCGGCATCAACTTCATGCCGCAAATGGTGCAGTTGCCCGGCTTCTCCGACTTGATCCACGGGTGCATTGGCGATTGGTAAAACGCGACTTTCCGTTCGGCGGTTGTCGCAGTTTTCCGCGCGGTTGTCGTCGTGGAACGCTTCGCGGCGAACCATCCGCCAGTGGCTGCCGCCGCAGCGACAAGTAGAACGATGAGGAATGTTTTCATGGCTGGGATTTTCCTTCTTCTTTCACACCGATCATCTGGAGCGCTTCAAAATCGCCAAGCCCACAGCACAGCACCAACTCGCTCATGGCCTGGTATTGCTCGGAAACTGCGCGGGCGTACATCAACTGCGCCTCGGTCAACATGCGCCGCGACTCGATCACATCGCGCAACATTCCCTTGCCGGAGTGCCACGCGGAGTGAGCGGCTTCGAGCGCGGTGCGCGAGCGCGGGATCAGTTCGTCGCGATACAGCAGCGCCTCACGCCGCGCGTTGTCGATCATGAACGTGAGCTGATGCACCTCCTGCACGAGCCCCTTCTGTTCGCTGTCGATGTCGTATTCGGTCGCGACTTTCTTCGCCTGCTCGCGTTTGATTTCGGCGTCATACTTGCCGCGATTGCCCCACGGGATATTGAAGCTCAACATCAACTCTGCCGAGCGAAAGTCTCCGTTGCGTGAGTAGGTTCTTCCTTGCGCGCCGACACTGAAATCCGGCAGGCGCGCGCGCCGCGCAGCCTCCACGGACGCATCAGCCATCTTCAACTCGCGCTCCATCACGCGCAGCTTCGGTTCGTACTTGGACGCGAGATCGAGCAGGCGCGCGGTGAACGCAACAGGACTGGCGACATCGGGCAGTTCAAACCTTTCCCAGTGAAAACTCGATTTGCGATTGAGCAGGCGGTTCATCGCCACGTGCTCGTGGTGAACGAGGCTTTCTTCGGTGCGCAATTGATTGAGCCTCCTCGCACGCTCGTTCTGGGTTTGAATCAATTCTGTGAGCGACGCCGTGCCATGGCGGTAGCGCGACTCGACCGAGTCCACGAGCGTGTCGAGCCATGCGATGTCTTCGTGCCCGAGTGCGACCGCGCGATCAGCCAGACCCGCGCGGAATACCGCTTTTGCCAGATCACGGCGCAGGTTTTGGAACTGCAAATCCACTTTCGCGGATTCGGCGGAGGCCTCGGCTTCGGCAAGTTGGCGCGCGACTTTCGGTTTTCCGAAGAGCGGCAGCTTTTGCTCCACACCGTAAATCAGGTCGCCGTCATCGGCGCGCATCTCGGTGCGTGCGCCCATGCCGCCGACCTTCGCCATTGGGTCATCCCATGTGCGGACGGCGCGGGCGTTGGCCCCCGCGGCGTTGGCGCGCCAGCGCACGGCGTGAACGGCGGGATTGTTCGTGCGCAACTCTTCGCTGAGTTCCGTAATGAAGGCTGGCGTGATGCGAATTGAGTTCGTCGAAAAAGAAAATGTATTGGACCCGCTGGCTGGCATCTCCGCCGCGCGCATCTCAAAGACTGAAACCAAAATTGTAATCGAAACTGAAATCCAGATTTTCATAACCACACACGATAAGAACGAGTGAACTGGTGCCGCGTGGGCACACTCTGAGCGGTCAGGAAATCTGAATCAAATCAGGATGGCGCAGTGACGGAGGAAAAGGGGAGCGGAGGCGGAAAACTTCTGGCCGGTGCCGTCGCTTGGCCGCATCACAGCAGGCGTGGATTCGATGAGCACGAATGCAATCGCTGCGGACAGCAACTGCAACGTCTGATCCATGCTCGTGCGAGTAGAAAGGGGTGCCAGCGGCACCTGAGGTTGATCGGAAGACTTCTCGATGCAACAGGCACAACGCTGGCAACAGCTTTTCAGAGCGGAAGCTTTTGGGGTGACGTTCGCCGCGAACAGATTGGGCGCCAGCAGGACAGCACTCGTGACGAGCACGACGAGCCATCGTGTGGCGGCTTTCAAAACTGTTCGCGCGTTCGTCATTTCTTCTCCGCGGCTTCCATCTTCTTCACATACTTGGCGGGCTCTTTGTTGAAATCCTTCAGACAACCTTTGCAGCATAGCTTCACCTCGCGGTCCTTGTAGATGAAGACGTAAGGGTCGCCCATGTCGCCGCCGAAATTTTCGTCTGACACCACGCACTTCTTCAGCGGATACGGCTTGGCCTTTGCGGTCGGCTTTTCCTCAGTTGCGGAGGCTGAAATCACGCCCAAGGCAAGAAGTCCTGCCATCAGAAGTCCCGAAATCTTTTTCATTTTCATGGTCACTATACTCACTGGGCGACAGATGTACTCAGAAAATTTGCACAAGGCTACACTGCAATGGTTTGGCCGAGCGCCAGGAAGTGCAGCCACCGCTCGCGAACCGGCCGGCCATAGCTGCGCTCCAGAGCGGCGCCGTAGAGCTGGAGCTGGACGCGATACTCGTCCACCCTCGCGTCCAGTTCGTCATCGCGCAGGCGGTCGGTCTTGAAGTCGATGACGGAAATCGCGTCCGGCCGCACGAGTGCGAGATCGACGACGCCCTGCACGATCACGAATTCCTCTTGGCCGAATTCACCACTGCTCAACTTCAGCTCGCGCAACTCATCCGTGGTGAAGCGCGCGGTGAAGGGCATTTCGCGGTGCGCCACCGCGCGTTCCGTCACGACACGGCGGCCCAGCGGCGAAATCCAGAATTCGAACAACGACTGAAAATTGAGCGCCGCTTGTTCAGCACTCGTGAGATGGCCCGCCGTGACGAGGCGCTGCGCTTCATTGCGAAGATCGATCAAGCTGCCCGTGCGCGCGAAATCGACCTGTTGAAGAAAGGCGTGATGCGCCGAGCCAATATCCGCCGCGGACAAACCATCGCGTCGCCGCGGCGCACCGTGCCGGACGAACAGAGGCCGTGCCTCGTCGTCTTCCTCTGACGCCCGACGCCGCAGCAGGGAAACGTTCGTCTTCGCCGACTCATTCGTCGCTGCCAGATGACGGTAGTTCCACGTGAACCGCGCTCGCAGCGCGTCAATATCGACGGGCCTTTGCGTGCATTCATCTCCGACATTTGCCGCCGCTTCCGCTGGTGGCGCGGCAATGATTTCGCCTTCCGCGTATGACTTCCACGTGAGCAGGGCCGTCGCGCCTTCGTGTTCGTTGCGCCAGTCCGCGTCAGTGGTCGCTGCTCCGAGCCAGCGGCGAATCCATCCGAAGTAACTTTGCGCCTTCACCACCGCGCGGTCGTCGAGCCGCGTGTCGCGCCAATGCCAGGGTTCGCCGGCGTCTTTGCTTTTGTCGAACGCAGTCAGCACCAGTGTGTCGCGCGCGCGCGTCATGGCGACGTAGAGCAGCCGCATTTCCTCGCCAAGCAGTTCGCGCTGTTCGCGGCGCTTCGCGAGCCACCACGGGAGGCTGGGGTAGGACTGCTCGACATGCGGCGGCACGATCCTGCTGCATAATCCAAACTCGCTGCTCAGCAGCATGTCCTCGCGCAAATCCTGCGTGTTGAACTGCGCGGCGAGGCACGCCACCACCACCACGGGAAACTCCAGCCCCTTGCTCTTGTGAATGCTCATGAGCCGCACTGCGTTCGCGATCTCGATGACGGAAGCTTCCTGGTCGAGATCGGAATCCTCCTGCTCGGTCACGAAACGAAGGAAGCGATAAAGCCCTTGCCGCTGAAACGGATCGTATTGCCGCGCCAGGGCGAGCAGGCGATGCACGTTGGCGACGCGTTCTCGCCCGCGGGGTTGTGCCAGCAGCAGCGCCTCGTAATGCGTTTCGGCGAGCGCGGTTTCGAGGCAGTGCGCCACGGACGTTTGTCGCACGAGCGAACGCCAGCGTTCAAAGGATTGCAGAAACGTCCGCAGCCTGGCGCGGGCACTGGAAAGAAGATCGCTCAACGCCGGGTCGATATTTTTGCTCCGGCAGTCAGCGAGATGCGTCGCTGCGACGAACGTCACGTGCTTGTCGCCATCAGCTCCGGCAATGCGCAGCGCCGCGAGTTCGTCGGCCGTGAGCGCCACCAGCGGAGAACGCAACACGGCGGCGAAGGGAATATCCTGCAATGGATTGTCGAGCAGGCGCAGCAGGTTGAGCAGATCCTGCACTTCCGTCGCCGAGTAAAAACCTGCGCGTGCCGCCGCCAGCGGAATACCCGCGCGACTGAACTCCTTCGCAAACGTCTCCACGCGTGATCCCGGCGAGCGAAGCAGTATCACCATGTCGCGCCACTCCACGGCGCGCATGGCTTTCTTGTCCTCGTCCCAGATCGTGTGACTGTCGTCGCGCAGTTCGCGAAGCCGGCGTGCGACCAGACGCGCTTCCGTTTCGATCGCCAGCACGTCTTCCACGGGAGTGCCCCCGCTGCCGTTATCGCCCGGATCGCTTTCCTCAACACCGTTCGCGTCTGCGACGTCATCGGCTTTGCGCAACACGTGCAATTCAACTCGCGGCACCGGCGGAGTTCCGGCGCAGAGCTCCGCCCGTTCTTTCGGTGCTCCAAATTTCAACTGGGCATCGGCGTCATAGCTCACGCCGCCAAGGCTCGGGCGCATCAGCGCAGTGAAGAGCGGGTTGATGAAATTCAAAATGCTTTCGCGGCTGCGGAAATTGTCCGCGAGCGCGATGCGTTGGCCGCCATTGCCGTCGCGCCATTGTTCCTCGTAAGCGCGAAAGATCGCCGGGTTCGCGAGACGGAAGCGATAAATGCTCTGCTTCACGTCGCCAACGAGGAAGCGGTTACCCGATTGCGGATTGCGGATTGCGGATTGCGGATTGGGAGCCGACGCGTTCGATTCCGCATTCCGCATTCCGCACTCCGCAATCGCCGTGATGATCGCATCCTGCGCCGCATTGATGTCCTGGCATTCATCCACGAACACGTGCTCGAAGCGCTGTTGCCAGATCCGCGCGATGTCGGTCGGTTCACCTCGATCGTTGATGAGAAGTTGCAGCGCCAGTTGTTCGAGATCGGCGAAATCCACGCCACCTTGCGCGCGTTTGGCCTTGGTAAAATCAGCGGTGAACTGTTGCGCGAGGCAAAGCACGGCGGTCGTGGAACCACGCAGCCATTCCCAGTCCTCGGTCAATGGATCGTGGCCTTCGCGCGGTTCCGTCAGCGAAAGGAGGAAACGCGCATCATCGAAGAACGATTGAATCGGGTCGCGGTAATCCTTCTTGGTGTAAGGGCTTTTCCACTTCTCGGCTTCGGCAGCGATGATGGAGCGCATCGCCTCGGCGATTTCTGCCGGCTGCGATCGCGGTGAAATTTTTTTGATCGCTTCGATGCAGCGCGTCACGTGCGGGCTCGCAGAATACAGCGCCGTCTCCGGCAACCACTCGTCGCGCCATTCGATGAACCCACGCACGAGCCACTCGCGCCAATGCGTCGGCTCGTCGGAATCGAGCCGCGATAGCTCACGCTCGTACCAGGACGCGGACGGCGGCAGGCTTTGCGTGTAGCGATGCAGCTTCAATACGAGTGACCGAAGTTTTTCATCCGAGCCGCCATGTTGCCGGATGAGTTCCTGCACGCCGGCAGCGAAATTCGTCTCTCCCGCATAGCAACGCGCCAGCAACGATTCGAGAGTCTCGTGCATGAGCGGCACGGTTTGCGACTCGTCCAGCACGCTGACCTGAGGGTCGATGTGGAGCTCGTAAAAATGATCACGGATCAACTCCAGACAGAAAGCGTGGAGCGTGGAGATGTGCGCAGCGTCGAGCAGCGCGAGTTGCTCTTGCACGTGACGCACAATGCGTTGATCTGAGCCAGCCAGAGTAGCGCCTGAACTACCCAACGTATGACCCGCTTCCCCCTCTCCCCTCAACGGGGAGAGGGGTGGTTCCACCCGAGATTCTCTTTCCGCATCCGACGTCTCTTCGCGTGCCCACCCCTCACCCTCGTTCCCTCTCCCCGTTGAGGGGAGAAGGAGGTTTGCGCTCAGTGCGTTCTCCAGTTCCTTCCGCAGCCGCTCGCGCATTTCCGCAGCGGCGGCTTCGGTGAAGGTCACCATCAAAATGTTTTCGAGCGAGCAACCGTTCTCGATCAGCCGCAAACAGCGTTCGACGACCGTGCGTGTCTTGCCAGTGCCCGCTCCTGCGGAGACGAGCACGTTGCCCTGCGCATGGATTGCGTCGCGCTGCGCTTCGGTGAAGGTGCTCATGGGTTCGCTCCTTTCGCCGGAGCTTTCCTGGGCAGTGGAATGAGCGCGCGATAAGGATCGAGCCACGAATCGAACCGGCAAATCGCGCCGAACTCGCAGCGCATGCACGCGGTGTCGCGCTGGTTGCGGCGATACGGCGCGACGCTGATGTTGCCATTGAGAATCTCGGAACCAAAACGCTTCAAGTGCGCCTCGACGTCAGAGATGAGTTGCGCGAACACCTCTCCTTTCAGCTTGGTCATGTAGTGCGAGCTGAACTGTTCGCCGCAATCGCTCGCATCGAAGTGGGCGAGCCAGTCTGCGTTGAAGCGACCTTCGTGACGAAACGCGCCGCGCTGCGCTGCCTCCGGTTCCTCGAAGGTCTCGGTGCGCGATTTCGCCGATCCGGTCTTTGCACGCAAGCCCACGTAGAAAACCCCGGCGGGCATGAGTTGGGGTAATTCAGCGCTGGGCGCGAGTTGCCGAAGAAATCCGAGATACGAGAGCAGTTGCAGTTCGAGCCCGTTGAAGAGTTTGAGCGCGTCCACTTTCTTGCCGTTCGATTTGTAATCCACCACCGCGCCGAGAAAATTGCCGTCGGCGAGTTCGCACACATCAATGCGATCGATGCGGCCAGCGAGAATCAACTCCCGCCCGTCATCGAGCGCCAGCCGCCAGCCGGGCAACGGCGAGTCGCCCATGCCGAACGCGAGTTCCACGGCGCGCGGGTTGAAGCGGTAATGCTGCATCCACGAGACGAGCGTGGCGACGAGGCGTTCGAGATTCGTGAGCAACACTTCACCGATGAAACGCCTCGCGTCGTCCGACTCGAACAAGCCGCCTTCGAACGTGTTCAACTTCTCGCGACCGATTTCCCGGACGAGGGCGGCTGCATCGGCTGGCGTCCAGTCGCGCCATTGCTTTCCGTCGTGAGTCGCACGCAGGTGAAACTCGCTGAGGACTTCGTGTTGAAAGATGCCTTTCTGCCGGTGATCGACTTCGAACTCGGTGCGCTCCTTCACGCGCAATCCGTGTTTGAGAAAGAACTTGAACGGACACGCCGCAAAATCTTCCAGAGCGCTGACCGATGTCGTGAAGGGCGCGCGGTAAAGTTGTGAAACGATCGCGGGCAGCAACGGCTTGCGCTCCATTGCGCTCTTGAACTGCGCTGCACGCGCGACGACGGCATCGAGCGGCGCGATGTCGGCAAGTGACGCGATCTCTCTAGTGGGGCAGGCGTCCCCGCCTGCCACAGTCAACCGGGCGTCCGCGTCCGGTGATTCCGAGCGCGTGCCGAGCCGCGCCCGGATCAGCGGCGCGGCGATTTCGCTGATGTGCTCGGCGTCGCGCCAATCTGCGATTGAGAAGATTTCACGCTCGCTCGCTTTCGCGGGAAACACACCGGGCACGATTCGATCGAGGTGTGTGAGAAACGAGGACGGGTTCAGCCGCGTGCCGCGGCTATCCGCCGCAGCGCAGGTGAGCACAAGCCGCTCCCGCGCGCGCGTGCAGGCGATGTAGCCGAAGTAACGCTCGTGCGCGAGACGCTGCCGCGTGGAGATGCCGAACGATTCACGCCGGCCTTCGAGTGTTTCGCCGAGCAGTTGACGCTCAGTCTCCGTGAGGATCGGCGCACGCGGCGGCGGAGCTGGAAAGACGGTTTCATTCATGCCGAGCACGAAGGTAATACGCAGATCGGGACTTCGTGATCGATCGATGGTGCCCACGAGCACTTGATCGATCGCAGGCGGAATCGCGCCAACGCTCAAGCCACTCAGTCCGGATTCGAGAATCGGCAACCACTCGTGCAGCGGGAGCGCATCAGCGCGGAACGCGCGCTCGACGTTGTTGAGCCAGTCGTCCAGTTGCGCTTGAACGGTGTCGTGAACTTGCGCGGCAGAAGGCGCGACGCGCTTGGCTTCCCTGGTCCAGGCTTCAAACGCGGCGGCGACATCGAGATCGCTCCACAGCGATCGAAGCCCTTCGGCAAGTTGCGCACCGGTGATCGAACCGCTCAACGCGCGGGCGAGTTTCTCGAATGGCGGCGTGACGGAGTGGCGAAGGTTTTCAAAATGATTTGGCGCGCCGTCGTTCTCCGGCAATGGCTGCGTCCATTGCGCGCCGTTCCAGCCGCGTGCAAGCGCTTCGTTTTCGAGACGGTCGAGTTCGTCGTCGTTCCGATGGACGAGGCCGGTCTTGAGTGCGCCGAACCAATCGTCGCTGCGCCAGCCGAACGCGACGACGCGCAACGCAAAGCGTGTCAACTCGGCGAGCGGGTGGTGCGCGACGGATTCGCGTCGATCGAGAAAGAACGGAATGCCATAGCGCGTGAACACGCGGCGCAGCGTGTCATGATAGCCGTCGAGTGTGCGCAGCAACACGGCGCAGTCGCGGAAGCGACCGTTTTCTTCGCGGACGAAGTGGAGGATTTCGCGCGCGGTGAAGACGGCTTCGGCTTCGGGATTGGCGCAGGTGACGATGCGGAGCGGAGCGGGGACACCAGCCGGGACGGCCAGTGGACA
>JBBRBM010000110.1:0-20059 GCA_038205745.1 Verrucomicrobiota bacterium | reverse complement strand
GGGCATTCAAACGTTCAACGAAGAAGTCGGCGCGCTGATCAAGCGGCGGCAGAATTACGATCGAATGGAGGATAACTTCCGTTTCCTGCGCGCGCAGCCGGGCGTTCATATTCACGCCGACTTGATCGTGGGATTGCCGGGGGAAACGGTGGAGAGTTTTGGGGCGGGCTTCGACCGATTGATCGCACTCGGCCCTCAGGAAATCCAAGTCGGCATCCTGAAGCGACTGCGCGGCACGCCGATTTCGCGCCACGATGATGAGTGGCAAATGATCTACAGCGCGCATGCTCCATACGAAATTCTTCAGAACAAGCTGATCCCCTTCGCCGAGATGCAGCGGCTGCGACGGTTTGCGAAGTATTGGGATCTCGTGGGCAACAGCGGCAACTTTATCGAGACGACACCGTTGATCTGGCGCGAGTCAGCACCGTTTGCGGAGTTCCTGCGGTTCAGCGACTGGCTGTTCGAGCGCGTGGCTCGCACGGACAGCATCGCGTTAACTCGCTTGATGGATTCGCTGTTTCAGTTTCTCACGCAGCAACGCGGTCTTGAACCACGGCTCGCTGCCGAAGCGCTTTGGCGCGATTACCAGCGCGGCGGAAGGCGGGACAAGCCGTCTTTCCTGGCGCCGTTTCTGTCGGATGAGACGAACCCTTTGACAAAGGCGACATTCACCGCACCTCGCCGGCAGGCCCGGCACATCGCGCCTCAACGGCCGACAAAATGAATCCCGTGCTCGGCGCTGATCGCGATGACGCGGCCCATGTTCGGACCGCCAGAACGGTCGAACTCATGGGCGCAACGTGAGAAGAACGTGTCGAAGTTCGGCGGTTCAGAAGAAACTTTGTAACTTTCCTCCCCGAAAGCTTCATTACTTGGTGGTGGCGAAATTTTAAGTGGAGACACAGAGTGTTCTCACTTTCGGCAGTGATGAGACGGGTGCGCCACAGTCTGAATAGGAAAGGTTCGACGATGCAAAAACTACTCATTGGGATTCTGACAATCACCACTGTTGCCCTTGGCGTGTTGTGCACGGTGCAATCCAAGCAGCTTCGAGCGAGCAAGGAACAGGTGCGGGCGACAGAAGAGGCGCGCCGTGCGGAGAACGAAGCCCGCGAGGCGCAATCCACCCGTGTGAAGGAGCTCGAGCGCGCCCAAGTGCGGTTGGAGAAGCAGATTCAGGATTTTTCGGCCGTCACCACGGCATTGCGTTCCAACGAGACACGCCAGGCCACGACTGTTGCCGCACTTTCGCAACGCGTGAACAAAGCAGGCCAGGCGGCGACCAACGGCGCGGACGAAAAGGGAGGCGGCATGTTTGGCAAAGGCATGGGCCAGATGCTCTCGACGATGATGAAGGATCCTTCCATGCGCGAGATGATGCGCGATCAGCAGTCGGCCGCCGTGAAGATGATGTATTCGGGATTGTTCAAGGATTTGAACCTTTCGCCGGAAGAGAAGGACAAGCTGACGGCGACGTTGACTGATCTTCAGATGAAAACCATCGAGAGCTCGCAGCTTTTCGGAGACAAGAAGGAGGGCTCCACTGAGGACGGCACCAAGAGCTTTGCTGACGCGAAGAAGCAAGCCGACGCCGACATCAAGGCACTGCTGGGTGACGACCGTTTCAAGGAGTATCAGGATTATCAGAAGAACATCCCCGAGCGCATGCAGATCGATCAGGTGAAGAATTCTCTCGCCGCGCAGAAGGTTCCCATCACGGACCAGCAGTCATCGCAGTTGTTTCAAATCATGAAGGAAGAGAAGACCGCAGTTCCGCCCGTGTTCCCAAGCGACGTAAATCAAGATCCCGAGAAGATGAAGTCGCTCATGACGGCGGAGAACATCGACAAGCAGCTTCAGTGGATGGAGGACTACAACGCGCGCGTGCTTTCGCGAGCCGGGCAGATTTTCACGCCGGAGCAACTCAAACAGTATCAGACGTTTCAGGAACAGCAGACGACGATGCAGAAACTCGGCATGAAGATGGCGCGCGAGATGTTCGGCGGAGATAAGGCCGAGCCGGCGCCAGCAACGCCAAAATGATCCGCCTCACGGCGGCGCGGCGGATGTGATCACCTGGTAATTGCGTCCGCTGAACATGCGGTCGTTTCGTGCCGCCGAGTTGGTGAATTGAACCAGCAGTTCACTCGTTCGATCGCGGAATCTACGGCGCTCGAAGCAGCGGAACACGATGCGCCATGCGGCGTTCGTCACCGGCGGCGGAGCGAGAAAGGTGTAACTCTCTCGCGGCTTCAGCGTGTTCTTGCGCGTGCCCTGCCACTCATTGAGCCAGCTTCGGTTCGTCCCCTTCAATGCGGTGCGCGTCCACGAGTTGGATACCAGTTCCTCGAATGCTTCCACGAGCAAGGCCACTTCGCCGCGTGTGGTGTTGGTGAGCGTGAACATGGCATGGCGGCCTGTGGGCGCGACATTGGTGAATCCATCAAACGACGCAGTGATGTGCTGCGGGCTGGCGGAAGTCCCGGATCGTTGCAGCACCGTTACCACCAAACCGACCAGCGCGAGCGGCAACGCGGCGAGGAGCGCGATCCTGCGCAATGAGAGTTTACGTTCCGGCGTTTCCATGTGTGGTCGATCGACTGTGATCGGGTTCATCGAACCAGCACACGGGACGAGGCGTAAACTCCAAACGCAAACAACAACGCGCCAGAGAAGCGATTGACCGCGCCCAACCAGTCGCCATGCACACGCGAGCGCAGCAGACCGACGCTGCTGCTCAGGATCAGCCACCAGAGAGCCGAGCCCGTGAACACGCCGAGAACCAGCAGGCTCGCTGCCCCGTAATTGGCGGTCCCACCCAACCCAAAGCCAGCGAAGACAGCTACAAAAGAGAAAATTGTTGCAGGATTTGCGAGCGTGAGGATCAGCGTTGACATGTAGCCCGACAACAGTCCGCCGGGCTGCCGAGCAGGCGCCGCTTCCGCGGCTGGTTTACTGAGAAAAGTGCGGGCGCCGAGATAGCAAAGAAAGAGGCCGCCGATCAGAGCCAGCCAGAACTGCTGCTGCACGAGAAAACCGGAGATCGCCGTGAGACCGAAGCCGGCGACTGCTCCGTAAAGTGCGTCCGCCGTTGCCGCTCCCAAACCGGTGGCGAGCCCCATTCTACTGCCTTCCGCCAGGGAACGCCGGATGCAGAGCACGCCGATCGGCCCGACCGGCGCGGCGATAGAGAACCCGATCACGATTCCCTTGATGAAGAAACTCAGCGACATGGGGGAGTGAGTTTAACAGCTCACCTGCTTCATTTGCAGCAAAGAGACCCACGAAAAAGACGGGTTGGCAATGTCGTTCTCAATCGTGAGCAACCGGCTCGAAAACTCCGTCACACGTTTTTGACCCGTTCGTCGTATTGGCGCCACGAAATTGTCACTCGACGTCGCAATAGTGGCCGATGTGGAGACCGTTACTCAGCTCTATGTCCATGAATGCCGCGTCGCTCCTGGCACGGAATGGACGCCTTCGAGTACGGGCTGGACGGTTGTCCTCGGCAGTCGCGGTTTTTTCTATTGGATAGGGCAGGGCACCGCACGGGAAGTAAACGCTGGCGACGTCATCGTCATTGGTCCCGGCGCGCGCGGCGTCCTGCGGGCCAGCCTGATCGGTGAGCCGTTGCTGCACTACTTTTCATTCCGGCCGGAACATCTCGGCGGTCTCATGTCGTTGACGGAGCGCTTGTCGTTGCAGGGGTTTGCGGTCGATGAATTCGTCCGCATCATTCCTGGTTCGCACGCGATCGCGCGCGAGTTCATGGAGCTCGTGATGAACGAATCGGCGCGACGCGGCTTTCTGCTGCGCTGCCGGATTCTTCATCTGGTGGGACTGATTTTTGGAGAAGCGGAGACGTTCACCAGCGGGCAGGCCGATCCTCACCTCAGCACCAGCGAATTGCGCTTCGAGCAAATCATTGAGCGCATTCCCGATTCCGATTTGATGACGACACCGTCTGAGAAACTCGCGGCCATGTGCGGGTGCAGCGCGCGCCATTTCCGCAGGCTGTTTCGCAAGCGATTCAAGACTTCCATCCGTTCCAAGCAAACCGAGTTGCGTTTGGAAAAAGCCCGGCAACTCCTTGCCGAAACGAACGAGAAGGTCGTGGTGATCGCGCTCGAGAGCGGATACCGGCATCTCGGATTGTTCAACGCGACGTTCAAGAAGAAATTCCGCATGACACCCACGGAGTGGCGTCGTGCCAGCGCATAGAGCATTCGTCCTGAAATGTGCGCGATGTCCGCTCACGTTGCCCATTGATATTGCCTCGCTCGCGCGTACGTTCGCGCATGAAAACGGCAATTGTCGCAACCTTCAACGATCGGGATCACGCCGAACCCGTTCTCAAACGCCTGAACGATGCAGGCCTTCATCCATCGGTTCGCGATGAATCCAACTGGCAGAGGGCGCACCTCTCGGATCGTCTCGCCAGCGTCAAAATCGAGGTGCCGGAAGGCGAGCTTGTCGCAGCCCGAGAACGTCTTCGTGATTGCACCCCGGGCGAGTTGGAGCAGTCCGTGTGCTGCCCGGAATGCGGATCGCCGGACGTGGATTATCCGCAGGTGACACGCAAGTTTGTGCTGCCGACGCTGCACATTGTTCTCTTCAAACTCGGCATCGTGGAAAAGGAGTTTTACTGCAACACCTGCCAGGCCACCTGGCCTCTGCGCGACAAGGTGGAACCGGAACGAGACGAACTGAACTGGCCGATCAAAAAAAGTCCGTTGCACCGCACGCATGACATGACGCCTTGAAGCGTCAGTTCAGCCGCACAGCAATTTCGTGAGCGACGCGCGCCGGTGAGATTCCGCGAAGGCAGGCGAGCGGTTCGCTGTTCGAACAGAAACTTTTCAAACAGGGAACACAGCTCAGTTCATTGCGCTGCAACGCGAACTGCTGCTGACGATACGGTCCGGTGCGCGCCGGATTCGTGGGTCCAAACAAACCCACCACCGGAGTGCCGAGCGCCGCGGCGATGTGCATCGGGCCGGTGTCGTTGGTGACCATGAGTTTGCTGGCACGAATCAGTTCGACGGTTTGTGGCAGCGTGGTGCGTCCGGTCAGGTCGAGGCAGACGTCCGGCGCTGCCTCAAAGATAATTTTTCCAAGATCGCGGTCGCTGTTGCCGCCCACGATCACGAATTTCGTCGCTGAGTCCCGCGCATGGAGGAGGCGAACGACCTCGGCGAAATGTTCGGCAGGCCAGCGCTTGTTCAACCAGCGTGCGCCGGGCTGGAGCATGATCGTGTTACCTTTCAGGCTCCACTGCTGCGCGAGTTCAGCGGCGATGTCCGCACGTTTTGGCAGCCACTCGAAATCCCAGCGCAAGGGGACGCCGAGAAGTTTCAGCACTTCGAGATACCAATCCACCGCGTGCGTCCGGGGCGATGGCCGCGGCACGCTCCGGTCGTAGAATCCGAGCGCCAGTTCGCGCCAGTCTTGCAGGCCGACGGTGTAGGTGCCGTTCGCCACCCATGCGATCGCGCCACTGCGGACCAGGGCCTGCAAATCGACGACAAGATCGAAGCGATGGCCGCGCATTTCGGTGATACATTTCCAGACTTCACCGACCCGCAGCGGCTCGGCCCAACGTTTGCGATCGAATGGAATCAAACCCGCAAGGTCAGGATCGCCTTCGAGAAGGGATGCGGAATTGGTTTCAATCCACCAATAAATCTCCGCGCCCGGCCAGTGCAGCTTGAGCATGCGCAACACGGGAACCGCCTGCACCACATCGCCAAGCGAACTGGGCTTGAGAATGAGAATCTTCAAAAGGAAACGCTGCGAAAGCAGCGAACTATTTGCCGAACGAAAGCCGCTCCGCGAGCCGCGGCGGCAGACCGGCCGCGAGAATCTTCTTTTGCGCGGTGGCGATGTCGTAATCGAGCCGGCGGATTTCGATCGAGCTTTCGTTCAAATCGTAGATCACGTAGGCGGCTTTGGGATTGTTGTCGCGCGGCTGGCCGACGCTGCCGACGTTGACAAAATATTTGCGACCCGGCTCGACACGGAACTTCGAGTAAGTCCCGCCGCGCACCATGCTGTCGCGGATGAACGCAACCGGCACGTGCGTGTGGCCGAAGAAACAGACGCTCGTGTTCTGGTAGGTGAAGCTCGCCGCCGCCATCAGCTTGTCGAAGACGTAACCCCAGCGTTCCGGCTGATCGAGCGTGGCATGGACCATCGAGAAGCTTGCGACGAGGCGGATGTATTTCAGCTCGCGCAGCCAGCGACGGTCGTCGTCGGTGAGTTGCGTGCGTGTCCAGACGACGGCTTCGGCGGCGTGGGGATTGAAACCTTCCAGCTCTTCCTCGCTGGAGCAGTACTCGTCGTGGTTCCCCTTCACGCACGGCATGTTCATGCTCCGCACGATGTCGAGGCATTGCTTGGGATTGGCGCCGTAACCGACCACGTCTCCCACGCAGCAATAATGCGTGCAGCGTTGCTCACGCGCGTCCGCCAGGACCACATCGAGTGCTTCGAGGTTCCCGTGGATGTCAGCGATTACGGCGTACTTCATCTGGCGATTTTACCTTACTATTTCGAATCCGCGAAAGTTTCCGGCTGCCTCGCACCAGTGCTCTTCTTCGCGCTGGATGTGGCGCTTGAGGCCCGATTCGCGGATCGCCTGGCGAAACGCGTCGAGCTCCTCGCGGGTGCCCTCGGCGATCAACTCGACGCGGCCATCCGGCAGATTGCGCACTGCGCCGGTCACTTCAAAGCCTGGAGTAAGACACTTCACCGTGTAACGAAACCCAACGCCTTGCACGCGACCGGAATAAAAAACCGTCATTCGTTGCCGGCTCATTCGCTGAACTTACGTGGCGGCGATAAAGCCACAAGCACGCAGAACGGCGCAAGCAGTAATCAGTGAACAGTGAAACAGTAAATCAGTCCCGGCTGAACGTTTGGAGCCTGAAACTGATCACCGGCTTACTGATTCACTGATTACTGATTACTGATTACTGTTTCACTGATCATTGCAACTGGCGCCTAATCGCGAGTTGCACCATCCTCCCCGCTCGATGTTGCCGTGGATTCCAACCGCTCCGGGCCAGCCCGTGCTCGCGCTTGCGCCGATGCAGGACGTGACGGACCTGCCGTTCTGGCGTCTCATGGCGCATTACAGCGGCGCGGACGTCTACTATACGGAATACTTTCGCGTCCACGCCACGTCGCATCTGGAAAAATACATCCTCAGCTCGGTCACCGAGAATCCAACGGGCCGTCCTGTGATCGCGCAGATGATCGGGAATGACATCGAAGCGCTCGTCCGCAACGCGAAGTTGCTGCAGCAGCTCCCGATCGCCGCGGTCGATTTGAATCTCGGCTGTCCGGCGCCAGTTGTTTACCGCAAGTGCGCCGGAGGCGGGCTGCTTCGCGAGCCAAAACGAATCGATGCAATCCTCGGCGCGCTGCGTGAGGCGATTCAGCCGCCGTGCCGCTTCACGGTGAAGACGCGCCTCGGTTTT
The DNA here is from genome assembly GCA_038205745.1 of Verrucomicrobiota bacterium. GTDB lineage: Bacteria > Verrucomicrobiota > Verrucomicrobiia > Limisphaerales > SIBH01 > JANNGC01. The sequence goes on along the minus strand of JBBRBM010000110.1, from coordinate 12,575 downwards.
GATTCGCCGGCGGTGTTCGACGAATTGCTGACGATCTTCGCAAAGCACTCGCTCGACTTGCTTACCGTCCACGGACGAACCGTCATGGAAATGTATCGCTCGGAAGTGCATTACGATTTCATCGCCCGCGCTGTTGAAGCGGTGTCGTGTCCCGTGCTTGCGAATGGAAACATCTCGACGGCCGCCGATGCGGAAGCAGTTCTGCGCACCACCAAGGCCGCGGGACTGATGATCGGCCGCGGCGCGATAAGGAATCCCTGGCTCTTCACGCAAATCCGCCAGCGCATTCGTGGCGAACCGCTCCACGTGCCGCACGGGCGTGACCTGCTCGAATACATCCGCGCGCTTTACGAAGCCGTCTGCACTCCGGGAGTGAAGGAGGAATCGCAAGTGATGAAGATGAAGAAATACATGAACTTCATCGGTGCGGGACTGGAGCCCAGCGCGCCGTTTCTGCACGACATCCGCCGCTGCAGCACGCGCGCTGATTTCTTCGCCATCTGCGAGCGGGCGCTCGATCATGACGAACCGTTGCGCCTCGATCCGGTCGCCGCAACTGCCGACACCTTTACCGAATCCGCCTGCGGCTGATTTCTCAGAGACCCGTGCCGTTGTGGCAGTCTGTGCATTTGCCGTTCACTTCATCGCCGGGGTGTTTGAATTTCTGACCGCCCGGCGTGAGCAGATTCAGTTCAGCGCCTGCACCTTGCGCGAGGATGGTGTGACACGAATTGCAATCGTCGGCCTTGATGGACTTTTTCTTATCGAGGGTCTTGTGCTCGCCGTCGTGGCAGCGGAAGCAGCCGTTCCAATTCATGTGGCCGATGTTGTCCGGGTAAACTTTCCATGACGCCTTCATCTCGGGGAAAAAGTTGTCGGAGTAAATCTGCTGCACTGCGGCGATGGCCGGCTTGATGCGTGCGTCGGCGGGATACTTCGCATCAAGCACCGTCGCGATCTTCTTCAACGCCTGGTCGCGATTCGTGTAGGTCTTCACAAGCACATCGACCGCATTGGTTTTGATCCACTTCAATCCCGGATCGATCCTGCCGTTCGCCATCGCAAGGTTCACCGCAGCTTCGGGAGTTTGATAACGATGCGCCGGACGGTTGTGGCAATCCATGCAATCGACGGTGCGGATGGCAAAGCTGTTGATGTCGTTCGTGAATTGTTTGGTGCGATACTCGGTCACAACTCCTTGCGCATCGGTGGAACGCACCCACGGAATCTTTTGGTGCGTCTCATCCCCTACCCAGACGCCTTTCTCCAGCTTCGCCGCGATGTACTCGACCTTCTGCCCGACGGTCATGTGCCAATGAATGCCGCCCACGGGGCCGTTGCCTGAGTCACCGCCGCCGACTTTCATCGTGAGGCGAATCGCGTAGGGTGTGTTCGTTTCGTCGCCGAGGAAGTAGTTGTAAGTGCGGTCGAGGTTGCCCACGAATTTTTGAGGCCAATGACATTGCTCACACGTCTCCTGGGCGGGCCGCAGGTTCTTGATGGGAGTCGGAATCGGCGTGGGATATTTTTTCATCGCCGTCGCGTAGAGCTGGTAACTGCCCGAGAGCTTTGACTTCACGTACCAGGTCGCACCCGAGCCGATGTGGCATTCCGCGCAGGCCACCCGCGCGTGCGGGCCGTGCGAGTAGGTCACGAACTCCGGTTCCATGATCGTGTGGCAAGCCTGTCCGCAGAACTGCACTGACTCGGTGTAATGATACGTGTGATAGCTCAGAACCGCGGTGATGAGCAGAAATGCGACCGAGCCGCCGATGAAGAATCCGAGAAACCTGCGGTGTCCACGACGGCTCAGATCGATGTGGACCGTCGGCCAGCCGCCAATCTTTCCCGTGCGCCACCGCGTCCATATCACGCCTGCCGCGATCAGCATGAAGCCGAGAAAGAAGAACGCTGGCGCCACCATGAAGGTGAGAATGCCGACGTAGGGATTCGAGACCTTCGCGATCATGTCGATCACGGTCAGCAGGATGAAGGCAAAGATGCTGCTCGCCACGAGGACCGCGCCGCTCAAGCTGATCCAGTTGCGGGAGAATCCTTTTCTCGTCTCAAGGTTCGGTTCGTTGCTCATAAGATAGTGGCCGCTGTTCCTGCGGCGACACTGTTACGACACCACGCCTTCAGTGCAGGCGCTTCGCGGTGATTGCGGATGTCCCATCCTTTCTTGCGATGCGAAGAACCAAAGCGGGAAGGGAGTGCCGCGGCACACGGCAGAAGTGCCTGGGTCGGCACTGGATTGCGATGGCCAAAACAAACCGGCTGCGCAGGTATTCCGCGCAGCCGGTTCGATCCAACCCTGTTTCCTATTTCTTGAGCGTGCGCACGTGGGCGACGAGTGATTTGATCTCGTCATCGCTCGCACCTTCGATCGGCTTCATCAGGACTTTATCTTCCTTGTCCTTCTTTCCGTCCTTGATGGTTGTGAAAGCCTGGGCATCGGTGAATTCGCCCTGCACCTTGGCGTCGCTGAGATCCTTCACTCCGACTTTCTTGCCCATCTTGGTGTCGCCTTTGCCGTCAGCGCCGTGGCACTTGACGCAACTTTTTTCGTAAAGCTCCTTTACGTCCGCGGCACGGACCGTCCATGCCGACAGCGCAAGGGCTGCTGTGATAATGAGAGTCAACTTCTTCATGGTATTCTGTTTGTTTTTGGTTTCTCGAACAGCCGGGCCTCCAGCGTTCGAAATCACGTTGTGTTGGGTGCGGCGGACGCGACTGCGTGCAGCTCGCGGGCCGCGGTCATGCGTTTCGGCAGAAACAGTTTCACCAGCACGGTCAGGATCACGAATGGCAGCGCGAGAAGAATGAGCGCCATGGTCACGCCTTCATGACCGGCCATTTCCATTTTGTAAGTTGTGAAGCCGCGCAAGCTCTTTGAGAAAAGCTGTCCGCCAATCACGACGTTCCAGCGCATCGCGGCGACGCCGACGAGAATGAGCACCGCCATGATCGCGTAAATCTTTGTGCGTGCGGCCGCCGAAATCGTTTTTGGGAAGAGCTGGCCCAGGCCGAGGAACACCAGCGGCACGACCGTGCCGAGCAGCGCCTGCAAGATCAGCAGCGTGTAGAAGAGCTTGCCCGTGGCGAGGTTCTTCAGCACGTGGATCGATTCATCGGCAGAGTAAAGCCGGTGCAACCAGTCCAGGCCTTCGATCGCTGCGTCCACCACCAGCGCATAGAACAACATGCGCCCCATCACGTCGAGACATGCGATGTCGAGCTTCTGCTTACGCAATTTCGTGATGATCATGTAGAGGGCCACACACATGGCCATGCCCGAGACCATGGCGGAAAAGATGAAGATGACCGGCATCAGCACGTTGCCCCACCACGGATTCGCCTTGATCGAGCCGAAGATGAATCCGACGTACCCGTGCAACAGAAACGCCGACGGAATACCAACGATCGAGATCGTCAACGACATCTTGTGATCCAGCTTGAGCGCCGCTGGTGAAGTGTCCATCACGCCGACCGTAAGGAGCCGGTAGAGCCAGCCTTTAAGACCCTTGTTGTCGCGGCTCCATTGGACAAAGTCCGCGCGATAATCGAGCCACAGCTCGAGCAGCAGCACCGCCATGAGATACCACGCGTAAACGAAACCGAACATCGCCATTGGAGACGAAAGATGCGGCGTCAGCATCATCTCGAAACAGCGTTCCGGATGGCCGAGGTGCAACAGCAATGGCAGCGGCGCGCAGAGCAGAAACGCGAGCGCTGTGAGCAGCGACAAACGATACACCGGCTCCAGCGGTTTCACGTTAAACACGCGCACAAACGACGCCATGATGAACGCGCCCGCCACAAGCCCCGTGATGTACGGGTAGACCACGATGAGCACGCTCCAGAGAAAGTTTTGTTCGTTTGGATAAACGTAGCCGTCGATGTGCGGCAGGACTTCGGTCGCGGTTTGGATGGCGGCAGCGAGGAACATGTTACCTGACCTCCTTGTCCATGCCGGCGTAGGCGACGCGTGGTTCGGTGCCCAGATGCGGCTTGAGCGTTTGCACCTTGTTCTTGGTGATGAAATGCATGATCGGGTCGTCGGGCGTGCAGTTCTTGAGATCGCCGAAGACGCGAGCCTGGGTCGGGCAAACTTCCACGCACGCCGGCTTCAAATCCCGCGTGATGCGATGATAGCATAGCGAGCACTTCTCGGCGGTGCGCGTTTCAGGATTCATGAAACGGCAGCCGTACGGACAGGCCTGGATGCAGAAGCCACAGCCCACGCAGTAATTCGGGTCCACGAGCACGACGCCGTCCGGCGCGTCGAACGTCGCGCCCACAGGGCACGCCTGCACGCAAGGCGAGTGTTCGCAGAGGTTGCAGAGCTTGGGGACGAAGAACGCTTTGAGGATATCCTCCCGCGGCACGAGGCTGGGCGGGAATCCGTTCCGTCCGCCGTTCGGTGAATCAACGATGCATTCACCGCGCATGTTACCCGATCCCGGCGCCGCTTTCTTGATCACGTACCGCTCGATCCATGTCCGGAAGTAACTCGCACCCTGCGGCACATTGTTCTCCTCCTTGCACGCCTCGACACAGAAACCACAGCCGATGCACCTGTCGATATCGAGCGCCATCAGCCATTTGTGCTTGGTCGGATCGTAGCCCTTCGGCGCGCCCGTTGAGACAAGTCCCTTTTGGACGACAGCCTTCGCAGTTTTTGCCGCGGCGAAACTCAGGATGCCGGCGACCGTGCCGCCGAAAACGCGCAATGCGTGGCGCCTCGATGTGTCTTTGCTCATGGAACCTCGTTCGGTTGGTGCGGGATGTGGCATTCCACACATTTGCCTTTGCCCGAGTAATGTTTCGAAAGCTCGATTTGCTTCAGAAAAAGAGGCCGCGCTACATCACGGGTGTGGCAGCGAAGGCACAGCGAGTCGTTCAGTTTGATCGGGTCGTGGTGGTCGGGATCGTTTCCATGCGCCTTGCTGATGCCGTGGCAGGATTCGCACTGGATGTTCTTGTGCTCGTACTTGGCCACCTTCACCAGGACTTCAGAGTGACATTCATTGCAGGATTTCTGTCCGGCGTAGCGCGGCTCGCGCGACGCAATTTCCTTCAACGCATCGCCCCGGTAATGTCCGTACTGCCCGAAGGATTTGGGTACGAAGATCTGACGGGCGACCGCGTACGACGCGACGATGGCAACGGTGAGGATGACTAGCCGGACGACCTGCGGCGGCAATTTGAATCGTTGCATATATCCCAGCAGCGATCCAGTCACGGAACTGGTTTGTGGCTGCTTGATTCAAAGACACCACACGCGAGTTACTGAGGCTTCCCGGAGATTGCCTAGCTTCGCCCCTTTCTTGCAGCGGCTCGCACTAGCGATGGCGAGATAAACCGCTGAGAACACTGCACGGGGTCGCGCTTGCCATTCTTTGCTCATGTGTGGAAAACCCGTGATGCCCGGGCCGCGCTCGAGACAAAAAACAAAACCGGCCGCGCAGGATACTTTCGCCTGCACAGCCGGACTGCGTCGGATGAAGAAGCGCCGTGGCGCTCTTACTTCTTGAACGTCTTCATAAACTCGACCAATGCCTTGATGTCGGCATCCGTCGCGCCTTCGATCGGCTTCATGAGCGTCTTGTCTTCCTTGTCCTTCATGCCCTCCTTAATCGCTTTGAAGGCGGCGTCGTCTTTCATCTCGGCCTGGACTTTGGGATCGGTGTAGTCCTTCGCGCCGAGTTTCTTGCCCATCTTGGTCTGACCTTTGCCATCGTCGCCGTGGCATTTGGTGCATTCCTTTTCGTAGAGCGCTTTGACATCGGCGGCTCGGGCGGACAACGCCGAGACAGCCAGCACAGCGAGGGTGAGGAGTAGGAGTCGTTTCATAATATTGCTTCGGTTCCGTTCAGTTTCTGCACTTTCCGAACCAACGCAGCACATGCCGCGGGCTCGAAATTCCACTGCTGTGAACCGTGCGAGGATCCGAACACGCGGGCGCTCCGCCTCGGGCGCCGCTGCTCTTCCAGTCTCGCAACTGTTTCAGCTCCGCGAAGGTGTTCGTTGCTCACGCACAAACGCCGACGCGGCTTGTAAAGGCTGACGAAGCTGCGTCGTAATCGCTTCACTCGTCTTGCCGAGTTCGCGCCGTTTCTTGGCAAGGGAGGATTATCGCCGTCGATTCTGCGCTGGGTGGCGTGCGGACGCATCCTTTGCAGCACGACAGGGGGCAAAGAATGGTTTCATTTTGAGCCGGACAGTTGGCCGGGAAGTTGCAGAATCTTCGGCGAACAACACCGAGGCCGCCATGAAACATGAATTCTTTATCCACGATCGCCGCCGTTTTCTTCGCAACGTTGCTTTTGGAGCCGCGTTGTTCACCACGCGCGGCTTGTTCGCCGAGGAACTGATTCGCACACCGCGCCAGACAGAGGGCCCGTTTTATCCCGATCATCTGCCGCTCGATACTGACAATGACCTCATCATCGTGAACGAAACCATCACGCCTGCGCTCGGCGAGATCACGCACCTCAACGGTCGCGTGCTCGATGCCAAGGGCGATCCCATCCGCAATGCGCTCGTGGAAATCTGGCAGTGCGACGGGAATGGTGTTTACCTCCACACTGCCGACAAACACGCGCAACGCGAAAAGAACTTCCAAGGCTTCGGCCGATTTCTTACCGGATCGTCAGGCGAATATTATTTCCGCACCATCAAGCCGGTGCCGTATCCGGGTCGCACACCGCACATCCATTTCAAGGTGAAACGCAGCGGCAAGGAATTGATCACGACGCAGTGTTACGTGAAAGGCGAGGCAGCGCGGAACGAGAAGGACGGCGTTTACAAAGGCATCAAGGACGCGCAGCAACGCGCAGCCGTGACGATTGATTTTGCGCCGATGAATTCATCGCGCGTCGGTGAACTCGCCGCGAAGTTTGACATCGTCCTCGGGGTCACGCCGCAGGGTTAGCCAAAAAAGGGTGGCACAGGCGACTCGCCTGTGCCGAGCGGCGACCCGCCGCTCGGAATGGGAGGGACTTCCAACACTCCGTCGCCTCCTTCGCCCACGACGCCTCCCGCCATTTCGTTCCGCCAGTGGCCGGACGACACGGGCCAGTGGCCCGTGCTACCCAATCTTGGTGAGAAATGCTGGTTAACGCTCCTGATCAACTCAGGCTCAACGGGCCACCTTCGCAGAGCGACGCCTTGCCGAAGGTTTCGATGCGATGTCCCACCGCATGAGCCAGCGCGAGGTGCAAGCGATTGTGCGCGACCTTCGGCAGCTTGAGCGAGCGCCCCATCTGAAAACCAAATCCGCCGCCGATCATCACGAACGGAATGTTATCGAGCGTGTGAGAACTGCCGCGGCCCAGTTCGTTCGTCCACACGATGAGCGTGTTGTCGAGCAGACTGCCATCGCCGCCGGGTTCGGGAGTGTTGGCGAGTTTTTGAGTGAGATAAGCCAGCTCGCCCGCGAACCACTTGTTGATTTTGACCAGCTTTGCAGCCACGGCTTCGTCCTTGTCCTCGTGTGACAAAGTGTGATGACCCTCTTTCACATCGAGCCAGTTCATCCGCGCGCCGCCCACTGACTTCGTGAATTGCACCGTCGCGACGCGGGACATGTCATTCACGAAACTATTCACGAGCAAATCAATCTGCATGCGGCTCAAGCGCGGCACATTGTCATTTTGGTCAGCCACGCCTCCCTCCAGTGTGGGCGGACTGACGCGCAATTTCTGCTCGGACGATTCCTTGATCTCACGCTCCATCTGGCGCACCAGCGATTCGTGGTCTTCGAGCAGGCGACGATCGTCAGCGCTGATCAACTTGCGGACTTTCTTCAGATCTCCCTGCACGTCATCAAGCACGCTTTGCAGGCTCTCCTTGTCTTTGAGCTGGCCGTAAAGTTTCTCGTACATCTGGTACGGATCGGAGACGGGCGCCACGGGTTTGTTCGGCCCCGCGTACGACATGCGCGTCCATGGATCAGCACGATCCGTGACGCCGACGCCAAACTCGAGCGAGCCGAAGCGTGTGCGCGTCTCGTTGCGGCTTTGGAAAAAATTCTTCAACTCCTGGTCGATGGAAATGCCGCTCGCCCAACCGGACGGCGTGTCCGAGCCGCCCTGGATGTTTCCGGGAAACAGCTCGATGCCGGTGAGCAGACAACTCATTCCGCGCATGTGATTGTCGCCATCGCCGCGAACCTTGTTGCACACGCCATTGAGCACGAGCATGCGATCCTTGAACGCGTCGAGCGGCGTCATGATTTCCTTCAACTTGAAATCACGGCCTTCTTCATCAGGCCAAAACGCGGAAGGAATGGTGCCGTTCGGGCTGAACATGATCACGAGCCGCTGCCGCGGGCGCGCCGGTGCCGCCAGCCCCAGACTCGGCAGGCCGATGATGAACGGCAACGAAGCCGCCGAAAGACCCAACGACTTAACAAAATTCCTGCGATGGATGGCGTTCATGGTTGTTCTCTTGAAGTAGAGCACGAATAAGACGGGCCGCACAAGGCGAACTCCAAGGTAAAAGCCCACGCGAAAACAGAGTCGCGCTGCGTAGTTTCTCTCGTGTGTGTCCCCATCCGTCCCGACCTTCGCCGGGATGGACGAGCGCGCCAGCGCTGAAATTTAACTTTTTTCCGGGATTGGGCCCTCACGAGGCTGGCGGCTGAACCGGTAATCGTTGGAGAACGGGGTCGAGGGGCGGTGTGATTCGCGCTGCTATTTCATTCGGGCGGCCACGTCATCCAAACCATCTCGATGGCAGCGGAAGGACATGCCACTTCACAGAGGGCTTCCCCAGGGCAACGGCTTAGATCAACCAGCACTGAGACCGTGCCGACGAGGCGACGCAGTTGCAGTCCACAGATCTTCACGCAGCGTCCGCAGGCTGTGCAGCGCATCGCGTTGACGATCGGCAGCAGCTTGCGATCACGCGTATCCATGAAAACTGGGGCTTGTGCGGAACTTGTCGGACGCAGGCGGGTTTCGCTACTCCGAAATTGAGCATTGTCGGGCGTAAGTTGCGCCCGGTTGAATCAGTTGAATCAGCGATCACCGGGTTCCGTGAGGCGTTGGGTAGCTCGCATAAAATGGCGTGACGTGGACAAAAAGCGGGGAGCATCGCTCTACGATCTCGGCTCTAGTGAGACATGATTCTGGCCGGCATTTACCTTTTTGCCGCAGTGGTGGCCGTGCTTTCCTTGTGCATGGCTGCGCGCCGTGGCGTCTGTCGGGAGTGGCATGAAATGAGCCCCTCCTATCAAATTCCACCGGCAGCGCGCCAAATGCCAGTCAGGCGGCACCCGCGCCGCACTCGAGTCCGCTTGCTTTCGCGGCGCCCTGCTTTAGTTTCTGGCCCCGTTTCCGAATCAGATGCCCAGCGTTTACATCAAGACCTACGGTTGCCAGATGAACGAGCGCGACAGCGAGGCTGTGGCCGCCCAGCTTGTCGCCAAGGGCTATACGCTCGCGCCATCCGAGCTCGCCGCTGACGTCATCCTGCTCAACACCTGCTCGGTCCGCGACATGGCGGAGCGCAAAGCCGTCGGCAAGATGGCCAATCTCGCCTCCGACGTGCGGAAGAATCGCCCCGATGTCGTTCTCGGTTTCATGGGTTGCATGGCGCAAAGCCGCGGCAAGGAACTCATCGACAAACTTCCCGACGTCGATCTCGTCATTGGCACGCAGAAATTTCATCGCACGGCGGAGTACCTCGACGAAATCTTCGCCGGCAAGCGCGATAAGATCGTGGACATCGACGCTGAGCGGGGCAGCGAAGCGGAGATTCGCCAGCATTTGCTCAACGGTGCCGCGACTTCCCCGAAATCTGTCAGCGCCTACGTCAGCATCATGCAGGGCTGCAACCAATACTGCACCTTCTGCATCGTCCCCTACACTCGCGGCGAAGAACGCAGCCGCACCATTCCCGACATCGTCGCCGAATGCCGTGAACTCGCGGGAAAGGGCGTGAAAGAGATCACCTTGCTCGGCCAGATCGTTACCAGCTATGGGAGAAGAGGGGACAAGGCGACTGGGGGACAAGGGGACGCAACGACTCCCCCGATCCCCTTGTCCCATCGTCCCCAAGTCTCCCCTTTCGTCATGCTCATCGAAGCCGTTCACGAGATCGAAGGTCTCGATCGCATCCGCTTCACTTCTCCACACCCGAAAGGCTATGGCGACGACCTGGTCGAGGCTTATGCGCGATTCCCGAAACTCGTCGAGAGCGCGCACATCCCGGCGCAAAGCGGAAGCGATCGTATGTTGAAGGCGATGCACCGCGGCTACACACGCGAACGTTTCCTCACCATTATCCAGAAGTTGCGCGCTGTGAACCCGCGCATGGGAATCACCACGGACATCATCGTTGGTTTTCCCGGCGAGACGGACGCTGACTTCGAGCAAACGCTCTCGCTCTATAGCGAGGCCGACTTCGATAACGCCTACATCTTCCGCTACTCGAAGCGCAAGGACACACCCGCTGCCGTTATGCCCGATCACTTGCCCGAGGAAGTGAAAGAGGAACGCAACCAACGCCTCCTCGTGCTCACCAACGAAATCGCCGCGCGACGTTACGGCGCGCTCGTGGGCGAACGCGTGCAAATTCTCCCCGAGGGCCCGAGCAAACGCTCCGAGCGCATGATGGGCCGCACCCGCTGCAACAAGATCGTCGTCTTCGACGGCAGCGAACGCCATCGCGGCCAGCTCATGGATGTGCAAGTGACCCGCGCCGGCTCCTTCACGCTCTATGGCGACCCGGCGGTGATCGGTATGGACGGCCTGTGACCACCGGCCTGTGTGCCTGATTTTGGGTGGAAGCAGAAACCTTTCGCGCTGCGGCCAGATACGTCGGAAACGCCTGCACTTCCGATGGACCAAACCATCGTCATCGAGGGCGGAAGTTACAGAATGAAGGATCAAACTAACCCGTGACAACCGCCATTCATTATGGATTTTCGCGCCGCCACCACAGGACTTTCAAACCGGCGGTTTTCCACCACTTTCGCGCCGCCGTCCACACAAGGGGCTGACCGCTCCATAGACATATTGGAACTCCCGCTCGTAGCCGTTATGCACCACCGGACGCGGCGGCGCGGGGGACCAACAGCGCCGTATCCGCACCATGCGGCCAAAGCGCGCCTCATCTTGAAACATCAACCGAACGTGCCGCCCTTGGACCGCGTCGGCCGTCAGCAGGGTTTCCAGCACTTCAGGGAGTTCGTGGATCAACAATCGCGATTGCTCGATCACTCTGCGGCGGCGCAAGGGCTGGTTGCGTATTACGAAAAAGCGCTGGCAATTGCTTCACTCTGAGAAGTTGCGCAACGCGTTCAACCTCACGGCGGAACCAGCGAAGGTGCGCGATTCGTACGGACGTACGACTTATGGGCAGAGTTGCTTGCTGGCGAGGCGACTCGTTGAGGCGGGCGTGAAGTTCGTCACGGTTTATTTCTCCGACACGATTGGCGGGCAGAGCACGACGAGCGGTGGTTGGGACACGCACGGGTTCAACAACACACGGATGTTTCCCATCATTGAGAAGTATCATCTGCCGATTCACGAGCAGACGTTGCCGACGTTGCTGAACGACATGGACGAGCGCGGACTGCTCAAAGACACGCTGGTGGTGTGGGTGGGCGAGTTTGGTCGCACGCCGAAGATCAACGAGAACGTTAGCCGGGATCATTGGCCGCAGTGTTACACAGCGTTGCTGGCGGGCGGCGGCGTGAAGCGTGGATTTGTTCACGGCGAATCAAACAAATACGCGCAGCATCCGGCGAAAGATCCCGTCACGCCGGACGATCTCACGGCGACGGTGTATCACCTGCTCGGCATCGATCATCGCACCGAGGTCCACAACAGCGCCAATCGCCCGCTGCGCATCACAGACGGGGAACCAGTCACGGGAGTGATCGCGTGATGGGCCACAAGCTCGCTGCGCTGCTCGCCGCGATCGCGTGTTCTTCCATTCAACTCGTCGCATCGCCAGAGATTGATCGCGTGTCGACGCTCGTCCTCCGCGCTGGCGGTGAAACGGAAATTACTTTCTTCGGCAGCAGCCTGCGCGAGACGGCGAGTCTGTGGATGAGTGTTCCCGGAAAGGCGACGCTCGTTGGTGAACCGCGGGACAACGAAGTGAAGTTCCGCGTCGCGCTCGAAGCGAAGGCTATTGCGGGAGTGTGCTGGGCGCGAATTGTCGCTTCGAACGGCGTGTCGAATCTGCGCGGTTTCGTGGTTGACGAATTATCCACGCTGGTCGAGCGAGGCACGAATCGCACGCGCGCCACGGCGCAGTCGCTCATGTCGCCGTGCATCATCGAAGGTGTCGCGGAGGAACTGAATGTCTCGTGGTTCAAGCTCAACGCCACGAAGGGCGAACGCGTGTCGATGGAAGTCGTCGCGGCGCGACTTGGGTCGCGTGTCGATTCCGTGGTGCGCGTCGTGGACGCGCGCGGGCGAGAGGTGACATCGAACGACGATGCGCCGGGAATTCGCGGAGACAGCACTCTCACGTTCACGGCGCCGGAAGGCGGCGAATATTTCATCGAATTGCGGGACGTGAATTACGGCGGCGGGCGGGATTATTTTTGGAAC
>JBBRBM010000109.1:0-20065 GCA_038205745.1 Verrucomicrobiota bacterium | reverse complement strand
CCGAGTCAGGTAACACAAGGCGCGGTTATGTGATGTCACCGGACCGGACGAACGTATCGCGATGAGCCGGCGGGGATCCAAGTGCCGAGGGTTCCCGCGCCAGCGGGAAACGGCATTGGGGCGGCACATCACATAACCGCTCTTGTGTCTGGAGACGAAAGCAAGGCACTGCCACAGGCGCGCAGGAACGAGCACCGTAAGCAGTGCCGGTCGTTCATGACAGCAACGGCCAACGAGCGCAGCCACATTTCGCGGGGTCGCCTCGTCGTGACCAAACCTCTTCATCTCGACACGCGCATCGCGCGGGCGAACGCATGTGAGCATCACCACGCGTGTCTCCGCTGTTTCAGTGACCGAAACGGAGTGAAGCGTAGGCGATGGCGAGCAGCATCGTGGCCGCGGGATCTGTCACGGCTGAACTGAATCACGGTGCCGATCGACAACGCCGTGCGGAGCGAAGTGCAGGGAACTGATGCAGCGGAGTCACGCGCCCCTCCCGCCAGACAGTCTGCGGTGTTTGGCGTGGCAGAACAGCGCAGGCCCAGACGCACAAGCATGACCATCGTAGCCGGAGCGAACTGACACGCCAAAGCCCGCAGTCTGTCGGCGCATCGTCGCGGCTGTCGCGCCAGCGCAGCCGCCATCTCGCGAGTGTGGTGTCGCACGAAGGAGACGAAGCACTCTCGCGCTCGAACAATCCTGACGCAGTGAGGTCGGCGGACGATCTCACAGCGCTCTGCGCTGATTCCTTCCTGATCCGAGGCGCTTCAGCGCCGAGTTCGTTCCGGAGCGGACAGCGCGCTAAAAACGTTGAGCAACCTGTGCGCATCGACTGCTCTGCGACTCTCGAACTGGATGAGACGTGACTGCGCGCGCGCTGTAGCGAGAGGGCCGCCGACCGCGACGTTGGAAAACCCGTGATGGCGGCCCGGTGCGCGGCGTCGTGCAGCGTTAGCTGCACGGCCGCGCACGAGCGTCCGTTTCCGCGCGCGGCCCGTGACGTTGGAACGTGATGGCGCGTCATTTGGTTTGCGCGCGCTGCGGGCAGAGCGCAGCGTTTAGCGAGCGGCGCCCGCACTGACATTTGCTCTGAGCGCCAGCGAAGCAAACATTGTCATTGGCGCATTGAAGTTCAGTGCAGCGTCGAAATGGGTGAGCGCGTTTGAATTGGCGAAGCGCATTCAAGCTGGCGAATCCGTGTGGCTGAGAGAACTAACGACGGCGCTTGTAATGTAGCTACAAGAGGGCTACATTCAGGCCATGAGCAAAACCGCGACGATTCGCACCCGCATCGAGCCAGGCCTCAAACGCGAGGTGGAAGATATTCTTACCGAATTGGGGCTGACGGCCTCTGAAACGGTGCAACTGCTTTACCGTCAGATTAAATTGCAGCGGGGTTTGCCGTTTGACGTGCGGATTCCCAACGCGCTCACGGCGCGCACCTTGAAGGCCAGCAAGGCGGGCAAGAACGTAAAACGGTTTGGCAGCAAGAAGGAACTCTACGCCGATCTGGGATTGTGAGAACCTTCAGCCGGACTAATCAGTTCAAGAAGGATGTCAAACGCGCTGAAAAGCGCGGCAAGGATCTGACGAAACTCAAGGACGCGCTTGATTTGCTGATTGAGGGCGAACCGCTACCGCCCGAATATCGGGATCATCCGCTGCGTGGAGACTTTGCTGGCAGCCGTGATTGTCACATTGAGCCGGATTGGGTGCTGATTTACACGCTCACCGAAAAAGGCACACACGTCTGTTTCGAGCGCACAGGCACGCACAGCGATTTGTTCCGCTGAACCAACAAACTGCCGCTAACGCCGACGTGATGCGCGGACCCAGCCGGTGATGTGCAACCACTGCCAGACGAACGGCTGCCACCACGGAAGCGACGGACGCAACGACGGACAACCGCACGCACGCCAGAACTGCACGGGAGCAGTAACGCGACGATAGTAGAAACCTGCTATGACGCACTGAATACGCTGCCAACGAACGCCGACCAGCAGATGCCACTGCCTGGCGGTCCGACCTGTATGTATGTGCTCTCTCATCACGTTTAGTGAGAGAGCACATACATGCGGGGCGGGACGCGGCATGGAATGGGCGCGTGTGAGCGACGAAAATGGTTACCTGCCCGACAGGCTCGTCAACCAACTGTTCAAGCAGCGTAGTGGCAGCCCGACAGCCGACGTGCAGGAAGCGTGACAGACCGCGGCCGCTGACTATCAACAACTCCCATCACCTCGGCGGCGGGCTGGCGCGCTGCCTGCCGGCTGGCGGGCGAACGCATTCGTGAACTGACTTTCCCGCGAGAGGCGTTGATGTAGAGTTCGCGTCGGGATGTGCAATCGCTACAGCAGCACGAAGAACGAAGCGCGTTTGAAACTGCGTCTCGGTGAGCTGATCCTGCTGCTCACTCCACGCTACAACATCGCACCAACGCAGAAAGCGCCTGTGGTGTTGATCGAAAGCAACGCGCCCGTGGCGCGCGATTACGTGTGGGGTTGGAGTTCACAGCACGGTCCTGTGACGAATGCGCGTGCGGAAACTGCGGCGTTCAAAATGTTCAAAGACGCGTTGAGTTCGCGACACTGCCTGGTTCCCGCGGATGGCTTCTACGAATGGAAAACGATGTCCGATGGCAAGCAGCCGTATCGCTTCGCGCGCCGCGACAACGCGTTGTTCTGGTTCGCTGGGTTGTGGCAGAACGAGCAGTTCAGCATTCTCACGGCACCATCGAGCGGATGCGTGGCTGATCTCCACGACCGAATGCCGATCATTCTGAATGACAACGATCTGGACTGGTGGCTTCTCGACAGCAGCGACAGCACCGGAAAAGAGATTATCTCCCGCGCTGCTTCTCCCGAACAACTGGAGTGCTACCCAGTCACTCGCGCGATGAGCAACGCCCGCCACGTGCTGCCGGATTGCATTCAGAAGATCTCGGTGGAAGAGAAACAACTCGGTCTCTTCTGAGGATCAGAAGATCCGTTTACCCTTTGGGAGTCCCTCAAATCCTCTACTCCTAAAAGCTCTTTCTCGGCTTCGGGTCAGATGGAACCAGAACACCAATCCGCCCCTATAGTCTTTTTGCCGAGAGGGTCAGATGGAACCAAACAAAGCCCGCACCGTTTACTGTCTCAAGCGTCACGTGATTTGAGACGACTCAAATGCATGCGTTTGCGCTGCGTCCATCTCGTTTTCATGATCGGTTGCCTGGCTTTCGTGCTGTCCGCTTCCGCACAGAGCATGCCTGATGCGGGGGAACTGAAGTTGAAAGCCGAAAGCGGCGATGTGATCGCGGCCAACGCCTACGCCGAATCGTGTTTTGGTCGGTTCTACTTCTCTGAATCGGTGAAGTGGTTTCAGATTGCTGCTGAGGCGGGAATCACCAATGCGCAATGGCACCTCGGAGAAATGCTCCTGCATGGGAAAAGTTTTCTCGAACGTTCTGTGGCGGCAAAACCGGCCGAGGGTTTTCGTTGGCTGCAGCACGCCGCGCTCCAAGGACACACCGAATCTCAATGGGAAGTGGGACGGGCTTTCAAAGACGGGGTGGGCGCCAAACGCGATCTCGATCAGGCGTTCTATTGGCTCCAAATCGCCGCGAGCCAGGGACACATCCTGGCTGGTGTGATTCGCGACCAGATGGTGACGAAGATGTCGGCCGCTGATGTTCAACGCATTCGAGAACGTGCTTCAGAATTTCGGCCGTTTGCTCGCGATGTGAAACAAGTGCTGTGGGATGGCATCAAGCTGAAAGGAATTTTCGGAACCGCGTCGCATCGGCTCGCATTGATCAATGAAACCACTCTTGGTGATAGCGAAGTCGGCACATTGAAGATGGGAGCTGGGAAACTTCGCGCTCGGTGTTCGCAGATCACCCCAAACAGTGCGGTGGTTGAATTAATCGATGTTGGCGACAAGCGCCAACTGCGGCTCGATCTGCCGTAAGCCAAAACGAGCCTGTACGGTTAGATCCTTCGTGGCACGCGTCTGGGAATGAGAGTTCCAGACGCGCTCACTTCTTCCACAGCAGTCGAATTGATCCACGGCGACTGCGTCGCAGCAATGCGGGAGATGAAGTCCGAGTTCGTCGATGTCGTGGTGACATCGCCGCCGTACAACCTCGGGATCGGCTACGGCGCATACCGCGATACGGTTACGAGACACCCTTTGGTGCGTGGACGGTTCTAAACGCCACGCAACTGCCTACCGACAAGGTTATTTTCCAGCTCGGCGATAACCAAATTTGTGCGTTTGATCCTGTCGGTCGGCGAGTGGCTTTGCTCTGGCATGGAAGAGGTCCGGTTCCAGTCATGGCAAAAGGAAATATCGATTCAGACCGCGAACACGCTGCGCCCGTTATCCGCTAGATCTTCACCCACGTTTTCTTCCCGCTGCTCTTCAGGATGGCTTCGCAGAGTTTCACTTCGTAGTGGCCGTCTTCGGCGCTGGCGAAGAGCGCGGGCGTCTTTCGTCCACTCGCGATGTGCTGATAGATCGCGCGGTACTGCATCTTGTGGCAGTCGGAAAATCCTTCGGGGTGACCGCCGGGATAATCAGTGAAACCGGCAACGTCTTTGTCGAAGCCCGCAGTGCCGCGCTGGAGAATCTGGTTCGGCTCGTCGCGGCGGCCCACCATGATCACTTCGGGATTTTGAAAATCCCACTGCACACTGGCTTTCGTGCCGAAGACTCCAATGGCGAGGCTGCACTTGAGCCCGGCCGCAACTTGCGAGATCAGCGTGTTCGCATGAACTCCGTCCACGAATCCGTGGCCCGATTTGCCGAAGCGCATGAGCACGCTGCCGAAATCTTCCGTATCAACTCTATAACGCTGCGTCGCACCGCGGGCTGAACCGGTGAAGGTGTTCACCTCACCTTTCGGGCGCACACGCGTTTTGTGAAACGTCTCGATGTGCGCGAAGATCGACTCGGCTCGCGCGCCGAGAATGAACGAGGCGGCGTCCATCCAGTGCGTGCCGATGTCGCCGATGGCGCGCAGCTTGCCGCCTTCTTTCGCGGACATGCGCCAGTTGTAATCGTCCTCCTTCAGCAGCCAGTCCTGGAAGAAACGTCCGTGGACGTGAATTATTTTCCCGAGATCGCCACGATGAACCATCGCGCGCATCTGAAGCACGGCGGGAAAAAACCGGCAGACGTAGTTCACGGCGAACACCGGCGCGTTCGCCTTGCGCAGCGCCTTCATCACTTGCGCCGTGGAAGTGGTGGTGATGCCGAGCGGTTTTTCGCACACGACATGTTTGCCAGCGGCCAGCGCGGCGAGGGATTGTTCCACGTGCGCCTTGTTTGGCGATGTGATGTGAACGACATCGACATTCGGCGAACGCAGCAGCGCCTTGTAATCGTAGTCACCGTAAACTTCGGGAATGCCCCACTGCGCGGCGGTTTTGCGCGCACCGTTGGTCGAGCCGCAGATCGCGGTGACTTGCACGCCGAGACGTTTCAACGCCTCGATGTGAACCGGTGCAATGAATCCCGTGCCGATGACGCCGGCGCGAAGTTGATGCAAAGGCAACATGCGAACGATCACTTCACCGGCACGAACACCGCGCACACGGGCGAACCCACTTCGATCTTCTCGCCCGTGGGCGCGAGACGTCCGGTGTTTTGATCCACGGAGTAAACGAATACGTCACCCGAGTCTTGATTCTCCACGATGAGGAAGTGTGCGGTCGGATCGAGCGTGAAATGGCGCGGCGTTTTTCCCTGCGTGCTCTCGTTCTGGATGCGCGTAAGTTTGCCAGTGCTTTGATCAACGGTGAAGACGGCGATGGAATTGTGTCCGCGGTTCGAGCCGTAAACGAATTTGCCGTTCGGATGCACCTGCACTTCGGCGGTGCTGTAACTCTTCTGGCGTTCGCCGGGAACGGTCGAGACCGCATCGATCGCCGTGAGTGCGCCGCGTTTGCCGTCCCACGCGAATGTTGTCATGGTGCAATCCAGCTCACTGATCACGAAAGCGAACTTGCCATTCGGATGAAACGCGATGTGCCGCGGACCCGCACCGGGCGCCGTGCTGCCGAACGAAGGATCGTTGGGCGTGAGCGTCGCGGTCGAGGTGTCGAGCTTGTAGATGAGCACCTTGTCCAGTCCGAGGTCGCATGCGAGCGCGAAACGATTGCTCGGGTCGGTGATGATGCAATGGCCATGCGGTCCTTCCTGCCGGCCCTTGTTCACGCTCGACCCGGTATGCTGGATGAATGAGCCGGGCTCGGCGAGTGAACCGTCGTCCTTGATCGGCACCGAAGTGACACTGCCGCCGCCGTAATTCGCCGCGAGAACGCACTTGCCGGTTTGATCCACGAACACGTGACACGGCCCTGCCCCGCCGGACGGCTGCGTGTTCAGCGCGGTGAGTTTGCCGCTGCTCGCATCGATGGTGTAAGCCGCGATGCTGCCGGATTTCCTGCCGCCGAAATTACCCACTTCACCGATCGCGTACATCCAGCGTCCATTCGGGTGGACGGCGAGGAAAGTCGGGTTCGTGATCTCAGCGGCGAGTTGTGGCACGCCGAACTTGCCGGTGCGCGTATCAAACTTCGCTGCGTAAATGCCCTTGCTCTTGGCGCCGGTGTAAGTGCCGAAGAAGGTCCAGTATTCCGTCGGTTCGCTGGCGGCGAACGCCGACGCAGCAAGGGACACGAATGCAAGCAGCAGTCGAAATGATTTCATGCCGCGTATCAAAGCGACGGGCGGCGGGCGTGGCAAGGTTGGAGCGGAAAACGGTTCCCCTCTCCCCATTGACGGGAGAAGGGTCAGGGATGAGGGGTGGTGCTGACCGAAGACATCAAACTCCACCAGTTCATGGCGGGGAGAAATACGCGGACGCTCTGAAAAAGATTGAGCGCTTTGACCTCACCACCCTTCACCCTCAATCCCTCCCCCGATGAGGGAAGCCTGAAAAACGGCTGCACTCTCAATCGCACCCACGAGCGACGGTAAACGTTTTCAGGCAGAGGCGTGGAGTTGGAAGGGTTTGGAAAACGCAACCAAAACTTGGCAGTGGTGTTTAGCATTCAAAGAATTACATTGCGCACCATGAAATCCGGGACTTTGAGCCGATGCCTGACTGCCGCCGCGCTGGTGGGATTGTCCGCCATCGCGTACGCGGAAGTGAGAGAGAACCCGTATCAGGTCATCATCCTGCGAAATCCTTTCGCGCTCAAAGATCCGCCTCCCCCGCCTCCGCCGCCGACCAATGCGCCTGCGGATTTGCCGCCCCCCCTCGATATCAGGCTCACCGGGATCAGCACGCTGCTTGGGCCGCCGAAGGTTTTCCTCCAGGTGCAAAATCAGCAGACCAAAAAGTTCGAGTTCCCGCCGGCGATGGAGGTTGGCGAGAAACAAGGCGACATCGAAGTGCTCGCGATTGATGCGGACAACGGCGTTGTGCGCATTCGCAACGGTGATGCCGAGACGACTTTGGATTTCGATAAGAACGGCGTGAAGCCCGCGGCAGTTGCCGGAACACCCGGCTCCCCTGTTCCACCGCCGCCCGTCTTTCCCGGCATGACGCCGCTCAATATACCGCCACCGCCAGGAGCAATGGTGCCCGGATCACCTTTCAATAGCGGCAACCGAGGCAACGTGAGCGTAAGTGGTGGTCAACAGGCCGCGTCAGCAGTGCCCAACACGCCAAACTTCGGCGGCGCAATTCCGGCGCGACCGATGCGTTCGGAAGGTGCTAATAACGTAATGATCGGCGGAAGCGGCGCAGCCGCGAACCCGAACCCGGCGCCAACCGTTTCGCACACCGTCAGCACGTTGAGCCCTGATGAGATAGCAGCGCGAATCGAGGCGCACCGGCAACTTCTGTTGGAGAAGGAACGTCAGGGCACCGCCGTTCCAGGCATGTCGAAAATTCTTCCGCCGACACGTTTCTCGCCGCCGTCAGCGCCTACTGCACCCGGTCAGTAGGAAAGTGGCAACGATGTGACGATGTGTCGCGCGAGATCGCGTGATGTGTCCAGTAGTCGCGTATCAAAAATAATGTCGCCGAAACGGAACGGTGGCAGCCCGCTTTGCGCCGAGCCGAGAAATTCTCCGGGCCCACGCAACTTCAAATCTGCTTCGGCAATCGCGAACCCGTCGTTCGTTTTCTCCATCACGCGCAATCGCTCCTGCGCCTCGGGCGTCTTCAAATCGGCGACCAGAACACAAAACGACTCATGCGCGCCGCGACCAATGCGACCGCGTAATTGGTGCAGTTGCGCGAGACCGAATTGCTCCGCGTTCTCGATCACCATCACGGTCGCGTTCGGCACATCGACGCCGACCTCGATCACCGAAGTGGCGAGCAACACGTGCAGCTTATTCGCCCGGAACTCGGACATGATGCGTTCCTTCTCGGCGCCATTCAGCCGGCCGTGAAGCAATCCGACTCGATGCGAGGGGAATTCCTTCTGCAACACTTGAAACTCATGAGTCGCGGCTTTGATTCCGGCTTCGGTGTCGGCTTCTGAAACGCGCGCGTAAACGACGTAAGCCTGCCGTCCCTCCGCAAGCTTGCCGCGCATGAACTCGTAAACTTTGGCCAACTGCTCACCCGTGCGCACAAACGTCCGCACGCGACCGCGACCGGCAGGAAGTTCATCCAGCACCGAGATGTCGAGATCACCGTAGAGCGTCAGCCCGAGCGTGCGCGGAATAGGAGTCGCGGTCATCACGAGCAAATGCGGGAATGAACCTTTGCGCACCAATTGCTCGCGCTGCGCCACGCCGAACTTGTGCTGTTCATCGATGATGACGAGGCCAAGGTTCTGCATCGCGAAGGCGGGCGTGATCAGCGCGTGAGTGCCGATGAAAAGAGTCGAGCGGCGAGGGTCGAACGTCGCATGAAGCGCTGGCTGGCGTTCGTCGTTCTGCTCCCGGCCTTCGACCTTCCGCGCGCCGGTCTGGAGCGCCACTTGCACGCCGAGGGGCTTCAGCCATCGGCAGAAATTCGCGAAGTGTTGTTCCGCCAATATCTCCGTCGGCACCATCAACGCGGCGTTGTGTCCGCTCTCGATCGCCATCAGCGCGGCGCAGGCGGCGACGGCCGTCTTGCCCGAGCCGACATCGCCCTGGAGCAGGCGCCGCATCGGCACCGTGCCGCTCATGTCTTTGCGAATGTCACGCAGCACGCGCGTCTGCGCGCCGGTGAGTTGGAATCCGAGTTGGGCAAGGAACGGCTTCATCAACTCATTCGTGCCCGGGGAGAGCGGCGCTCGGGCCGCCGCTTCGAGATTGCGCCGACGCCTTTGCAACTCCACTTGCAGCGCGAGAAACTCATCGAGGGCGAGACGCTGACGCCCCAGTTCGGCATCCTCGCATTCTTCGGGAAAGTGCAGCATGTGGATCGCGTTCGCCCGGGAAGGAATTTTGTTTTGCGTCAGCGCGAGGACTTCGGAGAACGGTTCTGCGATCTGCGATTCAAGCTCATGGAGAGTGCGCCAAATGAGCGACCGCAACCACCGCTGCGGCAAGCCTTCCGTCAGCGGGTAGATCGGCACAATGCGATCGAGATGAATCGAGATGTCTTCGCTGGGATCGAGCACTTCCGTTTCGGGATGATCGATCGTGCGCGGGCGAAGCGAATTCGGTTTGCCAAAGACCATCACCTCGTCGCCCACGTCGAAATATTTTTCCATGAACGGCAGGTTCCACCATCGGCAATGCAGTCGCGCGCTGCCGTCATCGAGCACGAACTCGAACACCGACTTGCTGCGCTGACGGAATTGTTTCAGGCCTTGCGCGACGATTTTGCCGCGCACCGTCGCCGGCTCCTTGAGTTTCAAGTCGGCAATCTTCAGGAAGTGGCGCCGATCCTCGTAACGATTCGGGCGATGCAGAAGGAGGTCGCCTGCGCAGAAAATCCCCAGGCGCTCGATCAGCGCCACGCGTTCCGGCCCGACTCCGAAGAGGGCGCGCACGGGAGTTTCGAGTGTGAGTGTTGGCACAGGCGGCACGGCGAGTTCTTAGCGGTTCAGCGCCGCAGGTTCAAAGTGCAAAGTCTGCGGCGATCCGCACTTTGAACTTTGAACTTCAAACGCTGCCCCGCATCTTTCGCGCTGTGGCAGTCAATCCCGAATCGCCGTTGGACCGTCTCTGGCAGGAATACGCAGAGGCGTTCAAGGACTACGACGATCTCACGCTGGCGCGCTGGATGGCGCAAACACTCGGCCAACTCGAAGGCAAAGCGTGGCGGCTCTCGCATCCGCTCGTGGGCGCGTATCGCCTTGCCGCGCAGGTCGCGCGCGATCGCGGCCTTTCCGCGCAACGGATGGCGACGTTCCCCGCCGCTTACACGACTGCCGAGTGCTGTGGCTCACCGCTCCTGCCGCTGCTCACTCGCGACGTGAAAGAATCCGGGCTCGGCTGTCCACACTGCGGCGGCACTGCGGTGACGCCAGAGGACTTGACCGGCGAACCGCGCGATTTCCTTCTGGAATGGGCTGACGAATACGCGCCGGTCCACGCCGTTGCTCACTGGGACGAGAAGAAGCAAAAGAGCGTCCCCAAATACAACGACGAGCTCGAAAACGCAGCGCAGAAAGCGGAAGAACTCCTCGCCGAAGCCGGCTTTGAACTTGCACCGAAATTGCTCGAACAATTCCCCGCCGTGATCTGGGAAGACCAGGACGAGTGCCTGGAAGTGCGGCCCGAGGACATCCCGACCGAGTGAAGTGACGCATGAAAACGCTGTTCAAGTGGATTTTCCGAATCGCGCTGTTCTTCGTCATTCTCGCGATTGTTACGGTAGTCGCGCTGCTGCTGCTGAAAGATACGCTGGCGAAATCAGCGGCGGAAAAAAATCTCCGCGACAGCACGGGCATGGACGCGAAGATCTCGAAGCTCGACGTCGGTGTGCTGACTCACACGGTCGATCTCGAAGGGCTGAAGATTTACAACAAGCCGGAGTTCGGCGGCGGAACATTTTTGGAAATGCCCGAGCTGCGCGTCGAGGTCGTGCCGGAAGACATTCGCAGCGGCAAGCTTCATTTCAAAACGATGCGCATCAACGTGTCCGAAGTCACGGTGGTCAGGAACGCCGAAGGCAAGTTGAACACCGACGACCTTGCGAAAGAGGCGAAGAAGAAAACCAGCGGCGAAAAGAAGAAAACTGACCTACCCGGGATCGACTTTGGCGGCATCGACACGCTGATCGTCTCGATCGGCAAGGTGAAAGTGGTCGATCTCGCAAACCCGCGGAACAATCAGGAGATCGTCATCGGCTTGAAGGAGGAGAAGGGACAAAACATCAAGACTGAGGCCGAGCTACAGGCGTGGTTTCAAGTGGTGGTGCTCAAAGTGGCCTTCCAGCAAGCGATGAAAAATGGCGACGCAAGCGGAGGGCGGGCGATCAATCAGCTCTTCCAATTCTTCCAACCAACGAAGCCGCAAAAGAAACGCTGAGCTTCACGTCGCGAGCTGAACAACGCGCTCGTTGATCTGCTCCGACCAGCGCGCGATGTAGCTGAACACGCGATAAATCTGTTCCAATCGCTCCAATGGCAAAGCGGCCGGACGTTCCGCCGAACCGATTGCGGGTGCTGATTTCCACGTCACATTCATCTGCTGAAGCTCACCGGCGAGTTCGTCGCGCCTGGCGTTGATGCGCTGCAACAACGATTGGAGCTTGTCCGTCCAGTCCATGCCGCGCTCGAACATCTGCACCTTGACCAAGGGCGACGTGACCTTGCCGCGCTCGACGAGGAACGCATCCACATCGCGACAGATCTGCCCGACCTCGACGAAGATATCCATCGTGCCCGGCGGAATGCGCTGCACGTCCTTCGGTTTGGCGCCGGCTTCAAGCTCGAGTAAATGGAGCAAGCGATCGCGCGGCTCGCGCAAGGTGTTGTGCGCGGCATTCAGTTCAGAATATCGCTGCGTCGCGCGTTGCTTTTCCTCTTCGCCAGCCGAATGAACGCGGTCGGGATGCAGGTCGTTGGAAAGCTCGCGGAACCGTTGCTTGATTACATCAGCATCCACCCACGGACGACGCGGCTCGTTGAGCAGGGCGAAATAATCCGTCATGGCGATGGAATGGCGGCTGCGCTTAGGCGCTGAAACTTTCGCCGCACGAGCAACTCGTCGCAGCGTTTGGATTCGTGACCTTGAAGCCGCCACCTTGCAGCGCATCGCTGAAATCGAGCTCGCTGCCCGTCACGTAGAGCGCGCTCTTCGGATCCACGACGACCTTGATGCCACTGCTCTCGACCAGAATGTCGCGTGAAGCTGGCGCGTCCTGAAGATCCATCTTGTATTGCAGGCCGGAGCAACCACCGCCAACGACCGCCACACGGAGCACGCCTTGCGGACGACCCTGTTTCGTCAGCAACGAACTGACCTTTTCCGCAGCGCTGCCCGTGACCTTGATCAACCGTTCGTCACCGACACGGAAGCCCGGGGTCGTCGCTGCTTTGCTGGCTGTGGCGGAACTCGAAATCATCGTGGGCAAAGCTACCGACCGGCGGGATGAGCGTCAACCGATGCTGCGACATCACGCATTCGGAAGCCCGAGTTCACGGCGCACAGAACGAACGCCTTCGCACATGCTCTTGAGCTTTTGCTTCGCCGCCCAGCGTGCGGTCTGGCTCAGCCCACAGTCCGGCGCAAATGACAACCGATCTGGCGACGCGAACTTCAAACAGGCTCGAACCCGGTTCGCAACATCGGTCACCGTTTCAACGTAGTAGCTCTTCACATCGATGATGCCGACGGCGACGTCCTTCTTCGTCGCAATCAAGCGAATCAAATCGATCTCCGAAAACTCGCGGCTCGCCATCTCGACGTGGATTTCATCGACGTTCATGTCGAGGAACGCCGGAAACATCGGTGCGTAAAGACGCGGGCCGACGGCCCGCGCCTTGTAGTTGCCGAAGCAAAGGTGCGTGGAGAGATGGCATTTGCCGACCACAGGCTCGACGGTGCGATTGAAAATTTCGACGAAGCGCTTCGGATCTTCGCGGTGCGCGTAGCAACTCATCGAAGGTTCATCGACGGTGATCTCACGGCAGCCCGCTTTGACGAGCGCTTCGAGTTCGGCGCGCACAAGCGGGAGCAACGCTTCCGTGAGCGCGTAGCGGTCGGCGTATTGCTTGTTCGGAAGTAACCGCCCGCTCAACGTGTATGGCCCGGGAACGCTGGCTTTAAGCGTTGGACCTTGTGGAGCCATCGATTGAAGGCGTTTGAAATCCTCGACTGTTCCGAGACCGCGCGGCGCGCGAAGCTCTGCGACGACTTGATGCTTGCCACGTTGATCGTGCGCGGGCGGACCAAAGCGGCGCGGCGGCGCAGATTCCAATTCGATGCCCTCGATGAAGCCGTAAAACGACAGATTGAAATCAAGGCGCGTCTGTTCGCCATCGCTGATCACGTCGAGACCTGCGTTCAGTTGATCACGCACGGCAATGGCCACGGCGTCGTCAACCAACTCAGCACGATCCGTTTCGCCGAATGCGTCGAGGTGCTGAACGGCGCATTCGAGCCAGCCCGGGAACGGGTAGCTGCCGATGACTGTGGTACGTAACGGTTGATCTTTCATCTCACCCAGTGATGCGTTGACTATCGTAAATCATGTCGAAATGAGCGTCACGGTGGCCGAGCCTGCACCATCGTGTTCACGCCGCGAGAATAACTTTAGCCCGCAACGTGTAAAGCATCACACGCGGGAGCCCTGTCGCAACTCGGCACACACGCACCGTGGGGTCAGGCGTCTTCGCCTGACGTAGAGGGCTGGCGTCCCGCCGCCCGGATTGGCTGCGCCTATGCATCGTTGCTCTGGAAAACGGCGACGTTCCTGCCGCCGGGCGAGACGCCACGGCTCTACGGCAGGCGGGACGCCCGCCGCCACACGCCCGGCACTTTTAATCGCACCCTTGCTTTTTTTAAGGACTGGCACCGATGAAATCCATCCCTGGCTGGAGCAGCAAACGAGTGTCGCCGTTTCGGCTCGGCAACACGCTCCTGCATTTTTTTCTAAACTCGTCATAAGACACGTCGATACCCGGCGCACAGGCAGGTTGAAGGCCTTAAACTTCAGCAGGGAATCGGCGGATGCCCACACAGAAATTCCGCCTCGCGGCAAGGATGCCGTTAAAATAACAAACGCCCCTCAACGGGGTGACTCATGGAAGGAGTCCAGTATGGTCATCAACACTAATGTATCAGCACAGAGCAGCTCACGCCTTTTGGCCGAGTCCAGCTCGAAACTGTCAAAATCACTCGCTCGTCTCTCCAGCGGCTCGAAGATCGTGTCGCCTGAAGATGATGCAGCGGGAGCGGCGGTCTCTCTGCGTTTCGACGCACAGATCAACCGGATTGGAGCTACCAGCAACAACGTCGGCAACGCAGTATCATTCAGCCAGACGCAAGACGGCTTTCTCCAGAAAGTCGGCAAAGCCCTGGATCGCATGAGCGAACTTGCCGTGTTGTCGCAGGACGTCACGAAAGTCGATGCGGATCGCCAGTTGTATCAAAAGGAGTTCTCAACCCTCAGCGGATACATCACCGACATCGCAAGCAAAGACTTCAACGGCGTGAGTTTGTTCAGCGCCGCCGCGCTGCAGGTCACAACTGACAGTGATGCGAACAAGTTCTCGATGACGGGCGTGAACGTCGGTGCCAGTGAATATACCACGGCCACGGGCTCGAACATCTCGACGTCCGTCGGCGCCAACACTGCGCTGACGAACGTGAAGGCCGCCATCACGCAGCTTGCGACCGACCGTGCGACGGTGGGCTCCAGCATGCAGCGCTTGAACTACACCAACGAACAGCTTGGTGTGCTCAAGAACAACCTCTCCGCCGCGAACAGCCGCATCAAAGATGTGGATGTCGCGGATGAGAGCACGCAGTTCGCGAAGTACAACATCCTCGTGCAAGCAGGCACGGCGATGCTCGCACAAGCGAACATGACGCCTCAATCGGCGCTCCGCCTCCTGGGTTAATCCAGAGGTTCACCACACCAGTGAGTCCCGGACGGCGTAAAAGCTGTCCGGGATTTTTGTGTTAAGTCGGCGCCCGGACCGCCGATGACCGGCATGTGAACAAGTTGCTCGTTGGTGCCGCCATTCTGCTCGGACTCTTTGCCTCGGGATGCCAGAGCACACGGCAGATCACGGATTACGGTCCGCGCTATCAGCCGACCAATATCGTGGCCGTGGCGAAACTGCCGAAATCGGTGCGACGCGTCGCCCTGCTCCCACTCGGTCAACACCGCGAAGGCTCCGCGCTGAGCGAAGGCGCGGAACACCTGTCGGTGGTGCTCGAAACAGAACTGCGGAAAATGCAGGCATTCGAGATTGTGCGAGTCTCCCCGCAACAGCTTTTGCAATGGACCGGGCGCTCTGCCTGGCGCGCGGATCAAGCGCTTCCGACGAATTTGGTATCCCGAGTCCGCGCCGAGACAGGTTGTGACGCCGTGATTTTTGCGACGTTAACGGCCTTCCGCCCCTACCCGCCGCTCGCCGTGGGCTGGGACCTGCGCCTGGTCGAAATCGAATCACAAAAGGTGCTCTGGGCCGTGGATGAGGTGCTCGACGCCGGTGCGGCGCCCGTTGCACGAGCGGCAAAGGACTACAGCGAAGCCCAATTGTACGGAGGCCGCGCCGCCGATGACACGACCGTTCTGCACTCCCCGCAACGGTTCGGCCAATTTGCCGCGGCCACGCTTGCTGCAACGTTGCCCCCGCGATGAAGATTTTCCTTAATCCCGAAACTAAATTGACGATACCGCCCTCAAGAAAAGGAACCGGCCAAAAAGCGTATGCAAATCAATCCGACAAATAATCTGACGCCTCTGCCGGGACCGCGTCGCGTGACCGGCTCCGAAACACCGCCCGCCCAGGACGCGGCGGATTTCTCCACCACCGACTCGATCAGGAGCGCTCTGCGCAATGCGGCAGACGTGCGCCCGGACGAAGTGGAGCGCGCCCGCTCATTGATCGACACGAGCATTTATCCGCCGGAAGAAACCATCCGGAAAATCGCCAACCTCATGGCGATGAGCGTCGACTGGCGCGGAGAATGAACGACAACACAGCACAACTCCCCTCCCTGCACGTATGAGTCACCTGCACCCCTGGCAATCGTACCGCCAAGTCTCGGCCAACACCGCATCGCCCGGCCAGCTCGTGGCGATGCTCTATGACGGCGCGATCAACTTTCTCGAACGCGCGCTTCACGGCTTCACCCTGGAAGATCCGCTCGAGTTCAACAGCACGATCAGCAACAACGTGATCAAGGCGCAAAAGATTCTCACCGAATTGAACTCGTCGCTCGATCTCACCAATGGCGGCGAGATCGCGACGACGTTGCGCGCCCTCTACGACTACATGGATCGCCGCCTGACCCAGAGCAATCTCAAGAAGA
Source organism: Verrucomicrobiota bacterium (assembly GCA_038205745.1). Lineage (GTDB taxonomy): Bacteria > Verrucomicrobiota > Verrucomicrobiia > Limisphaerales > SIBH01 > JANNGC01. The sequence goes on along the minus strand of JBBRBM010000109.1, from coordinate 3,685 downwards.
CCCGCGATGGCATCGACGAATCGATTCGCCGGCTGACGGTGCTGCGCGATGCGTGGCGCGAAATGCTGAACGATACGGGCCGACACGCCATGAGTGGGAACGAGGGGCTTTGTGCCTGTGTGTGATATATGAACTCGCATGAACTGACGTCGTTGTTCGACGAGTGGCGCGACACGACGCACGCGGAAGGCGAGGCCATCTCGAATGGCCGGTGGAACGAAGTGGCGGAACATCAGGCACACAAACGCGACCTCCAGCGTGATATCGTCACGACCACCGAGGCATGGCAACGCGAGTGGCCGCGCACCGGCGAGTCACAGGCTGACTACGAAGGCCGCTTCCGTCCCATGGTCAGCGAACTGATTTCACTCGAAGCACGGAATGCCTCGTTGATCGACGAGCTCCGCGCGACGACGCAAAGCGAATTACGCAGGCTCGATCGAAACGTCACCACGTTACGCGGCGTGCAACGGGCTTACGGCGCACAGGCGCAGATGCATTGGGCGAGTTACTCCTAGACCAATTTGCGCGCGTCGAGCATCGAACGCACACGCGCGACCAGTTCCAGATTGTCGAACGGCTTTTGCATCCACGATACACCCTCGCGGTCCGGCGGCTCGACGGGGCACAGCAACAGCGTGGGGACGCGAACAGCACAGGATTTCCAATCGCCATCGACCGCTCCCACATCGACGATCAGGAAATCGATCCCCTTTTCATTCAGACGCGCCCGGGCGGCGTTCAGGTCCGCGGCATCAATCACCTCAAAGCCCCGATACGCGAGCACGGCGCGGAGCAGCAGGCGCACGGTGGATTCAGAACTCAGCACCAGAACGCGGTCGCGCGTTTCTCCTTTCATGGGCGCCGTTCTCGAAGCCGCAGTCGCGGGAACGGATACGGGATCTCTTCCAATCGCCTGGCGAATCCGCGTGACAATCTCAGCGCCGCGACGCGACGCGCGATGGGCGCTCTCGATTGCCTCGTGAAGCTCTTTTGCAGGGATGTCGCCCCTTCCAAGCATGTCCATCGAGGCGTAGATCACGGTGAAAATGTTGTTCAGGTCGTGCGTCAGCCGAGGGATTTCGGCCAGGCCCGGCGCCGACGCAAGATCCAGATCGGCCTCCGACGGCGCTGTCCCGTGATCACGCAGCACCACGACGCGAAGGTAAACTTCACCATTCGCTGTAGCGACGTCGAACTGCTGGAGCTCGCACTGTGTTTCACGGAAAACGAATGGCTGGCCGGTCCACGCTTCGTCGCAAAACAATTCCGTGGCGCGACGGCCCACGAGTTCATGGGCTGCTGCGCCAATTCGCGCCGCGAATGGTTCGCTGCAAAAAATAATGCGCCCTCCACTGTCCGTAATGGCCAAGCAGCCGAGGAGCGCCCTGCGTTCGGGGTTCACTACGCGCGTATGCTAGAGAAGGTGTGCGCACGGGTGCAAACGGAAAGACTTATTGTTGAGGGCGGCACATTGGTTCTTGATCCGAGTTCGGAGGTCATTTTGGTGCGCCGGTTCTGGTTTACACGATCGCCCAGAAATGATTGTCTCAGCGCCCGAACGTCTACGCGCAGGGCGGGGACCTTTGCCCGCGTTCCGCAATTGGTGTGAAGAAACTCCTTGATACCGCCGATGCCGGCAAGCGTGCCGGAGGTGAATGGCTTGAGCGCGGCCTGGCGTGGGTCGACGCCGCCGGACACATCGAACGCCTCGATGACGCTCTCACCCAATGGATCGAACGCGGCGCGGTGGATCTGCGCGGAGAAAATCTTGCGCAAACGCTCGCGGGAAAGTGCCCTGACGCCACTGAAGTGCTGGCACCAATATTCAACGGCTCCAGTTCCTTCGCCGAAGTCACACTTCATTGCGGCGAGGACAGTGCCGTTCAAATCGAAGCCGCCCGCAATTCAGCGGGTTGGTTTCTGCGGCTTCACTCGGTGCTCCCGTCAACGCGCGAGCTTGCCGAGCGCGGATGGACCGAGGAACTCGCAGGTAAAAATGAGCGGCACGAATTGTTTGTTCGCGCGCTCAAGGCTGAATCTGAACTTGAGCGCCTCGCGCAAAGCTGGCCCGGGGTTGTCTTCAACCAGCGCCCGGATTTTTCCTTCCGCTTCATCAGCCCCCGGGTCGAGGAACTGACCGGCATTCCAGCCGAGCAGTGGATGCGATCGCCGCGGACTTTCTGGCAGGCCATTCACGAAACGGATGCGGATGAAGTGCAGCGCCAGATCCGCCGCGCTGCGGAAACGGGCGAGTCGATTGCGATCCACTATCGCGTTCGCCACGTTCAATCCGGCAAAGTCACTTACCTGCTCGAACACCGCCGCCCGCTGCGCAGCGCAAGCGGCCTGTTGCTCTCGTATGAAGGGGTGTGGCTCGATGTGACCCGCCAGACCATTGCGGAGAAACGCTTGTCGGCGGCTGCATGGAAGGAAACGCTCGCCCTGCTCACCATGGGCCTCGCGCATGACTTCAACAACATTCTCGCGGGCATTACTTCGCTGAGCGAAACGTTCCTCGCCGAGTGTGACGCCAATCATCCGTTCAAGGAAGGGCTCACGCTCATCCGCGGCAACGCCCTGCAAGCCAGCCAGCTCGTACACCGCATCATGAGCCTGCACCGCTCGAAGACGGGCGAGCGCAACTATCACAATCTCAACGAAGTCGTCACCGAGTTCAGCGACCTGGTGAAAAAGATTCTGCCGCGCCGCATCCATGTGCGCGAGGAACTCACGCCCGCCGCGCTCGCCGTTTACGCCGACGCGGTCGAGCTGCGCCAGGTGGTCTTGAACCTCGCGCTCAATGCCGCCGACGCCATGCCGGACCGCGGCGAACTCGTTTTCCGCACGTCGGTCCACAACACGTGGACGCCGCCGGAACACTTTGTCGGCATTGAGCCGCGAACGCCCATCGTGTGTCTGGAGGTGGCGGATACCGGTTCGGGAATTCCAGAGCGGCACCTGCCTTTGCTCTTTGACCCGTTCTTCACCACCAAGCCTTTGAACAAAGGCTCCGGCCTCGGTCTCTACAACGCGCGTCTCTTCGTGGAAAAGCATCACGGCGGGATTTCGGTCGCGTCGATCGAGAACAAAGGCACCACGTTTCGCGTCTGGCTGCCGCAGGCGGACTTCAGCGAAACGGAACGCGCGCAAGCCGCCGGCCCGCGCCGCAGCATTCTGTTGCTGGGCGACCCGGGGCTGTTGCTGGACAGCACCACGGAATTCCTGCGCACGAGCGGTTATTACGTGGTCCAGACTTCCACGCTCGGCCGCACTCGAGACTTGCTGCTGGGAGACGACCACACCTTGGCCGCGCTGATGGTGCTGGCCGATCCCCGCGACACGGCGCTGCCCGACTTCCTGAGCGACGTGAAAAAGCGCCTCCCCGACCTGAAAATAGTCCTTCAGACTGTGGGGGGAACCGCCGACGAACTGGACACAGAATGGCTGGCGCTTGGACATCTTGTCGTCACCAGCGGAATGTCTGAAGCTGACATTCTCAAAAATCTGGACACCATATTGCGTTGAGCGCCATTGCATGACTGCCACATCGTCACAAACTAAGCCGAGCATCCTCGTCGTGGACGACGAGGAGATCGTGCTGGCCGCGCTGCGGCAGACGTTGCAGCGCGAAGGCTACGACGTGACGACCGTCTCCAGTCCGGTCGCCGCCCTGGAGTTGCTG